>DATFQZ010000038.1:0-13277 GCA_035263765.1 Candidatus Angelobacter sp. | reverse complement strand
GCTCTCACCGTCAATGGCGGCAACTCGACGACGCCCGCGGAAAGCGTTACCGCTTACTATCACGGCATCGACGCCGTCAGCACCAGCACGTTTGGCGTCTTCTCGAGCAGCACGAACGGCATTGGGCTTCATGCTGACGGGCCTCTGGGCGCCATCGAGGCGCAAAGCCCGCATGGGGTCGCCGTTCATGCCCAGGTTGACGGCGGGGGGGAAGGTAACGGCGTCCAGAGAATATTTACAGGAACCACGGGTCCTTCGCAGACTAATGTGTTCAGCGTGGATATTTCGGGAAACCTGTACGCTGCTGGGGCACTCCTGGCAGCCTATCCCACGGCCGGTACGTTTCAGAACGCACCCGCGACTCTTACCAGCAATGGCCAGGCGACGGTTACGGATCCCAACTCAACGAGTGCCCTGGGAATCGCCGTAATCGGAGCGGGCGGTTTCGGAACGGTCTATATCGCGACCTCCGGATTTGCTCCTTGCCTGTTCGACGGCGCAGTAACCACAGGAGACTATGTCGGTATCAGCCGCAACGTGATCGGCCGGTGTACCGACCTCGGCTCTACGTTTCCGTCGAATGTGCAGGTTCTGGGCCGCGTCCTGCAGACCGGAGCTGCCTCTACGAGTCCGTACCCGGTGTACCTGTTTGGCGGAGAGCAGCATGGCGGCAGCAGTGTGATGACCGTGAATACGGGACCAGGATTGGTGGGCGGTCCCATTACCTCCATTGGCACTGTCAGCATCGCCAATGCCGGTGTGACCAACTCCATGTTGCTCAACAACTCGTTGGCTGTGAATCCCGGAGCCGGACTCAGCGGAGGAGGTACAGTTCCGCTCGGAGGTTCGATCACGCTCAACAACACCGGAGCCTTGTCCTTCAACGGAAGGAGCGGAAACATTCTGCCGGCAGCCGGCGATTACTCTTTCAGCCAGCTCAATGGGACTGCGGCTTTGACGCAATTGCCTGCCTCCGTTGTGTATAAGAATCAAAGCAACACCTTTACCGCTGATCAGACCATCAACGGCACGCTCAACGGGACCACAGCCAACTTGCAGAACGTGGCGGTGAACACCACCTCGAGCCAGTTCCTGCTGGCGCCGCTCCAGGTCAACGACAACGGCGGTGCGCCCTCGGCGTTGTACGCGTACAGCCAGAACCATAAAGCGGCTGCGTTCCAGAGCACGGGCCCGGTGATCCTCACAGCGAACAACTTTGTCGAGGATGTATTCACCATCTTTAAAACCGGGGAGGTAAGCGTTCTGGGGGGCGTCACCGCACGCGCATTCACTGGGGACGGCTCGGCCTTGTTTAACGTGAACGCTTCGAGCATCGGCGGGATCTCGTCAACGAATGTGGCCACAACATCCGCGTTGACATCGGAAACCAGCGCACGCCAGTCTGCCGATACCACGTTGCAAAGCAACATTGACAACGAAGGCTCGGCACGCCAGTCTGCGGACGCTGCTCTTGCAACCAGTATCAGCGCGGAGACCGCGGCCCGCCAGTCCGACGTCAGCAACCTGCAGACCACGATCAACAGTCTGAGCGCAGGAGATGCCAAGCTGGCTGCATCCAACACATTTACCGCTGGCACACAGGACTTCAGCGGCGCCGGCGCGACGCTCCCGGTCCGGGCTTTGCTTAGCTCGCAGACTCCTGCCAGTTGCATTGCCGGCAAGGAACTCCTGATCAAAACCGATGCGCCCGCCGGCCAACAACTCTTCATTTGCGATGCCGGAGGCGCCACATGGAATCTGGTAGGTGACGGCGCCAGTGGAGGCGTGACCTCTTTTAACGGCCGCAACGGGAGCGTCAGCTCCGGCTCCGGGGACTATTCCTTCAGTCAAATCTCGGGCTCAGTGGCGGCTTCTCAGTTGCCTGCAAACGTGGTCTACAGCAGTCAAGCCAACACGTTCAGCGCCAGCCAGACGGTCAACGGCAACATGACCGCGTCGGCCTTCATCGGCAATGGCGGCGGCTTGAGCAATGTTAATGCTGCCATGCTGAACAACCTGACCTCGGCGAGCTTCGCCCAGCTGGGCGCGAGCAGCAACACCTTCACCGGCAGCGTGACCGCAGCGTCCTTTTCCGGCAACGGCTCGGCCGTAACCAACGTGAATGCCGCCACCGTCAATAACCTGCAGATGCTGAAGCTCGCAGCTGCCATCACGCCGGCCGCCGTAGGCCTTCAGAGCTGCAGCGAGCAAAGCTTTAACGTTCCCGGCATCAACAACGGCGATGTGTTGCTGAGCGTGCAACTTGCAACCCATAGCCCCGGAACCAACATCGCGATTGGCGGCTGGCGGGTCTCAGGGGCCAATACAGTGGCCATCCAGTTTTGTAACGTCAGCAGGAGTAGCAGCACGCCGGCGGCAGGAACCTATACATTTGCCCTCTTGCGATAGACGAATGGCCGAGTAGCTGGAAGTTGGGAACGGCGGCCTACGGGCCGCCGTTACTCTCTTTTGGAAGGCAGCGTGACCTCAGAACGAATGTTCAGATCAGCCTTCTTATTCGCGTCACCGGGTGAATCTCGTTCCATCCCGTCTCGCGGTCGGTGACGTAAGAGCCGGTGACGCGAATATAGTCGTCAATTCGGGGAATCACGACTTCAGAGGTGAAGCCGGTGCACGCTTGTGCGTCTTGTGCATTGTCAGGAGTGTGTTCGCAGATGATCTCGATCACGAGATGACCCTTGCTGTGGATCGCGTTCGCAACGTTTAAGACCGACTTGTTGTACGGATCGAGCTCAATGTGCAGGTCGCCATCGGATGCGCGGTATAGCGAAACGACTCTGCCTTCGACCGAAGTGCAAGGAGCGATCACATGCAGTCTCTGCGGTTCGCCTACATGGTTCCACAGATCGGCATTGCACTCGCTGGCAGGCAATCGGATGTTAGGTTTTCCGGGGTACCGCACCCGGATGACCAAAACCAATGTGCCTACGACGACTAGCATCGTGGGTATGAGAAGCAGCAGTTTTCGGCTCAAAACCTCGGCCCCAAGCAAAGCTTATCGCATCTCTCGCCGTTGGACGCAAGGGATCAAGATCGGCCTGCCCAGGCGGTCCGTCGTGCTGCCTTCACTAGTTGGTTACATTGAGCGTTACCGAAAGCGGGTGGCTTGTGCTCCCGGCGGACGTGGTAACGGAAATCGTGCTGGTTCCTGGAGGAGTTCCCGGATCTCTCACCCGGGCGCCACCACCGCCGCCACAACTCACCAGCCCGGCGATCGCGGCCAGCATCATCAGGCTCACGATCAAGCGGACATTTCTTGACCGTCGTTTTGCGCCGCCCATCGCTGCGATCCAAACCAACCCAGACAGCGCGAACAGCGAAGCATACAAAGGTCCTTGATTTCGCGGACCGGGCGGCATCACCAATGACGCTGACGGGGCCGTCGTGGTGATGGTGAGTGTGCTGGTCGCCGGCGCGCCATTCGGCGTTACTGACGGTGGGGCAAACGAGCACTGTGCCTCCGGGGGCAGTCCTGAACAAGAGAAGCTCACGGTCTGGCTGAATCCCCCCAGCGGAGTCACTGTGAACGAGAATACCGCGCTGCCACCGGCCCTCACGGTGCCAGAAGATGGCGAGGATGCCGGGGAGAAATCCATGATGTTCTGAGAGAGTAAAGCCGAGGTTGATCCGTTGAAATTGCCGTCACCTCCGTATTGTGCGGTAATGGCGTGGGTTCCGCCGGCAAGGGCGGCCGTGCTGAAGCTGGCCACGCCCTGCGCGTTGAGTGCCGCTGTACTGAGCGGCGTGACCCCGTCCAGAAATTGAACTGAGCCGGTGGGTGTCCCCGTCGTCGTGGATGTGACGGTCGCTGTGAACGTGACCGCGCTACCGGCGTTCACACTAGAGTTCGAACTCGCGAGCGCCCCGGCACTGGCGGCCTTCCCTACCGTCAGCGTGCCATTAACGGGAGCGACCGTGTAATTCGCAAGGTCTGCGCCCGTCACGCTGGGCACGATCGAGTAAGTTCCCACCGGCGAACTAGGCGTAGCGGATGTCGCAAAATTCTCTGTAAAGCTGTCGCCATTCACGGCACCGCGAACACTTCCCGAAAAAACCGGGTTGGCGGCGCCATACGACCGGTTGGCATTGTCCGCGGTCACGGTGAGTGTTGCCTGATCTACGTGCTGCTGAAGCTCGGCGGAGGTCGAGTTGGACAAACTTGAATCTCCGCTGTATCGCGCCGTGATGGTGTGTCCACCGCTGCCCAGCAGCGAAGTGGTAAACGATGCGGACCCGCCGCTCAGCGGTACACTGCCGGAAATAGCAGTGGCTCCATCGAAGAAGGTGGCGCTCCCGGTTGCCGTGTTCGGCGTAACGCTGGCGGTAAAGGTCAACGAGTCGCCGAATGTCGAAGGGTTGGAGCCAGTGCTGAGGCTGATGGCCGTGCTACTGGCGTTGGTTACAACGTTCACGGTGACAGTCGCGGACGCGATGGGGCGCCCGCTAGTGTCCGTGGCCAGGGCGGCAAGCTTGTGGTTTCCAGCGGCAGCTTTGGTTGCGTCCCATGAGACAGTGAATGGAGGCGTCGCGAGCGGACCGCCGAAATCAACACCATCAATCTTGAATTGCACCGTGGCAACGCTGCCGGAAACGGTCGCGGTGATAGGGACGGTGCCGTTAACGGTGGCCCCGTCACTCGGAGAGCTTACGACAATGGTTAGCGCACGGCGCTGCACTGAGGTGTTGTGCGGGCTTTGGTAGGTCATGGGCCAGTCATTGACGGCGGCGTTGAAAGGCGCGCCCGTGGCCAAGACGAGGGCCACACCCTGGTTCAGGAATCCGCTATCGCCGCCGCCCGCAACCGTGAAATAGTTGAGTGCGATCTCAGTTTTGCCGTCGCCGCTAAAGTCGCCCAAGGTGATGGCGGGCATGATGTAAGGCTGATTACCCCCCATTCCCAGGAGGCTCCATGATCGCGCGACGGTGGCGTCACGCCGCAAAGCCACAAGCGCGGGCGCAATGTACAGAGTGTTTCGCAGGGTCGCTGGTGTAACCGTCGCGGCAGGCTGGACGACTCCTCTTTGGAAATCGCGGTTCACCTGGACGTTGACGCTCGCCTGCGCGGCTGAAGTTGTTGCCAGATTGGGAAGGAACGGATCCTGCGCGAACAAAAGGTCGTAGCGCGAATACAAGATCTCGGGAAATCCGTCTCCGTCGATGTCCGCGATGGCCACCGGGCCGGCCACGAACCCTTGCGGCCATGCTCCTGGAAAAGCTGTACCGTCTGCTTCGAACACAAAGAGACCGACGTTTTGCACCGTCACAACAATCTCTTCGGTGCCGTCGCGGTTGAGATCGCCTACGGCCATATAACAGAATTCACCAGCAGACGACAGGGTAACCGGCCAGCCTGGGCGTTCGCTTCCGTCAGGCTGGAATACATGGAGCATGAATTGGCCCAGGGAGGTGTCGAACATCACCAGCAGAGTTTCGAGAGCGCCATTGTGGTCAAGGTCGGCCAGCACCATGCTGAGCGGCTGCCCGGAGAAAACCGGAACTGCCCATGGTATCGGCGTGCCGTCGTGGGCGAACAGCCCCAACGTGAATTGGGACGAGGACACACCTTCCTGCACGACAAACTGCTTCGATCCCGCCTTCTGAATGTCTCCGACGAGGACCCGCGGAAGAAGTCCGAGTGCGAGGTTGATGTTTTGATCGGGAATGACTAAAGGAAAGTTCGAGTTCAGCATTGTCCCGTCGGGACGCCAGGCAAAGATGGCGGCAGTTGGGCCAACCACGCCATTAGCGATGAGGTCGCCCAATTCCACGACGTCGAGTTGCGAATTCCCATCAACGTCCTCCAGCACCGGCTGAGCGGCTCCCATGCTGTAATTCTCGAAGCCGGTTGGCTTCTGGAACGTGAAGGAGGTGTTATCGGGATGGAAGAGTTGGATTTGAGTAGTTTCAGCCGCTGCGAAGTTCCCCGGTGCGGAGCCATCAACGCTGCCCACTGCCGGATTCAAGTACGACGGCTGGGGGATGTTAACGGCACTCACCGAGGAGCCATCGGGAGCGAAGCTCACATACTGCGGTTGCTGGTTAAAGAACAGATACGTGGGAGTCACCAGCGCGAGCCGAGGATTCCCGGAGGCATCATCGAATGGCAAGAACCCCGCCCCAAAATAAGGTGCGGCATTCAACGACTGCGGCCAGTTTTGCGAGAGCAGATCCGGCTCAATATAGACCAATGTGTCAGACTCGCTGGTAAAACCCGCATCGTCCACCTGGAGTCGGATGGTGTAATAGTCGGCCTTGCTGATAGCGGTCGTGTCCCACGTGCCCAAGAGTCCGGCGCTGATAGGAGATGCGCCACCCCCTGTTAGCGTAATACCGCGCGCAACCCAGCCAGTCGAGGGAGCAATACCCTCGGCCCACTGAAGCCGAAATACCTTGAAACTAGGCCCGGTGGCCGTGCCCGAGATGGCGATTTGCGCTCCAGTCTTGAACTCTACCGCTGTGACTGGAACGGCGGGCGGCACGGGAGTGGTAATGGCCACGTAGTCCACAATGAGTTCAACCCGATCAGAGAATGCGCGGTTGGCGGCGTCGAAGACCGTCAACCGGATGGTATAGACACCGTCCGGAACCACGGTTGGGTCGAATGTTCCCAGCGTTCCCGCTACAACGGGACTGCTACTGGTGCCGATTTGCACCCAGGCGGTCGGCGCCAAGCCAGTACCGTATTCGAGCACGTAGTGATCAAACCCGTTTCCCTGAGCGGTGCCGGAGATGACACCCGCGGACGTCAGGTGCGTACCACCCGCGGGAGATGAAATGTGGGCTTCCAGCACGCCCGGCAAAGCCAGTGCCGCGGTCGCGTTGACGATGCCGTAGCCGAACTGTAGGTCCCAGCCTGGGGTCCCTATCGGGCTCGCGGACGCGCGCAGAGCCTGGCGAACGTCTTCCGGAGCGTAGGTCGGATGTTGCGAGAGGATGAGTGCAGCCGTACCAGCGACATGCGGTGTTGCCATGCTGGTACCGCTGAGGCGCGTGTAGTCGTTGTCGACAATCGGTCCTAGAAGGCTGCCGGCAGCGCGCAGGGAAAGCACGTCAACACCGGGCGCTGTCACGTCGATTTTGCTGCCGAAGTTGGAAAAGTTTGCGAAGCCATCGAAAGGATCCGAAGCAGCCACAGTGATGGCTTCCGGCGAATTCGCGGGGAAGAAGTTAAGAGCGTCTTCACTGGAATTTCCCGCTGCCGCCACAAAGACCACGCCCAGGCTGTAAGCAAACTGGATCGCGTCCTCGAGAGTCTGCGAAGTGCCCTGGCCTCCCCACGACGCGTTGATGACGTCTGCGCCGTTGTGAGCCGCGTATTGGATCGCGGGCGCCAGAGTCGAATCGAGCCCGCAACCACTGTCATCGAGCCCTTTGACCGCCATAACCTGGGCGTGCCAGGCGATTCCGATGATGCCTATGCCATTGTTCCCTACCGCGGCAATCGTGCCTGCCACGTGCGTGCCATGACCAAAGTGGTCAATGGGATCATTGCCCTGCGTGGGGCTCCCGCAGTTGGCCCCTATAAAATCCCACCCGCGGACGTCGTCAATGAAGCCGTTTCCGTCGTCGTCAATCCCATTGTTCGGAATCTCCTGGGTATTGATCCAAACATTGGCGGCGATATCAGGGTGGTTGTAGTCAATTCCTGTATCCACCACCGCCACGATGATGCTGTCGCCCAGCGTCGTGTTCCATGCTGTCGGAGCGCCGATTTTGTAGTGACCCCAAAGGTCTTGGTAAGACTGTCCCCAGGTGCCCGTACTGCTCAAGAAAGGATCGTTGGGAAGTTGGCTAGTCCTCACCGTCTGGTCCGGCTCCACAAACTCGACGTTGGGATCGGCCTTCAGGCGTTTAACCAGCAGGGCGATTTCACCGGCTGACGCGCCGGGAAACTCCATAACATAGGTCCGGGAAATCTCCGGTGTAGCGACGGGACGTTGACGCGCGGCTCGCCGAGGAAATCTCTGCCGTAGCTGGTCCGCAATCTCGGCGTCGGTCCATCCATGCTGCTGGCGGGCGCGAATCAGCCCCGGGTACAAGGGCGCGAGGCGGCTTGGCGAATACTGGGTAAGAAAACTCTGCACGCCGGGGCTTCCGCTGTGATCAGGGCGGATGGCCATCGCCTGAGCTAGGCCCTGGGCCGGCAACTGCGCTTCGATCTGCTGCGCGAGCTCGGGCCGGACCTTTACCAGAATTCGGTGCTTTTCTGGAGCCGGCTTAGACTGAACCTGGCCGTAGCCGGGAACACCCAGGAGAATTGCTAAAAGCAAAATGAAGATAGCGTTCCCGTGGGTACGCTTACGTGCTCTGCTGCGCACCGCCAACGGAGCGCGAAAGCCTGTGGTTGTGAAGGGACGATGGCGAATTTTCATGCGGCCGTTTCCTCAAGGCAAAGTTGAAACCCGTGACGAACCAGATTTGCAGCACCCTAAGAAAAGCGTGTTAGGCCGGCTAGCTTTGTAACCTACCCTTCACCGACGAACCGCTTTTCGATCAGAACCATTAGACTAAATCGGTTAGAACATTAGACTAAACTGAGGCTTTTTGGTAAACCAAGAACTATTTCGAGTTAACTATAAGGGCGCGGAGGCTTAACTAGCCGTCCTCCCCGGATGTCCTCGCGCCGCAACCGGCAAACGGAACGCTCGTGCTTGCCGTGAACTATGAGACACCGTTTCCTACGTCTTAGTATGTTGTCCAGGCTAACAAGGATAGAACGCTTGCCGGTGTTTAGATTTGCAAAGAGAAATCGCCCTTCAACCCAAGGACCCGCACCCCGGTCTTTCACAAAGTAAACGGGTGGCTGGGCGAATCTCGCGATGCGACGGTCTTGGCCCGTGACCGTTATTGGGTGCGGCACGACGGTCGAGTAACGATGCCGACGCCCATCTGAGCAAATTTCCTTGTAGTTGCCCCGGCGAATCCGAAGTATCATCGCCCATCGCCTGAAGAGAGGACTCATGGCAGGATTTGCGCCCGCACCGGCTGCTTCCCCTTCTCCGATCGTGCGCCAAGGATCGAAGTTGATCGTCCCCGCGCCTCTGCCGGGGCAGGCGGCGGTTTTGCCGCCGTTGTGCGTCAAGTGCGGTGCGGCGGCGGACGGCAAACCGGTGGACAAGACATACTATTGGCACCATCCGGCGTTGTACGTGCTCCTTTTGTCGCCGCTCATCTATGTCATCGTGGCCTTGATCGTCCGCAAAACCATGAGAGTGCGCCTGCAACTGTGTGCTGGCCACGCCAAACGGCGCAGTACTGCGGTCACCCTGTCATGGGTATTGCCGCTCGCCGGCATCGCTGACATCTTCGTGCTCATGAGTCTCAACGTGAACCAGGGCGTGATCGCTCTGGTCTCCATTGTCCTGATGCTGAGCGGATTGGTGATTTGGGCAGTGGTTAACTCTCCGATTCGCCCAACCATGATTGACTCTACGCGCGGCGAGTTTACGGGCGCCTGCGCGGCGTTTCTCGAGCACGTCCCTGAAGCCGCTCTCCCTGGTCCGGCGACACTGCAGCAGGGCGTCCCGCCTCCACCGGTGCGGTAGTGGCTGGAAAAAGTCTTTCACCAAGCATAAAAGCGTGTTCGGAGCCTGCTCAACGAGATTCGGCTATCCGGTAAGGTGAACAGCCCTAAGGGTCTTCTTCTCTACGTGTGATTCAACAGGAGGCACAAATGAATCGAGAACGCGGGCTCAAGGTCGTGTTGCTGTTGGTGGGGCTGCTGTTTGTGGCCGGCGCCTATCCCGCCATCGGGGGCGTGTTGCATGCGGATCAATCTGACCCAGGGGACACGATGATGATGAGCCTGTATGCCACTCTCGGAGTCTTCTTGTTGCTTGCGCTGCGTAAGCCGGCCGCACATCGCAGCCTGATCGTCTTCACAGCTTGGTCGAGCTTCGCGCACGCCGCGGTCATGTCAGCGATGGGACTCAAGATGCCCAGCGACCGCAACGGTTTTCTGATCGGCTCGGCCATCCTTGTCCTGATCGGCATAGCTCTCATCGCGTTGGCGCCGGCAAAGGCGTCAACATCCCACGATAAAGAGTTGCTTGGCGCCTCCCAAGCCGAGGGAGGTTCCCAGCCTTAAGCTGCTTTATCGCCAGCCGAAAGCCGGCAGCACTATCGCGGTGAGAAAGTAATGTGTACGAATCAGCAGAAATCCGGCCAGCCAAGCATATCGACCCACTCGCCTGCCCCAAATCGCGCTCATCTGTGCATTCTTCATTGAGTTTCCCCCAGTACCAGGTCGAGCTTGCCGATAGCGTCGCGCAGGGAACCCAGCCCCAGAAACTCCTTCCCTACAGCGCTGATCTCTACTGCCAGTTGATGGCACAAACGAGTCGCCGAGCGGATGCGTTCTTCCATTAGCAACACAGCGAGAGCGCGCGCGTCGCCCTCCAGCCAGACCTGGACTTGCCAGCCGGAGGTGCGCACACGATTGACCGCGTCACGAAACTCGGTCAGAACCCGGCCATCCACCTGGCCGGCCTTGAGCAGCGTATCCAGACGGTTGAGCTCGCCCGTAATCCGGCTCATCTGGCTGGACACCATCTTGCCGAAGGCGTCATCCGCCTGTTGGATCGCTGCTTCTGTCATTGAATTGCCTTCTCCTTAAAAATCACTCCCGGGAGTTCATGTACCCTTTCCAGGCAGAGTAGTACGACTTCAGTACCGCGAAAAGATGACAGTGGTAACGACCCAGGGGTGGCGAGCATGACATTCGTAACGTTCTGCGCTGGAGAACTCTGGATCTGAATGAATCCTTTGCACTTAGCCGTCAGCCGTAGGCAAGTCACGTTGGCACATCCGGTATTGGCTATTGATCGCTGCACAAAAAGGGCATTAATCAGTGCAGGCATCCATAAGGGTGAAGAGCTCAAAGGCTGACGTCAAAGCATAACGATTGAGATGCCCTGGTTGCCGCGGCCCAAATCTGAATCATGTTTCCATTCCGGGAATCGCTTGAGCAGGTCCCAGGTGGCTTCGTTGGAAACGCGCCAGTCTTCCCCGGCGACGAAGGCGCGGATCCTGCCGTTGCGAGCGGCCTGGCGTAAATCCTTTTGCAGTTCGTTGCGCAGCGTGCCACCTGCGCCGCTGGAACCGTAACCGTGCACCAGCTTCACGGCGCGGTACCCGGCTTCGCGCGCCAGTTGGAGCTCGTGTTCCATGCGCAGCCGGGCTTGCTCAACGGTAGGCAGGCCCTCCTCCAAGTTAACGACTTTGATGAGGGATGGTTTGCGCGACACAAGAGAACGTTACCAGATCGCCGTCATCGCCGTGATCGCCCGTCATCGCCGTCATCGGGTCTGGGGCCAGGCGGCGTCTTACCATACCGACGATCTTATTTCTCTTGCGGCGATCCGAACCGCCTCCGGAGAGAGCTCAGTATTGTTCCTGATGACGGCGATGTCGTGGCGATGACGCGCGATGTCGGCGATATCACAGGCCCGCTTGGCTTATGATGGATGATTGGAACCAGGTGCAAGATGAAGCAGATTGCTGATGCAGCCCTCAACACCGCTACGCAGCGCGGCGCAGGCTACGCTGATGTCCGCATCGTGGACCACCGCCAGCGCTCGCTGGCCACCAAGAACGGCAAGGTAGGGCACGCCTCCGGCAATGAGACCCTGGGCATGGGCGTGCGCGTGCTGGTCAATGATTCCTGGGGATTTGCCGCAAGCGATTCTCTGGCGCGTGAGGATGTGGAGCGCACTGCGGCGCTTGCCGTGGAAGTCGCCCGGGCGTCGGCCACAGTAAAAGAGCATCCTGTGCAGCTGGCGCCGGAGCCGGTCGTGAAAGTCGAGTGGGCTACGCCTGCGAAGATTGATCCCTTTAGTACTTCGATTGAACAGAACCTGGACCTGCTTCTGAAAGTTGACGCGGAACTACTCGCCGTTCCCGGTGTGACGCTGGCGGAAGCCAGCATGAACTTTGGCCGCTACGAGCAGTGGTTCTATTCCAGCGAAGGCTCTGACATTCATCAGACGCGCACCATCACCGGCGCCGGGTTCTCGGTCTTCTCGTTCGCCGGCACCGAGATTCAGAAGCGGTCTTATCCAAATTCCTTTGGTGGTCAATACCAGAACAAAGGTTACGAGCTGGTGAACGAGCTCCAGCTCGTGGAGAACGCGCGCCGCGTCGGCGAGCAAGTGGTGGCGCTGCATAAGGCCGACCGTTGTCCGGAAGGCAAAATGACGCTGGTGCTCGATTCCTCGCAGCTCGGTTTGCAGATCCACGAGTCGATCGGCCATCCCATCGAGCTGGACCGCGTGCTGGGCATGGAAGCCAACTTCGCGGGAACGTCGTTTCTGACTTTGGAGAAGCTGCGCTCACTGCGCTACGGCAGCGACATAGTGAACGTGGTAGCCGACGCTACCGAACAGCACGGCCCCGGCCTGGGCACCTTCGCTTTTGACGACGAAGGCGTCCAGGCGCAATGCACGCCGATCATCACCAAGGGGCTGTTCACCGGATACATCTCTTCGCGCGAAACGGCGCATACCATCGGGGAAAAACGCTCCAACGGAACCATGCGCGCGGAAGGCTGGAACCGCATTCCACTGATCCGCATGACCAACATCAGCATCCTGCCGGGGGAAAAGCCGCTAACGTTCGACCAGCTCATCGCGGGCACCGACGACGGCATCTACATGCAGACCAACCGCTCCTGGTCGATCGACGATAAGCGTTACAACTTCCAGTTCGGCTGCGAGATTGGCTGGGAGATCAAGGGCGGCAAGCTGGGCAGGATGTTCAAGAACCCATCGTACTCCGGGATCACCACCGAGTTCTGGAACTCCATGGATGCCATCTGCTCGCGCGACCAGTGGACGTTGTGGGGTACGCCCAACTGCGGCAAAGGCCAGCCCATGCAAACCATGGGGACCGGCCATGGCGCAGCTCCCGCCCGATTCAAAGATGTGAAGATCGGGACAGCCTACAAGGGGAATTAGCGAAATGGTCACCCAAGCCACCGTGCAGGGGATCCGGCCAAGTCTTTCTGCTATTCACGAAGCTCAGAGGTTCCTGGCTGGCTACCTGACCCGTACAAGATTGATGCCGGCGCATTCGCTGAGCCGAGCCACAGGGCAGCATGTGTACTTGAAGCTTGAGACTGACCTGCCGACGGCGTCATTCAAAGTTCGGGGAGCGCTGTATGCTCTGTCCAAGAACTTGCAGAGAACGCCGATTCGCGAGGTGGTGGCTTCGAGCACCGGCAACCACGGAGCTGCGGTGGCCTACGCCGCAAATCTGCT
>DATFQZ010000037.1:0-6470 GCA_035263765.1 Candidatus Angelobacter sp. | reverse complement strand
ACGTCACCTGCGTTCCGGCGATTCCGCCGGTCGGCGTCACGCTGCTGACCACCGGAGTAACGACGCTGAAGTTGACGACGTCGCTCCATACACCGCCTTGCAAGATCTGAGCTGTGCCGGACTTCGCGCCCGCTGCCACAGTCGCGACCACCTGCGTATCACTCCAACTGACGACCGTCCCATACGTACTACCCAGCCAAACATTGCCGCTGCCTTGGCTTGCGCCGAAGCCCGTACCCGCAAAGGTCACCTGGGTGCCGGCCACTCCACTGGTAGGCGTGACGCTGCTCACGACGGGAGTGACAACGCTGAAGTTGATGACGTCGCTCCACACACCACCTTGCAGGATCTGTGCTGTGCCGGACTTGGCGCCCACGGCAACCGTCGCGACCACTTGCGTGTCACTCCAGCTGACGACTGTCCCGTAGGTACTGCCCAGCCAGACGTTGCCGCTACCTTGGGTTGCGCCGAAACCTGTGCCCACGAGTGTCACCTGGGTACCCGCGACTCCACTGGTGGGCGTCACGCTGCTGACAACGGGAGTGGCCACGGTGAAGCTGATGGGATCGCTCCACACACCGCCCTGCAGAATCTGCGCTGTGCCCGACTTGGCACCGGGAGCGACCGTCGCCACTACTTGCGTGTCGCTCCAACTGACAACCGTTCCGTAGGTGCTGCCCAACCACACGTTGCTGCTACCTTGGGGTGCGCCGAAGCCTGTTCCGTTGAACGTCACCTGGGTGCCCGCGATTCCGCTGGTGGGGGTTACGCTGCTGACGACCGGTGTCGCCACCGTGAAGCTGATGGGATCGCTCCACACTCCATCTTGTAGAATCTGCGCCGTGCCCGACTTCGCTCCGGAAGCGATGCTGGCAACGACCTGGGTATCGCTCCAACTCACGACACTCCCGTAGGTGCTCCCCAACCAGACGTTCCCGCTGCCTTGGGCTGCGCCAAAGCCGCTGCCGTTGAACGTCACCTGCGTGCCCGCAGTCCCGCTGGCCGGACTGACGCTGCTCACGACTGGCGCCGCTTGGGCTACAGTGCTCAGACAAAGTGCTAAGAGGCAAGCTATCGAGAAGAGAAACCTACCACGGTTTGTCATGACCTCTCCCACGAGTCAGTACTAGGCCGGTGCCTGGACTACTCTAGAGAAACTTTCAATTTGACAGCTTTGTTGCCGTTCGCGAGGGGATCGTCCTATACAGGTATAGTGTTCGGCGGGATTCTATGGAAGTTAGCCTAAGGTGTCAACTATAAAGACATAGTATGTTGCTATCATGCTCGCTAGTAAGTAATAGCACTTGACGCAGAGTAGTGCTGATGGGGGTTTATATTCCTATTTCCCGTGGTAATAGCCCTTGCGATCGACCTCGTTTCCACCCTTGTACACAGCCACGATATTGCGTGTGGCTTTGATGTCTTCGTCGGGATGGCCATTGACCAGCAGCAGATCGGCGCGGAGTCCAGGCGCGATGCGCCCGCGGTCTGGCACGTGGAAGGCTGCGGCAGGCGCGGAGGTCGCTGTGGTGAGCGCTTGCGTCGGTGTGAGGCCTGCTTCCACGTAGAGTTCGAGCTCTCCGTGCAAGCTGGCGCCATAGGTTGTGCCGGGATTGGGAGCGTCGGTCCCGGCGACTATAGGCACCCCGGCCGCTTGCAGTTGCGAGATAGCCTGGGTGGAGCCCTTGCAGGAGATCCGACCGCTCGAGGCAGAAGGGAACGTCTCTTTCAAGCGGCTGATGTCTTCATGGCTGAGGTAAGGAGCGAGGTTGGGGTCCGACAGCAGGCGCTTGCCGGCGGAATCAGGACCGCATACGCTGTGCAGCACACTCAAGGTCGGGATGACAAACGCGTGATGCGCGGCCACGAACTGTCCGAAGTCACGCGGCGACGAAGGCCCGTGGAAGATGTGAGCCAGGCCGTCGGCCCCGGCTTCAATGGCGTCCCGGGCTCCTTCCACCGAACCAATGTGCACTACGGCGAGCCGACGGCGCTCGTGGGCTGCGGCGATGACCGCGGCTAGAGTCTCCTTGCTTAGCGTCGGCCGTTCGCCGCGAGGGCCGAAGCTAACACCGGCCGTATACATGATCTTGATGTAATCGGAGCCTTCGCGCAGGCGGGCGTCCACAAAACTCTGCGCGTCTTTGGCGCGGGTAATGGTCGGAATTTCAAAACCGTATTCGGTGCCGTGTCCGCCGGGGACTGTAGCCGGCGATCCGGCAGAGAAGAAAGACGCGCGGCGGTCGCTTTCCTCCGTTTTGAGGCGGTGCTCGAGCCGTGGCTGCATCATCATGTCGAATTCCGTAGTGACGCCGAAGATGAGCGCCTGTTCCAGCGCGTCGGCCCCGAAAACGTGGACGTGAGCGTCGATCAATCCGGGCAGCAGCGTCTTGCCCATGCCGTCAATGACCTTGGCTTTCTCCGCAGATAAGTTTGCGCCGACTTCTTTGATCAATCCCTTCTCGATGAGAACGTCAGTGTCTGGGATCACTTGGTTGCCGTCGAACACGCGCACATGCTGGAAAAGAATGGGTGTCTTCTGGCAGTAAGAAAGAGGGAGAACGAGTAAGAGCGTGGCACACAGCAGGGAGATCTTCATCGGATGCTCCGGAATAATGCGTCGTATCGTAAACCGAAAAGATTGAACGCAGCAAATTATTGCTTGTGACATCATAGAGATGTTCTTATGAGCGCGACGTCCAGATTTTTGAGAACATTAGCAATTTTGCTGGCGGCAGCAGCGCCGCTCGTGGCGCAAGCACCGGAGGGCATTCCTCGCGATCTGGCACGGCAGCGCGCGCAACAACTGCAAGATGTACGCTATCGGCTCTCGTACAGCATCAGCCCAAAAGCACCTTTCATCGCGGGACACGAAGAGCTGCGTTTTGTGCAGAATGCGTATGCTCGCGGTATCTTGCCGGAACTGCTCGATTTTCGCGAAGGCGAGGTCAAAAGCCTGACGATCAATGGCCAGGCTGCCCCGGCGACAATCCAGAATGGACACATTGAACTTCCCGCTAAGCTGCTGCGCTTGGGCGAGAACGTCGTGGACATCGATTTCACCGCACCGGTGGCTCCCGCGGGCAAGGCGTTCACTCGTTTCGAAGACAAAGACGACGGCAGCGAATACATCTACACGCTCTTTGTTCCCATGGATGCCGAGATGGCGTTTCCGTGCTTTGACCAGCCGGACCTGAAGGCCAAATTTCGTCTGGAAGTGACCGCACCTCTCGAGTGGGCAGTGATCTCGAATACAACCGGTGTCGAGACATTCGAGGCGAACGCTGGCGGGGGCGGGATTCATCGTCTGGAATTCCCCGAGACGAAACCCATCAGCACGTATCTCTTTGCTTTCGCGGCAGGGCCGTTCAAAAAAGTCCACGATGTGCCGGGGATGCCGGGCCTCTACGTGCGCCAGTCGAAACTCCAGAAAGCCGAGGCTGAAGCTCCTGAGGTCCAGCAGATCACTGCCGACGGCATCAAGTATCTCTCCAAGTATTTTGCGCAGCCGTTTCCGTTCCCCAAGTACGACATGGTGATGATTCCCGGCTTCGCCTATGGCGGCATGGAACATGCCGGGGCGACTTTCCTTCGCGAAGAGTCGATCTTGTTTCGTGCCGCGCCTACGCACAGCGACCACCTTAATCGCGACATCCTCCTGCTGCACGAGCTGACGCATCAGTGGTTCGGCGATCTGGTAACCATGCGCTGGTTTGACGATCTGTGGCTCAAAGAAGGCTTCGCGCAATACATGGCCTACCATGCCCTCGCCGATCTGAAGCCGAACGAAAATGTCTGGAAGCGTTTCTATCAAGCCATCAAGCCCGCGGCTTACGCCATTGATTCGACGCAAGGGACCACACCGATCTATCAAGAGATTACTAACCTCAAAGACGCCAAGTCAGCTTACGGAGCGATTGTCTATTCGAAAGCGCCGGGTGTACTGAAGCAGTTGGCTTTTGTCCTAGGCGAAGATGGCTTCCGCGACGGCCTACGGCTCTATCTCAAAGAGCACGCATACGCGAATGCTGAATGGAGCGACTTGGTCGGAGCGTTCGAGCGAGTTTCGAAGAAGTCGCTGAGTGAGTGGGCGAGCGCTTACATCAAGAGACGCGGAATGCCGCAGCTCGATGTGGAGTGGACGTGCGCCGAACCCTCTGGCGTAAGCCACGTCACTTTGACTCAACACAATGTTCTGCCTGAAGCCGGAACTTGGCCGGTTGCCACCCAGGTCTTGTTTCATTATCGGATGACGGAATCAGTATTGCGGGTCGAATGGCAAGGAACCAAAACCAATTTCGGAGACGCCACCAAAGGACAGGGCTGTCCCCAGTGGATCTTCGCTAACGACGCGGACTACGCCTACGGGCGTTTCCTGCTTGATCCCGGCAGCCGCAAAGCAGTGATGGCAAGTCTGGGCGGTATCCATGACGTCTTCGAACGCACTCTTCTCTGGGGCTCGCTTTGGGATTCGGTCCGCGAAGCTGAACTAGATCCGAGCGAATACATCGAGCTGGCTCTGAAACTTCTGCCGAATGAAAGAGACGAGGCCCTGGCGCAGAGCATCATCGGGCGGATGACGACGGCACTGCATCGCTACGAGAGCCCAGAGGTCCGCGGGCGGCTCGTCCCCAAAGCAGAAGCTTTGGCCTACGACCAGATGCTGCATTCAAAAGAAGCCGATATGCGCATCATATGGTTTCGCGCTCTCCGCGGCGTGGCGGAAACCGACAAAGCCCGCGCGCGTATCAAAGACCTGCTTAGCGGCAAGCTGGTGGTGCCGGGCGTAGAGTTGCGTCCTCTGGACCGGTGGAACATGATCACCGGATTGGTCGCGCTGAACGATCCCGAGGCGGATGCGTTGCTGGCAGCGGAAGAGAAGCGCGATCCCTCCGGCGACGGCCGCAAGTATGCTTACATGGCGGCAGCGGCGCGCCCGGACGCCGCGACCAAGAAACTCTATTTCGATGCCTATCTGCATGATGCTTCCCGGCCTGAAGATTGGGTGGAACAGAGCCTGGGGCTCTTCAACTACTGGAACCAGGAGCAACTGACCTTGCCGTATCTTTCCCGGGCGCTGGAAGCGTTGCCCCAGGTCAAAAGCCAACGTAAGATCTTCTTTGTGCTGGGCTGGCTGAACGCGTTCATCGGGGGACAACAGTCTCCGCAGGCCCAGGCCGAGGTGCAGAAGTTTCTAGCCGGCGCCACTCTGGACAAGGACTTGAAACTAAAGATTCTAGAGGTGTCAGACGAACTGGATCGTACGGTTAGAATCCGCGAGAAATATGCTTCTGGAAAGCCTGAGCACGGGCTGTGACGACAAGCCCAAAATGGCCTTTGGTTTGCATTTTCCAATGAGCAGCTCTGAATCTCCCGAGGTATAATCTGCACTTGATGCCAAAGTACTCGATTATTGTCCCGTTCCATAATGAGCAGGAGAGCGTGACGGCTCTCTACGACCGACTGAAGGCGGTCATGGAAGCTACGGGCGATCCTTTCGAGTTGGTCTTTGTTGACGACGGCAGCGTGGACCGTACCTACAAGCTGCTGCGGGAAATCGTGGCCGTCGACAGCCGCGTAGTCGTCGTGAAGCTGCGCCGTAACTTCGGCCAGACATCAGCTTTGGCCGCGGGCTTTGCCCATGCGCAAGGTGAGTACCTCATCGCCATGGATGGCGATCTCCAGCACGATCCTGAAGAGATCCCCAAGTTTCTCGAGATGCTCGAGCAGGGCTATGACCTGGTGAGCGGCTGGCGCAAGGAACGTGTCGACAACTTCGTTATGCGCCGCATCCCCTCGCGGATCGCCAACTGGGCCATGGCTAAGCTGAGCGGCGTGAACATCCACGACTTCGGCACCACCTATAAGGCGTACAGGAGGGAAGTGATCCAGCAGTTGCCGTTGTATGGCGAGTTGCACCGCTTCATCCCAGCGCTGGCTTCCTGGTACGGAGCTTCCATCTGCGAGATTCCCATCAAAAACATCGTGCGCCCTACAGGCGCGTCGCACTATGGCATCTCGCGCACTTTCCGCGTTTTTTTTGATCTGATCACCATACGCTTCCTGCTCAAATACATGTACCGTCCGCTGCACCTGTTTGGCGGCGTCGGTGTGCTTTCGCTGATGAGCGGCCTGGCGGCCGCGCTCTGGCTGATGTTTGACAAAGTCATCCATCATGCCTCGGTCATGGGTGATCACGGTCCGCTTCTGATCTTTGCCGCCGTGCTGATCGTCTTCGGCGGGCAAATGCTGGCGCTGGGACTCTTGGGCGACCTCCAGGTGCGAAACTTCCAGGAGCCGGCGCGCCGGGTTCCTTACGCCGTCGCCCATGTGTTGCGATCGCAAAGCCAGGAGCAGGCGGTCAACGAGTAAAACCTGAAAGCCAACCGATCCATCCGATAAAAAGAGAGAACAAAGTAGAGAGAAATGAGCCAAGGAGTCACTACCCAAGCTGAGTTGAAGCTGGCCAA
>DATFQZ010000036.1:0-2458 GCA_035263765.1 Candidatus Angelobacter sp. | reverse complement strand
AAGCGGCACGGGCCTGTAGAGCAGTGGTTAATGGCTAGAGGCTAGCTGCGGAACGACCGCAAGTCAACAATCTGGTCATCGCACAGCTGTTGCGTGGTCTTCAACAGCAGCAAGAGGCGAGCTACGCGGAGGCGCCCAAGACGAACCGCCTACGCAAATGCGTAACGACGCTTCGAAGAGAGGGTAGCGCAAAGTTCGCGTTTTGTGTGAACTCTGCGGTTCTTCCGTGGACAAGCCGCAGACTTTTTGGGAGACGAAAGTCTGGTAAGCGCCGGGATAAACCGGCAGAAAGCAGAGGATGAAAGATCCTCACGAGAAAGGAGTAGCGATCCACTCGGCCCCGAGTTTTGCGTCGGCCACCGCGAGGAGACCGGCGAAGCGTAAGCAAGGGGAATAGGTGGGCTGGGTATCGAGCTTCGAAAACGCGCAATCAGGACGCCGACGCGGTCAGACTCAGCGGAAGGCAACATGACCCTGGGCGATAGCGCGAGTCCCGGGCCAGTCCTGCGTAGTCGTAGACCCCAGATACGCCTAGACACTTCCTGCACGGGAACCGGGAGACCTCGGAGACGCCTGCGCAAGTTGGCAGGCCGACGGGCGAAGGCTAAGGCCGGACGGCCCGTATGCACGTCTCCGAGGAGTCGGACAGCGGCATAGTACCGATGAGTCATTCGAACAAGGAGAGAACATCCTCGGCGGAGAATGCAGAGGGAAGGCCGCTGATCAAGGAGAACACCCCTCCGCCTCACACGCACCCGACACAGAGCGGGGCACACGTGTCCCAGGGGCTGGCGGGGGTGCGGAAAGCCGCGAAGGAACACCAGGAGATGAAGTTCACCGCTTTGCTCCACCATCTTACCGTCGATTTGCTCCGCAGCAGCTTTTACGCTCTGAAGCGGAAAGCCGCCCCTGGGGTGGACGGCCTGAGGTGGCAGGAGTATGAGACGGGGCTGGAGGGTCGGCTGGCTGATCTGCACAGCCGGGTCCACCGCGGGGCGTACCGAGCCTTGCCCTCTCGAAGGGTGTACATCCCGAAAGGCGACGGGCGGCAACGCCCGTTGGGGGTCGCGGCCCTGGAGGATAAGATCGTCCAACAGGCCGTGGTCACTATCCTCCAGGCAATCTATGAGGAGGACTTTCTGGGCTTCTCGTACGGCTTTCGACCGGGACGTAGCCAGCATCAAGCGCTGGACGCACTCTCGTACGCGCTCACGCAGAAGCGGGTGAACTACGTTCTTGACGCTGACATCCGGGGATTTTTCGATTCGATTTCCCACGAATGGATGCTCAAGTTCGTACAGCATCGCGTCGCCGACCGCCGGATACTTCGGCTCATCCAGAAATGGCTGAAAGCCGGGGTGATGGAGGAAGGCGTATGGTCGGAGACAGAGATGGGTACGCCGCAAGGGGCCGTGCTCTCGCCCCTGCTGGCTAACATCTATCTGCATTATGTCTTTGACCTCTGGGTGCAGGCGTGGCGTACGAAACACGCCCAAGGAGACGTGGTCGTCGTGCGTTATGCCGATGACACCATCCTGGCATTCCAAGTCCAAGCCGAAGCCGACCGCTTTCTGGAGGATCTTCGGGAACGGCTGGGGAAGTTTGGGTTGGAACTGCATCCGGACAAGACGCGCCGGATCGAGTTCGGGCGGTATGCCGAACGAGACCGGAAGCGAAGAGGAGAAGGGAAGCCGGAAACGTTCGACTTTCTGGGCTTCACGCATATCAGCGGGAAGAACCGGAAGGGGTACTTTACCGTGAAGCGCCGGACGATCGCCAAGCGCCTGCGGGCGAGGCTGCGGGAGATCAAGCAGCAACTCCAACGGCGCCGGCACGCACCGGTGGCGCAAACGGGCGAGTGGCTCAAGTCGGTCGTGCAAGGCTACTACCTCTATCATGCGGTACCTGGGAACCTCGACAGCTTAGGGACCTTTCGCACTCGGTTGACTCGGCTGTGGCGCACGCAACTGCTCCATCGTAGCCAACGCCGCCGCTGCACCTGGGACCGGATGGTTCCGTGGGCCACTCGCTGGCTCCCTCCCCCGCGTGTGTTACATCCTTGGCCGACGGAGCGGTTCGCCGCTACCCATCTGAGATAAGAGCCGTATGCGCTAAGGAGCGCCCGTACGGATCTGTGCGGGGGGTACCGGGCGACCGGTATCCCTACCGCGACCGCTACAATTCCACAATTCCTCATCTTCAACTTCGTTACTTGCCTCCGAACGCGATCCAGTATAAGACAAAGAATGAAGCACATTCTTAGGGACTCCAGTTATGCTCATTCCAGGTAATGCCACACGCGAAGGTACTGCGCGTTTTCGCGATCGCTTTGCGGCGAGCCTGCCGGGGCATTTTCGAGACACGCAGGGTCTGTGGATCTCCTCCATTGGTCTCGGGACCTATCTGGGGGATCCCACTCCCGCCCACGATTTGCTGTACCGCGATGCCGCCACAAGCT
>DATFQZ010000035.1:0-13635 GCA_035263765.1 Candidatus Angelobacter sp. | reverse complement strand
GGTGGTAAAAGGCAGTTCTGGGGGAGGGCTGCCTTCGGCGTCCTGCGGCGTATGCCGCAGGACGCTCGCTTTTTGGGCCTCTTGGCTCGAGTAAACTGTTTCCGTGAGCACGCCGCGCCAAGAGCGCACCTACCTCATTTGTACGATCCTGTTGATAATTGCGCTGCTGCTGGTTGGCTGCACCGCCTCGCCCCTGGCGTACCCTCATTTTTGGGACTACACAAAGGTAAAGCCCCGAGACGTCGATCTGGTTGGAACATACAAGTTCTTCAAGTCCAGTGGTTCGTTCGGATATGGTCACGGCTACCAGGGCAACCAGAGCATCACGATTACGTTTCATGCCGACCATACTGCAATCATCTCAGCACTCCCCAGTATCGAGCCCGAAGAATATAAGCAGGTATGCACGTACTCCGGTCCCGGTGTGTGGAATCTGGACGACCATGGTGATCCAGACGGCTGGCCGTGGTATGTGTTTATCGAAACGAAGGCGACCGCTGATATGCCCAAGAAAACCTTCGGCCCCTGCAGTGCATGGGACATGTTGGTTCTCAGCCGACGTCCGCCCTACCGCTTGTACCAAACGATTGGCGATCCCGACAATGATACGGGCCTCGAATTCGAGCGAGTGAAGCCCTGATCAGCGCTGCCGCCCGCGGTGTCCTTCGCCGGTGTTATCCTGATTAGTTGGGGACTCGCATCCGCATTCATCCGAGCAGGCCCTTCCAGTTGGAATCCGAAAGAATGAGCATTCATAGTCCAGAGCTGCAATCGAGCGAAATCCAGCCCCTGGAACGCGAGCGTATTTGGGACACGTTTCGCCGTTGGGGGTATGTAGACGCTGACCTCAATCCTTTTGGCGGGCCAATCGCCGGTGGGTACCCGGAGATTCGCGAATTAACGGGTGATGCTGCCAATGACGCCCGGCGCATTTATTGCGGGTCCATCGGCGCTGAGTTCATGCATCTGCCGCAGCCTGAGCGCCGGGAATGGATCCAGGAGCAGATGGAGAATGCGCCGGCGCAGAAAATCGATCGCCGCTGGCTGGCGGAACGTCTGCTGCAAGCCGACCTGTTCGAGCAGATTCTCCAGACCCGCTATCTCGGCACGAAGCGCTACTCCGGCGAGGGCGCCACAGCGGTGGTGCCGTTGCTGGATACGGTCCTGGACACGGCCGCTGGGCTGGGCGCCAACACATCTGTCCTGGCCATGAGCCATCGCGGGCGGCTGACCATCATGTCGCTGATCGTGGGTGTGCCACCGGAGAACGTCTTTGCCGGGTTTGAAGATGTTGATCCGCGCAGCGTCTTGGGCGGCGGAGACGTGAAATATCACCAGGGAGCGACCGGCGACTATCAGACCCGCGGCGGACAAACGGTGCGCATGCATCTGGTGTCCAACCCCAGCCATCTTGAAGCGGTGGATCCGGTGGCGTTGGGCCGCGCCCGCGCCAAGCAGCTCCACGCCGGCCCGGATGGAACAAAACAGGTTCTCCCGCTCATCCTGCACGGCGATGCCGCTTTTGCCGGCCAGGGCATCTGGGCCGAAACGCTGAACTTTTCAGGACTGAAGGGTTATTCCGCGGGCGGATGCATCCACGTGATCGTGAACAACCTGATTGGTTTTACGACCAACCCCGCGGAGCTGCACACCTCGCGCTTCTCATCCGATCTGGCCAAGCGCCAGCCGATCCCGATTTTCCACGTGAATGGGGAAGATCCGGAAGCAGTGTTGCGCGTGGCCAGGATGGCCGCCGAGTATCGTTACCGATTCGCGAGCGATGTGGTGGTTGACCTGATCGGTTACCGGCGCCACGGGCACAGCGAAGTTGACGATCCAACGATCACCCAGCCCCTGTTGTACAAGAAAATCAACGCGCACGCGGCGCTGTTTGAAAGCTACGCGGCCAAGCACAAGATCGACACTACCCAGATGGCGGCAGACTTCCGCGCGAAAATTGATGCCGCGTATGACCAGGCTGCGGGCATGCAGAAATCGCCCGTGCTGCGCATTCTGCCCGCCTACTGGGACAAATACTTTGGTGGACGCTACCGCCCTGAATACGAGGTTCCCACCCCGGTCGGTGAAGACACGCTGCACCGGCTCACGCAGAGCCTGACCAGCTACCCGGAAGGTTTTTCCATCCACCCCAAAGTGAAGAAGCTTCTGGAGCAGCGCGAAAAGATGGGCACGGGCAAACTGCCCCTGGACTATGGTATGGCCGAGGCGCTGGCGTTCGCTTCTTTGCTCAGCGAAGGGATTCCTGTGCGAATTTCGGGGCAGGACAGCCGCCGCGGGACGTTCAACCATCGCCACTCTGTGCTGATCGATACCGAGAGCGAAGAGGAATACATTCCGCTCAGCCATGTGTCATCACAGCAAGGTTGGTTTGAAGCCTACAATTCGATTCTCTCGGAAGCTGCGGTGCTGGGCTTCGAGTACGGATTCAGCCGTGACTATCCTGACGGACTGGTGCTGTGGGAAGCCCAGTTCGGCGACTTTGCCAACGGCGCCCAGGTGATCATTGACCAGTTCATCGTAGCTGGGGAAGACAAGTGGGGACTGCTTTCCGGCCTGGTGATGCTCTTGCCGCATGGCTACGAAGGCCAGGGCCCGGAACACTCCAGCGGGCGCATCGAACGCTACCTGCAACTGGCCGCCAAAGACAACATCCAGGTCTGCCAGCCTTCGACCGCCGGCCAGTATTTCCATCTGCTGCGGCGGCAGGCGCTGCGCGGCTGGCGCAAGCCTCTGATCGTCTTTACGCCGAAAGGCATGTTACGCCATCCGGATGCGGCCAGCCCATTAAGCGAACTGAGCCGGGGAAGCTTCCAGACTGTGATTCAGGATCCCGAGATCTCGAGCGGAGAGCGTATTATTCTCTGCACCGGGAAGATTGGCCACGAGTTGCGCCGCGAGCGCAAGCGCCGCGGCGATACGAAAACCGCCATCATCTTCCTGGAACAGCTTCATCCACTGCCAGAAGCGGAGCTGGAGGCGGCGCTAGCACAGCATGCCAACGCCCGCGAGTTCTTGTGGGTGCAGGAAGAGCCGGCTAACATGGGCGCGTTGAACTATCTGGCTCCGCAGTTGGAGCGCCTGACGCGCGGCGGCCCCCTGCGTTCGGTAAAGCGCTCGCCGTCATCCAGCCCGTCCACCGGTTCGCACGCGGCGCATGAGATGGAGCAAAAGACGCTGCTGGAGCTGGCCTTCGCGGCGTTTTGACGGTAGCACTCAGCAGTCAGCACTCAGCATTCGGCCCGCGGCCCCGGTTAGGTCCCTTCAGCAGCTTTCTTGGCGCGGAGACAAGTTCAGGGGCTGAATGCTGATTGCTGAATGCTGATTGCTAGATTCTGACAAAGAAAGGTGATCGAAATGGCTTACGAAGTCCCCCCGTTGCCGTATGCGTACAACGCTCTCGAGCCTCACATCGATGAGCAAACCATGCACCTGCACCACGACAAACATCACGCGGCTTATGTCACCAACCTGAACGCCGCAGTCGCAAAACATCCCGAGTTGGAGAAGAAGAGCGCGGAAGAGCTGGTCCGCAACTTGAGCGTTGTGCCCGAGGACATTCGCACCGCCGTGCGCAACAACGGCGGCGGCCACGTGAACCACTCCATGTTCTGGCAGATCATGGGGCCCAAAGGGGGCAGTCCTTCGGGCGATATTGGCGACGCCATTAACAAGGCATTTGGCGGCTTTGATAAGTTCAAGGAGGCTTTTGAGAAGGCGGGATTGGGCCAGTTCGGCAGCGGCTGGGCATGGCTCGTCCGCACCCGGGCTGGAGACTTCAAAATCACGTCCACGCCCAACCAGGACAACCCGATGTCCAACGGCGAATTCCCCGTGCTAGGCAATGACGTTTGGGAACACGCTTACTATCTCAAGTACCAGAATCGCCGCGCCGATTACCTGAAAGCCTGGTGGAACGTCGTGAACTGGGATGAAGTCAACAAACGGCTGGCTCAGGCCACAACGTTTTTCAAGTAATTAGCGTCCGCAGAGAAAAACCGAGCCGCTCTTCGGAGCGGCTTTGCTGTTGACGGTCTGCATTTTGCGTCGGCCGCTGCAGTGTTACTCGAAAACCCACGCAGGCCCGGGAAAGAGCTGTCTGCATCACAGGCCAGCTCGTGACCAGGAAAGCTCGACGCGAATGGGCTTCAACCTTCTGAAATTGGTCCCTCGATCTCAAACTTCAAGCCGCCCGGCCCTTTAAAGTATGCCGTTCTGACTCCCCAATCTCTGTTGGCCGGTGCTTCCAGGGAGATTGCTCCACGTTCGATGACCGCCTGGAAGTCGCGGTCGCAATCGCCGCTTTCAAATCCCACGGTTGCCGATACGTCATGGTCTGACGCATCAAAAATCAATGTAAAAGAGTTGAACGAGAACGTTGCCATCCGCTCATTCTGAAAGCCCGCCGAAACATCCAAGATTTTTTCAAACCAAGCGACCGCTGCGGAGAGATCGCGAACCGTCAGATGGATGTGATTAAGGGTCATCTTTCCTGGTTACTCCTTTGGCGCACGCATGTGACGTGCCCTTTTCTGCCATCCTTCCTTGCGCAACCATTCTTCGAGCCCGTGAAGATGAACTTCCGGATATTGCCGGCGAAGCCCCGCAATGTCGGCCTTGAATCCCGAGTCGTTGAACCATCGAAACATCGTATAGAATTCGCTTCCCAGAACCACTCGGACCAGCGGTAAGGGAAGCTTCTGAAATTTCACAGGCTTTCCCAGCACGCGACTGAAGACCTTCGCGGCTTCGATGTTTGTCAGCTCACTTCCAGCGATTTCCAGCTCTTTGCCGATGAACTCGCTCGGCCGCTCGAAAGCCAGAGCCGCAAACGCGCCGATGTCGTCTGTAGCGATCGTTTGGTATGCCTTGTCACCACGGATGGGATCTACCAGCTTCCCCTTCAGAATCCCGACTTCGACTTGATCGATGTAATACATCTCCATGAAGGCAGCCGGACGGAGCATCGTGGCAGGCAGTCCCCGTGATCGGATGTAGTTCTCGACCTGCCACTTGCTTTCCCAGTGCGGGATGCCGGTGTTGCGCTCCGCTCCGCCTACTGAGCTGTAAACGAAATGTGCCACCCCCGCTTGTTTCGCTGCATCGGCTACATTCTTCCCTTGTTGCACTTCACGCCGCGCGCCGACGGACCAAAAATCCTGAACGCTGTAAATCCCATATACACCTGCAGCAGCCCGCGCAACGGAGCCTGGGTCTTCCAGGTCTCCCTGAACGACTTCGACGCCTTGTCGTTCGAGAGCCTGTGCCTGGCCACTGCCGGGTGTGCGAGTCAGGGCTCGCAACTTCCATCTCTTCGGCAACAGGTGCCGGACTACCGCTCCCCCCTGCCGGCCTGTGGCTCCTGTCACCAGTATGATCCGTTCCATTCCGGTCATGTATTTCTCCTTGCTCAGTAATCCTTCACCGGTTCCCGGAACGCTCCGGTACAATATCGGCGCTCGCATTACCAGGCTTCAGACCATCAATCTGCAGCCAAATTAAGCCTCATCGACAAGACACCTAGAGTAGTAATTAAGCCCTCAACAGAATACAAGTACAAAATGCAATCGAGTTTTGTAGCAGTGTGAGTGGTTTTGCTTGCAGTTTGTGTACCTATACGTACAATGTTAAAAGTGACCGCACGCTTCAAGAGGAGCGCGGAGACCCGCGCGCGCATCATCCGGACAGCCGCCGATCTTTTTCACCAAAAAGGCGCCCGCGCCACCAGTCCCGACGAGATCATTGATGCCTCGCGCACTGGAAAAGGCCAGTTTTATCACTACTTCAAAAGCAAGGCGGGGTTGGTTCACGAAGTACTGCAGACGTATTTAGATGAGATCAATCGCAACACCGCGCCTGTGGCCTATGAGATCGATTCCTGGCGCGATATGGAACGCTGGTTCCTGGCACAACTGGAACTGCAGCGGCGTTTTAACATGGCTCGGGGCTGCCCGTTTGGAACGATCGCCAATGAAGTAAGCGACAATGACGAGCTCATTCGACAGGATCTCAACCTGATATTTGAAGTGATCAAGTCCAGATTGACGGCATTCCTTGTCCGGGAAAAGGCTCGCGGCAAGCTGTCCCGGCGTGCGAACCCGGAATCCCTGGCCGACTTCTGCATCGCCACCGTGCAAGGGGCCATGCTCATGGGGAAAGTAAAGAGAAACAGCCGGACGGTTGAAACCACCATCCGCGAAAGTTTAGCCCACCTGCGTAGCTATCTGAAGCAAGGAACACCCCGTGCGCTATCCAAGCCGCTCTGAGCAGGGGCTTTCCCCTCTTGGCGGCTTTCGGGCAGGCTTGAACCCCAAAGCCTGCAAGAAATCGTTCTGGCCCTCGTTCTTTGAAGGTATTCGTGAGAAACTTACTTTTTCCTTCGGACACCGTATCCGGCATTTTCCGGTTCAGGCTCTGCCGCAACGCATGCGAGTCCGGGGGAGTTATCAAAGGGAGGAGCAACCATGAAGCAGATGAGATGGATCACGATCGGGCTCATCATTTGCGCGACGGCCCTGGCCTCCGATGTTCCTAAGGGAACTGTTCCGCGTTCCTCGCCAGACAAGTACAGTGCGCACGCCGAGCAGAACGGTGTGGCGATTGGCGCCACGATGTTAACGGCTGGCGAGGCTCGGAAGGCTTTCTACGCCGACGTGAACCGCTGCTGCGTGGTAGTGGAAGTAGCGTTGTATCCTCCCAAGGACTCTATTGCCCAGGTTGCTCTTGACGATTTCACATTACGCATTGCGGGACAGGATATTGCCGCCAAGCCCTCTACCGCGAAGACAGCGGCATTACACAGCAGTCAGGACCGGGATCGCGTCCGCCCGATGCTGATCGCTGCCATGGAACAGGAGTTCAGCGAAAAAGGCCTGCCCCAAGGCAGCACGACCGCGCCCGTGAGCGGCTATGTGTATTTCTCATTACCCAAAGCGAAGAAAGCCAAGTACGAACTTGAATACACACCTCAAGGCAACAAAATAGTGCTGGCGCTGAACTAGACTGCCCCATCCTTCGTCTTCAATTTTGCTTATACATACGCGGCCTTGTCCCAGACGGCCGTGTTCTACAAAGAAAAGGCCGGCCGCATCGGCAAGACAAGCCGCTCTTCGGAGCGGCTTTTCTATTTGCGCCGTCATTCTTTTCTGTCACGCAATGTCGTTTTGAGATCCGTTTAGCGTTAGCCTAGAGTGTTGGTTCAAGAGTGAAATCGTGGTGCTGTGAAAGGGTGGCTACCATGTCTGACCTTGCCGGCAAGACGTGCGTCCCGTGCCGAGGCGGGGTTCCTCCCCTGAAGGGCAGAGAGCTCGAAGACCTGGTGAACCAGGTACAAGGATGGAGGTCCATCAACGAGCACCACATCACCAAGACGTTTAGTTTTCCCGATTTCATGGCCGCGCTAGCGTTCGTGAACAAAGTGGGCGACCTGGCGGAATCGCAGGGCCATCATCCGGACATTCTTCTGGGCTGGGGCAGAGCGGAGATCACCACCTGGACCCACAGCGTTGATGGTCTTACAGAGAACGACTTTATCCTCGCCGCGAAGATCGACAAGATTTAAGGCACAAGTAGCACTTAGCAATTAACCATTAGCACTTAGCCGAGTCGGGTTGCGCAGGCGGTTTTGGCTAAAGGCTAATGACCAAGTGCTAAAGGCTCACCTACAGTCCGCGTAGGCGGCGTTGTCGGCGTTTCGCGCCCCCTGTTAGACTGAGAAGTTTGCTTGGTTCGTTGAGATCCCTCTTACAGGTTGTTCTTATGAGATCACAAACTACCGATATCGCAATCGTCAGTGGCGCACGCACGCCCATGGGCCGCTACTGCGGTAAACTGCGAGACTTCACCGCCATGGAACTCGCGGCCGTCGCTGGTAAGGAAGCCATCCGCCGCGCCGGCGTTGACGCCAAAGAATTTGATCACGCTGTGTTCGGCAACGCTCAGCAGACCTCAGGGGATTCGCTTTACGGCGCGCGCCATGTAGCACTGAAAGCTGGGCTGCCCATCGAGACGCCCGCACTGACAGTGAACCGCCTATGCGGTTCGGGCATGCAATCGCTGGTCAACGCCGCGCAGATGATTCAGCTGGGAGAGGCCAACGTGGTCCTGGCCGGCGGCATGGAATCCATGTCGCAGGCACCGCACGTGATTCGCGGCGCGCGCTGGGGCTTCGGCCTGGGTGAAGGCAAGCTCGAAGACTCGCTGATGGTGGCATTGCTCGACACATACTGCGGACTCTACATGGCCAACACTGCCGAGCTTTACGCTGAGCAGCAAGGCATCACGCGGCAGATGATGGACGAGTTCGCGCTGCAGTCGCAAAAGAAGGCAGGCGAAGCCCAGAAAGCATGCCGGTTAGCGGAAGAGATCACGGCGGTCGAGCTCAAGAACCGCAAAGGCGAACCCACGGGTGAGATGTTCGAGAAAGATGACCATCTCCGTCCGGAAACGACCATGGAAGGTCTCGCCAAACTTAAGCCAGCGTTCGGCAAGAACGGAACGGTCACCGCCGGAAATGCCAGCGGCATCGTCGACGGTGGCGCCGCCGTAGTGATGATGACTCTCGACCAGGCGCAAAAGCGAGGGCTCAAGCCGATGGGCTGCATTGTGAGTTGGGGGATCGCCGGCGTGGATCCGAAGATCATGGGCAGCGGACCCGTGCCGGCGTCGCGCGCCGCGCTCAAGAAAGCCGGGTTGAAACTCGAGGACATGGATCTTATTGAGGTCAACGAAGCCTTCGCGGGACAGTATCTCGCCGTCGAGAAAGAGCTCGGCCTCGACCGCAGCAAGGTCAACGTCAACGGGGGCGCCATCGCTCTGGGCCATCCTCTGGGCGCCACCGGAACGCGGCTGGTGATCACGCTGCTCTACGAGTTGCGCCGCCGCAAAGCGAAGTACGGGTTGGCGACGGCGTGCATCGGCGGCGGGCAGGGGATAGCGATGATCGTGGAGAACTTGCAGCAGAAGTAGTCAGCACTCAGCATTCAGCATTCGGCCCGCGCGCGCTCGGCTCGCCATGCCAGCTTTTTGGGCATGGAGGCAGTCAAAGGGCTGAATGCTGATTGCTGACTGCTGAGTGCTCTGGAGAAAGAAATGACGATCAAAAAAGTCGGTGTCCTCGGTTGCGGCCTGATGGGCTCCGGTATCGCCCAGGTAGCGGCGACCGCGGGTTATGACGTGCTCGTGCTCGAGCAGGAGCAGAGGTTTCTCGACAAGGGCTTTGCCGGAATCGAGAAATCGTTGGCCAAGTTTGCGGAGAAGGGCACGATCAAGGAACCTGCCGAAACCATTCGTGGCCGCCTGAAGGGCACAACCGACCGCAACGTGATGGCGCAGTGCGACATTGTTGTCGAAGCCATCATTGAAAATGTCGAAGAGAAGAAGAAGATGTTCGCGGCGCTCGATGGGATCGTGAAGAAAGACTCTATCTTCGCCAGCAACACGTCTTCCATCTCTATCACCGAAGTAGCCGCGGCTACGAAACGGCCGGAGCGTTTCGTCGGCCTGCACTTCTTCAACCCTGTGCCTCTGATGAAGCTGGTGGAAGTGGTGCGTACCATCGCCACGAAAGATGACACATTTGAAGCTGCGTTTGAGTTTGGGAAGAGCCTGGGCAAGGTTCCGGTGCGCACCAGCGACAAGACAGGCTTCATCGTCAACCGGCTACTGGTGCCGTATTTGCTCGATGCCATCCGCGCGTACGAAGAGGGCGTGGGCTCCATCCCGGACATCGACAACGCCATGAAACTCGGCTGCGGTTATCCCATGGGACCGTTCACGCTGCTGGATTTTGTCGGCCTGGATACCACGTATTACATCACGCATGTGATGTTCGACGAGTTCAAAGAGCGCCGCTTCGCTTCGCCGCCCCTGTTGAAGCGTCTGGTGATGGCCGGTTGGTACGGTCGCAAAACGGGCAAAGGATTCTACGATTACGCGGATCCGTCCAATCCGGCTCCACTAAAGTTCTAGCCGCTGATGAACGCAGATTCACGCTGATCAGATCCTCGGGGTCAGCGCAAATCTGCCGCGAAAGGGTGTTTGCATGCCTTTAGAAAATGCCAGGCTCGAGAAAAAAAACCAAATCGCCTACGTCACCATCGACCGGCCCAAGGTGCTCAACGCGCTCAACATGGCCACCATGGAGGAGTTGCGCGAAGTCTTCACCGACTTGGCCGCCGATCGCGACATTCGGGTCGTCATTCTGACCGGCGGCGGCGAGAAAGCCTTTGTCGCCGGCGCGGATATCAACGAGCTTCAGAAGAACAATCCCATCGAGGCCAAAGCCTACACCCATCGCGGCCAGGCTGTGCTGGATCTGATTGAAAACCTGGGCAAGCCGGTGATCGCCTGCATCAACGGCTTTGCTCTCGGCGGCGGATGCGAGATCGCCATGGCTTGTACCATGCGCTTGGCCAGCGACAACGCCAAACTCGGCCAACCGGAAGTGAAGCTGGGAATCATTCCCGGTTACGGCGGCACGCAACGGCTTCCGCGTCTGGTGGGAACCGGGCTGGCCATGCAGGTCCTGCTGACGGGAGAGATGATCTCCGCTCAGGAAGCGCACCGCATCGGTTTGGTGAACGAAGTCCTGCCGGCGGATAAGCTGATTTCACGCGCGGAAGAAATCGCCGCCAAGATCATTGCTAACGCGCCATTGGCCATTCAGTACTGCATGGAGGCTGTGAATCAGGGTCTCAACATGAGTCTCCAGGACGGACTCTTCTTGGAAGCCACGCTGTTCGGCATCTGCTCCGCCAGTGAGGACAAGAAGGAAGGCACCACGGCGTTTCTGGAGAAGCGTAAGCCGAATTTCCAAGGTAAATGATGCCTGCCTCCGTATAATCAAGCCCACATGGCTGAACAAATCGTCACGCTGTGGAGGTACCGTGATCTCCCCGAAGCTTTGGTGGCCAAGTCCAAGCTGGATTCCGAGAACGTATGGTGTTTCCTTGCCGATCAGGAGATTGTCCGTCTCGACTGGTTTTGGTCCAATGCTGTCGGAGGTGTCCGCCTGCAAGTGGTGGATGACGAAGTCCAGATTGCCATGGAACTTCTGTCGGAGGAGATTCCAGTCAGCTTTTCGGCAGATGAGATCGGTGAGGAGTACCGGCAGCCTGAATGTCCGCGTTGTGGTTCCCGAGATGTAAGCTTGGAAACAATGGCCAAGAAGCTCGCTTTTTTGCTTCTTTGCCTTTTGTTCGGGCTCACGGCAGTTCCGGCGCTTTTAGCGATGCCTCTGTGGATTTTCAAGAAACCGTGGAGATGCGAGGACTGCCGGCATGACTGGAGTGCAGAGTACGAGTAACCGTGATCAAAAGCATCGCCACAGTCCGCAAGGTAGGCAGCGCCAAAGAGTTCGCGGGGCTGCGTGAGCTGTTGTCCGCGTTGGGTTTTGAGCAAGGCAAGGGCTGGAAGGACCCTCTCAGCGAAGGCGCGGCGTTTCTGGCGCCGGTAGGCAATCTTGAATTGGTCCATGGCCGGGCGACCCATCACACGGACTTGTGGGTGGAGGTCACAGACCTGGATTCGATTCAAGGAATACTCGCCAAGAAGAAGATCGAGTCAGTTCCTTATGTCTTTGATACGGACTGGGATGCGCGCGCGATCCTGGCCGAGCCGGTGAAGGGCTTGAAGATTGCCTTTTGGCAGAAGAACCGGCAGAAGTCAGGCGCTGCGGAAGGCGGCATGAACGCGCGTGGCATGAAGTTTGCAATCGTTGTGGCGCGGTGGAACTCGTTCATCACAGAACGTTTGTTGCAGGGGGCACTCGACGCGTTGCGGCGTAGCGGTTGCCGCGAGGAGCACATCGCGGTCGTGCGCGTACCGGGATCGTTTGAGATTCCCTCGCAGGCGCGCACGCTCGCTGAAACCGGAAAGTACGATGCCATCGTAACCCTGGGTTGCCTGATCCGTGGCGACACCACGCACTACGAGCATATTGCGGCCGAGGTGACTCGCGGAATCGGGCAATCAGCGCAGGAGACCGGCGTGCCTCACACCTATGGTGTGCTGACCTGTGAGACACTCGAGCAGGCGATTGACCGGGCCGGCCTGAAGGCGGGGAACAAAGGATTTGAAGCGGCGATGTCGGCGGTTGAGATGGTAAGTTTGAAACGGCAAACCGGCAAGGCGCGAGCGAAGAAGCCGGCATCCAAGAGTAAAAGGTAGACGGTTAGCTAAAAGAGCGCTGCAATTAACGAGCTACCAGCTGCTGGCTTCTGGCCTCCAGCTAGTGGCTAGCAGCCAGTGGCTAGCAGCTTTATGGGCACACGACGCAAATCCCGCGAGCTCTGTTTGCAAATGCTTTTCCAGTGGGATATGGGAAAGCAGGCGCCGGAGCACGTGCGCAAGACTTTCTGGGCAGAACGGGCTGAGACAGACGCTGAGACGCGCGGCTTCGCCGATGACCTTTTCAACCTCGCCGTTGACCGCCACCAGGAAATCGACGGCCTGATTCAGAAACATGCGCAGAACTGGCGCATGGAGCGCATGGCGGCAGTGGATCGGAACGTCCTGCGCACGGGAGTGGCTGAGTTCCTGGGGTTTCGTTCCACGCCGCGCCCGGTGGTGATCAATGAGGCCCTGGAGATCGCGCGCCGGTTCTCCGCGCCGGAGTCAGTGCAGTTCATCAACGGCGTGCTCGATTCCGTGGGGAAGGACTTGGATGGAAGCCGCGAGTCGACGCCCATCACCAAGTGAACATGCCCGGTAATGCGCTAGAATAGGCCTTCAGCCTGCTAAACCTCGCCCAACGACGGACTCTGGATTGAAAAAGAACTCCATTACCTATGCTGACAGCGGCGTCAACATCGACCGCGCCGACCGCGCTAAGCAGCGCATCAAGTATCTTGCTCACCGCACGTTCACCAAAGGGGTGGTCAGCGAGATTGGCGGATTCGGCGGCATGTTCGCCATCGACCGCAAGAAATTTCACGAACCGGTGCTGGTTTCGAGCGTAGACGGCGTTGGAACCAAGCTCAAGGTTGCCTTCATGATGGAGTTGCATCATACCGTGGGCGGCGACCTGGTCAACCACTGCGTCAACGACATCGCCGTGCAGGGCGCGGCGCCCCTGTTCTTTATGGATTATCTGGCCACGGGCGCGCTCGAGCCGGACGTGGCAGAGAAGATCGTGGAAGGCATTGCGGAAGCATGCCGTCACAACGGCTGCGCGCTGATCGGCGGTGAAACCGCGGAGATGCCGGGGTTTTATCCCAAAGGCGAGTACGATCTGGCCGGGTTCATCGTGGGCATTGCCGACAAGAACAAGATCATCACAGGGGCCAAAGTAAAGCCCGGCGACGTGCTGATCGGGCTGCCCTCCAACGGCTTGCATACCAACGGCTATTCCCTGGCGCGCAAGCTGTTCTTCGAGGTTGCCGGATACACGCCGGAGACGTACATCAACGACCTCCACGGCAAGGCCGGCGCGGAGTTGATGAAGTGCCACAAGAGCTACTGGCCCGTGTTGCGCAAGTTGATCGACGCCGAAGTGGTGAATGCCATGGCTCACATCACCGGCGGGGGCATTACAGACAATCTGCCGCGCGTCCTGCCCAAGGGTACCGCCGCCATTGTGGAGCTGGGCTCCTGGCCGGTGCTGCCGGTGTTCAACCA
>DATFQZ010000034.1:0-6259 GCA_035263765.1 Candidatus Angelobacter sp. | reverse complement strand
AACGCCGCCAAAAAAGCCCGCGACTTCGCCCGCGCCGATGCTATTCGTAAACAACTCACCGACGCCGGCATCGTCGTGGAAGACACGAAGGACGGGATTAGGTGGAAGAGGAAGTGAGCAGCTGCAATTAGCAATTAGCAGTTAGCAGTTGGCAAATAGCCTCTGCTAAGCCACGACTTCAGCTGCTAATTGCTATTTGCCAATTGCTTTAATCCGCAGCCACATTCACCGCGGGCAACTCGGCGCTTTCAGTGGCTCCGGTGGCGCTGACTCGCTTCAATTTGGCCGTCGAGACCAGGGCCACAGCGGCTACGATGACCACCGTCCCTACAATCATGAAGACGTCAATGCGTTCGTTGAGCAGCAGCCAGCCCAGCAGTACGGCCACGATCGGGTTAGCGTAAGCGTACGTCGCAACTTTGGGCGGAGGCACGTGCTCCAGCAGCCATATGTAGCATGTAAATCCGATCCACGATCCGCAGACCACCAGGAACGCCACAGCCCACAAGCCCGGGGCGGTCCAGTGGGCTTTGGGAAACTGTCCTGAGACAAGAGCGACCACAGTACTGACAGCGCCGCCGAGCGTCATCTGCCAGGCGACAGATGACAATACCCCTACGTTCAGCGTCCAGCGATGCGAAAGAATGGAGCCCAGCGCCCAGCTCAGCGAAGCCAGGCACAAAATTCCCGCGCCAAAGAGCTCCAGCCGTCCTAAGTGGGTGCCGGAGGCGATTTTAGGCCATAGAAGCACGCCTATGCCGGCGACCCCCAAGCCCAGCCCGATGGCGCCGCGGGCGGGCATGCCGCCTACACGGAACACCCAGGCTTCGAGCACCGCTACCCAGATGGGCACGAAGGCCACAATCAGCGCGGTCAGGCCGCTGGGGACGTATACTTCCGCCCACATGACGCCGATATTGGCCAGCGAGAGCAGCAGCACGCCGATGGTCAGGAGGCGTACGAAGTCCTGGCGGGTGATGCGGACCTTCTTTCCCGTAAGCGCGCACCAGGCCAGCATGACCAACCCCGAGATGATGTAACGCACGGAGCCGATGACGTAAGGCGGAATCTCGCGCACGGCCACGCGCATGGCGAGGTAGGTCCCACCCCACAGCACATAGACCAGCGCAAAAGAGATGAGGACGCGCAGGCGATGCTGCTCATGTTCGGCGGCTGTCATGGAGTAAACCGGGGAGTACTACCATCAGACGCCATCGGATCGCGCCGCGATGCGAAAAAACCCCGAGCGGGGAAATTCAGGCAGTGAATGGCACCAAGGTAACGGCGAAAGGACAGCGGGGTTTCGCGATATAATACGAGTCGTGAGTGTCAGCCGCACATCTTGGTTTCTGTGTGTGCCTGAGCGGTCGCTCGACTGCTGGGTGGACTTCCTGGTCTGCCCGCGGCGCTATCTGGCCGTGTTGCCGGCGCACGCCCGCGCCAATCTCTTCGCCGGCGACTAATTCCTCTTTTCTCCCCTGTTTTTGCTCCGCCTGACCTTCAGGCTGGAACGCCTTAACCCGCAACAGAATTGAAAAGAGGATGAACATGCCAACGCACACCATTTCCGCCGGTCCCAACATCCGGACCAAACTGCCCGGGCCCAAGGCCCAAAAAGTTCTGGAAGGCGATGCCCGCTACATTTCACCTTCCTACACGCGATCCTACCCGTTGGTGGCCAAGCGCGGCCGCGGCGTGGTGATTGAAGACGTGGATGGCAACGAGTTCCTGGACTTCTCTTCAGGGATCGCCGTGGTCTCCACCGGACACTGCCACCCGGAAGTGGTCGCTGCCATCCAGCAACAAGCGGCAGAGCTGATCCACATGTCCGGCACCGATTTCTACTACGAGAATATGATCACGCTGGCCGAGCGTCTCAAGAAGATTGCTCCCATGTCCGGCCCGGTGCGCGTCTACTACGGCAACTCCGGCACGGAAGCCGTGGAAGCTGCCATGAAACTGGCGCGGTACCACACGAAACGCCAGGGCATCATCGCGTTCTACGGAGCGTTTCACGGGCGCACCATGGGCTCGCTCTCGCTGACGGCGTCAAAAGTGCAGCAGCGCCGGCGTTTCTTCCCGCTGGTGCCGGGTGTGGCCCATGTGCCCTATCCGTATCTCTATCGCCGGCCGGAAGGCTTGAGTGAAGCACAGCACATCAAGGAGTGCGTGAGTTTTATTGAAGACCACGTGTTCAAGACCATCATGCCGCCCGAGGAATGCGCCGCGATTTTCATCGAGCCTGTCCAGGGCGAAGGCGGATACGTGCCAGCCCCGAACGAGTTCATGCAGGAGCTGCGCCGCATTTGCGATCAGCACGGCATTCTGCTGGTGGCCGACGAAGTGCAGTGCGGCGCCGGACGCACGGGCAAGTGGTGGGCCATAGAGCACACTGGCGTGGAGCCGGACATCGTCACCATCGCCAAGGGCATCGCTTCCGGCATGCCGCTAGGCATCACGCTCACTAAAGCTGAGATCATGGATTGGGTCCCTGGTTCACACGCCTCCACCTTCGGCGGTAACCCGGTCTGCATTGAGGCTGCGCTGGCTACCATGAACGTGCTGGAGCGCGAGGGCATCCACAACGCTGGGGAGGTGGGCGAACACGTTCTCGAGCGGCTCAAGACCTGGCTCCACACGCACCCGATGGTCGGCGACGTTCGCGGGCAAGGGCTGATGATCGGCATCGAGATCGTGAAAGACAAGAAGACCCGCGCCAAGGCCCACGACGAACGCGAGCGCATCGTCGAGCTGGCGTTTGAGCGCGGCATCCTGTTTCTGGGCGCCGGCGAAAATTCCATCCGCTTTGCTCCGCCGCTGATCGTGACCAAGGAACAGGCGGACATCGCTCTCGATGTGCTGGAAGAATGCGTTGGGATCGTCGAGAGGGAAAAGTAAGACAAAGCCGCGAATTGACGCGAAGGCGCGCGAATCGAAGATGGGATTTTGTTATGATTCGTGTTCATTCGCGTTGATTCGCGGCTGCTCTTTATGGTTCGATCAGGACGCCTCACCCGCCTCACGATCCGCACGGTCGACTCTCTCGCCAATGTTCTGCCCCGCAAGGCTGCGGGTCCGGAGCATCTGCGCACTGGACGTCGTGGCGAAGAAGAGGCTTACTTCCATCTGCGGCAGCTGGGCTACGTGATGATCGCGCGCAACTATCGCAGCCCGCGCAGTCGCGGCGAGTTGGACCTGGTCGGCTGGGATAGCGAGGTGCTTTGCTTTATCGAAGTCAAGACCCGCACCACCCGCGTGGTTCAGCCTGCGGAAGCCGCGGTGGACAGCGAGAAGCAGCACGACCTCTCCCACGTGGCACGCGAGTTTCTGCGCAAAATCGGCGGCAATCCGCCGTTCCGCTTCGACATTGTCAGCATCTATTTTGAGGTGGGGAGCCAGGCGGAAATCCAGCTGTTTAAGAACGCCTTCCCGCTGGCGTAGCTCTCAGCAGTCAGCCCTGAACTGCCTCCGCGCCCCAAATGCTGTTTTAGGCGACGACGGTCGCGCGGGCCTGAATGCTGATGGCTGATGGCTGAGTGCCTTTCTCGCGGCTAAAACGAGATCATTTAAGATAGAAACTTGTGCCTGAGCTGCGCAAAGATCCGGTGACGGGGCGTTGGGTAATCATCTCCACGGATCGTGCCCGCCGTCCCGGCGATTTCTCCCGCGAACGCTCCGTGGTAAGAGGGGCAGCGTTCTGTCCGTTCTGCCCCGGCCACGAGGACAAAACACCGCCGGAGATCATGGCGTATCGCGCGGCTAAAGACGGCCAGCCGGGCAACGGTGTCTGGAACCTGCGGGTGATTCCCAACAAATTTCCTGCCCTCGGCATCGAAGGCGAGCTCGACCGCCAGGCGGAGGGGATGTTCGACCGGATGAACGGTATCGGCGCTCACGAAGTGGTGATCGAGACTCCCGATCACATGGAGACACTGGCCAGCATGCCTCTCAAGCGCGCTGAGAATGTGTTGTGGGCTTTCCGCGAGCGTATCCTCGATCTCAAGCGCGACCGCCGCTTCAAGTACATTCTGGTTTTCAAGAACCACGGCGAAGCCGCCGGCGCGTCCCTCGAGCACCCGCATTCGCAGTTGATCGCGCTGCCCATCCTGCCCAAGCAGGTGCTGGAAGAACTGGAAGGAGCCAAGCGCTACTTCGCCAACAAAGAGCGCTGCATTTTCTGCGACATCCTGCGCCAGGAAAACGAGACCCGCGTTCGCGTGGCCGCCGAGAACCCGGACTTTGTGGCGCTATGTCCCTACGCCCCGCGCTTTCCCTTCGAGACGTGGATTCTTCCCAAACACCACGAAGCGGCCTTTGAGAATGCGCCGCCGAATACCTATGAAAACCTGGCGCGCATGCTGCAGGAGATTCTGAACAAGATCGTACGGGTGCTCGACAACCCGCCCTACAATCTGGTGCTGCACAGCTCGCCGGTCCAGGAGGACACTGACGACTTCTACCACTGGCACATCGAGATCATCCCCAAGCTTACCAAGACCGCGGGCTTTGAATGGGGCACGGGGTTCTACATCAACCCTACCCCGCCGGAGGAGGCGGCGCGTTTTCTGCGGGATGCAGTGGTGGAGAAGCAATTAGCAACTGGCAGCTAGCAATTAGCCCAGCTAAACCGAGTGCGAAATACTCAATTGCGAGTGCACGAAGCGGACGCCGGCTTTAGCTGAGCTAGTCGCCAATTGCTAGTTGCTAGCTGCTCACCGAAAGCTCGCGCAGGCTCCTGACCGCTTCCACCACACGTCCAGCAACATAATCAATCTCCGCCTCGGTGTTGAAGCGCCCCAGGCCGAAGCGGATGGCGCTCGAAGCGTCGTCGTCGCTCAAGCCAAGGGCCTTCAGTACGTGCGAGGGTTCCACCTTGTCGGAGTGGCAGGCCGAGCCACCGGAAACCGCGATGTCCTTGAGCGCGGTCATCAGAGTTTCACCTTCCACGCCGCAGAAGCTGATGTTCAGGTTGCCGGGCAGGCGGTGTTCCATACTGCCATTCACAAGAACGCCGAGCCCATCGTTGAGCTCGGCCACCAGCCGGTCGCGCAGGCGGTTGCGCAGCCCGGCGATGCGACAGCTTTCTTCCGGCATCTCCGCAAGCGAAACCTCGCAGGCCTTGCCAAAGCCCACGATGCCCGGGACGTTGAGCGTGCCGGATCGCATCCCATGTTCGTGCCCACCGCCATCCACCATGGCAGCCAGGCGCACGCCGGTGCGGACGTAGAGCGCGCCGCAACCCTTAGGTCCGTAATTCTTGTGCGCAGTCAGCGAGGCCAGGTCCAGGTTCATTTGCTTGACGTCCAGCGGCACCTTGCCCAGGGCTTGCACCGCGTCGGAATGGAAGAGCACATCGCGCTCGCGGCACAGCTTGCCGATTTCCTCCATCGGTTGCAGCACGCCGGTTTCGTTGTTCGCCGCCATCACGCTGACCAGAACGGTCGTCGGGGTAAACGCGTCGCGAAGTTGATCCAGGTCAACCCGGCCGTCGGAGCCGGTGGAAAGATACGTAACGCTGCTGCCGAGTTTTTCGAGATGCTTGCAGGTGTCGAGCACGGCTTTGTGCTCGCTGACCACGGTGATGATGTGCGCACCTCGGCCGCCATTGGCAGCGGCTTCGACTGCGCCCTTGATGGCCAGGTTATCGCTCTCCGTGGCCCCGGAGGTAAATACGATTTCAGCGGGCGAAGCGCCAATCAAACGGCCAATCTGCCGCCGCGCTTCCTCCACCGCCGACGATGCTTCCCAGCCGAACTGGTGGCTGTGGCTGGCGGCGTTGCCGAACTTGCCAGACAGGTACGGCAGCATGGCCTCAAGCACGCGTGGATCGACTGGCGTGGTGGCGTGGTTGTCAAGATAGATAGGGAGTTTCACGCCTGCGCCGGCGCCGTGCGGTTTGCCGCTGGAGTCCATGGATCAATTTTAAACTCTGCTGGCCGCGGGCAATCTTCTTGCAGAGACAAAAAAGAGCGGCCCATGTGGGCCGCTCTTGAGTTTGGCTTTCGGGCGATGTTTTGCCCGATAAGGTTAGAAGCTGACCTTTGCAGTAAGCTGGATCAGACGTCCTGACACCGCGGATCCGACGAACGCGCCGTAGGGGCTGGTCGGTGGAACAACAGTGGAGAGGATCTGTCCAAACGAGCCGCTGTTGATATCAGCAACTGGGTTGGAAAAGTTCGGATGGTTAAACACGTTGTAGAAGTTGACGCCGCCGGTGAATGCCATACGTTCGGTCAGGCGGAACTTCTTCGCCACCGAG
>DATFQZ010000033.1:0-17726 GCA_035263765.1 Candidatus Angelobacter sp. | reverse complement strand
CAGCATGACTCCCTTCGCGTGCAGAATAGCTTTCAGCTTTTCAACGGTCGCGTCGACTGAGTGATGGCCCGCGATGTTGACAATTCCGTTGTTTGCCGCCAGTGCCATGGATGCCTCCTGGTTATTTGTGGGATGCATGTTTTGAGAACCACGTAAGAAAAACAGGTAGATCACCATTGCCAGTCCGACCAAGGCCAGGAACAACGCGAGCAACACGCCCGGGGCGGATGGACGAGGAGGCACAGGTCCCCCCTCCTTCAATTTTCGAGCCAATTGAAGATGATGCCACGCGGAGAGAAGATAGACGACAACTCCCGCGGCGACCAGCGCTATGCCAAACCACAACGACAGCCCGTGCGACCCTGCGGGAGCGTAGGGGAGGGGCCGCAGTTGCTGCAGGTACAGGACGAACCTAGCCACGACAAAACCAAATCCCGTCAGCGCTAAACCGGTACGGATCCAGGCGAGGAAGGTCCGTTCCGCAGCCAGCGAGTCGCGCAAGTCGGCTCTTGGCACCGGTTCCGTGGGTTCATTCATTGTTCCCTCCTACCGCTCTTCAAAAAAGCGTCATCAGGCGGATGTCCGGTCATCGACACCGCCTGCGGGCAGGCTGAGCGAGTCGCTCAGGGTCACCTCGGCGGCGTGCAGCCGCTGCACCGTGAGATCCTCAATCTCAAGCGATTTGAGTTTGACACTCTCCACCACTAGGCGGCGTATTGCCAGCCGCCCGATGGCCAGGGCGCCAATCGCGAACGCGCCAACGGCAAAGGCGCCGATTGCAGTTCCCATGATTGCGACGCCGCGAAAGCTGACGGACGGCGGACCTTGAAATTTCCTCATATTTTTCCTCCTCCAATGAAGTACCCCGGAGGGCTGCTCCCGGGAAGACTACATTTGCAGCCATGCTAGCCTTGACGAGGCTCGCGCTGACGGCGGTTGCCATCACTCGGTGGTATTTCTTCGATCAACCCCAAACGGCCCGTTGACCGCGTAGTGGTACAGTTTTCTGGATGGGTTTCATCGCTGCGCGATGAACGTCTGCCTAAAGGCCCGCGACCCCGGTTTGCCGGGATCGCTAGACGCTGATACTGCTAGTGGGTCAGTTTTTGAAACTGACCCACTACCGCTGAGCAACGCCACGCGAGCGCTCGTGCTAAACTCAAATTTTGTGAGCCATCATGACTCCGCGTGCTCTACTACGCTTATGGAGCGCCATTCATGAAACGCATCTTTAAGCCTTTTGGACCATCGGTAAAGTTCATTGCGGTCTGCACTCTCCCGGCACTGTTGTTGCTGGCTCTCCACGCGCAGGACACACCCAAACCGGCGACCCGTGGCATTGTCATCGCCAACCTCGATCGCGACGTTCGTCCGGGCGATGACTTCTTTCGATTTGCCAACGGCAGCTGGATTAAACGGACCGAGATCCCGGCGGACCGGGGAGAGATCGGTGTCTTTACCGCGCTTTCAGACCTCAGTGACAAGCGTGTCGCTGCTTTGATCGAGGAGGCAGCCAAGAGTAATGCTCCAGCGGGCTCTTCGACGCGCAAGATCGCGGATCTGTACAACTCGTACATGGACGAAGCAGCCATAGAAAAAAAGGGCCTCGCCCCAGTGCGTCCACATTTGGATGCCATCGCCGCCATACGCACGAAGCGGGATCTGGCGCGTGCCCTGGGCGAGAGCCTGCGCGCCGACGTGGATGCGCTCAACAACACCAACTTCCACACGCCCAACCTCTTTGGATTGTGGGTAGCCCCGGGGTTCACCGATTCCGAGCACTACACGGCTTACCTTCTCCAAGGCGGCCTGCAACTGCCCGACCGTGAGTACTACCTTGCGCAGACCGGGGACATGAAGGACATCCGCGCGAAATATCCGTTACACATCTCTGCCATGTTGAAACTCGCGGGCTTTACGGATACCGACAAGCGGGCAGCCCGAATCGTGGAGTTGGAACACGCGATCGCGGAGAAACACGTCAGCCTCGCCGATAGCGAAGACATCCACAAGGCTAACAACACCTGGACACAGGCGGACTTCACGAGCAAGGCGCCTGGCCTCGACTGGGCTGAGTTTTTCCGCGCAGCCGGTCTCAGCAAACAGCGAAGCTTCATCGTCTGGCAGCCCACCGCGTTTACCGGGGAATCTGCTCTGGTAGCATCCACCGATCTTGAGACATGGAAGGACTGGCTTGCCTTCCATCTGCTCGAAGCGCATGCCGGCGTGCTGCCGAAAGCTTTCGGGGACGAGCGCTTTGCCTTCGTCGGGAAGGTCTTATCCGGCACTCCGGAGCAGCGTCCGCGATGGAAGCGCGGAGTGGCCCTGGTTAACAATCTGCTGGGCGACGACGTTGGCAAGATCTACGCGCAGCGATACTTTTCTCCCGAAGCCAAAGCCCAGGCCGACGCCATGGTGGCCAACATCATCGCTGCATTTCACAAGCGTATTGACGCGCTTTCCTGGATGAATCCATCGACCAAGGCCGAAGCCAAAGCCAAGTTGAACAGCCTCTATGTCGGCATCGGCTATCCGGATCACTGGCGCGATAACTCGGCTTACGAAGTCAAAGCAAATGACGCATTCGGAAATGTCTGGCGTTACGGTCTCTTTGACTATCATCGCGAAATCGCGCGGCTAGGAGCGCCGATCGATCGCAAAGAATGGTCGATGACGCCACAGACAGTCAATGCCGTCAACCTGCCTCTGCAAAACGCGCTCAACTTCCCGGCGGCGATCCTGCAACCGCCGTTTTTCGATCCGCAGGCGCCCGCAGCCACCAATTACGGCGCGATCGGAGCAGTAATCGGGCACGAGATCAGCCATACCTTCGATAGTGAAGGCGCCGCGTTTGACGCCAAGGGACGTGTGCGCAACTGGTGGACGGACGCGGACTTGGCCCACTTCGAATCGACCACGGCAGCCCTGGCTGCTCAGTACGATACCTACAAACCTTTTCCTGATCTCGCCGTTAATGGCAAGCAAACACTGGGAGAGAACATTGCCGATCTCGCCGGCCTTGCCGCTGCGTATGACGGCTATCACGCGTCGCTTGGAACTAGCCCTGCCCCGGTGCAAGATGGATTCTCCGGCGACCAGCAATTCTTCATAGCTTTCGGGCAGAACTGGGGATCCAAGGAGCGGGACGCAGCGCTTCGCCAGCAGGTGCTCACCGATCCTCATGCGCCAAATGAATTCCGCGCGGCCACGGTGCGCAATATCGACCCCTGGTATCAAGCCTTCAACGTTCAAGAAGACCAGAAACTTTATCTAGCGCCGGACGCTCGCGTGCGCATCTGGTGAGGTTGTGGTCAGAGCAAATGCGCTCAGCCCACTGACCAGAGCCAGCCCCGCCGCCGTCCATAGGATGATGTGATAGCCGGCTCGAAACGAGTCTGCGATCGCGCGCTGCACTCGAGAATCGTCAGTCTTCGCCGCCGCCAGTTTGGGACGCTGTTGATCGACCTGGCGGCGCTCCTCAGCGGAGATGGCCAGGGTATCGAGACGACGATCCAGCGCACGGTTGAATCCGGCATAAAGCATCAGCCCAAAAACTGCGACGGCAATCAGTCCCGCAGCCCGCGAAACAGCATTATTGATTCCGGAGGCAGTGCCGGCCTCGCTCCGCGGTACGGCAGCCATGACCGTCGTGGTGAGTGGAGCCACACTGATCGCCATCCCCAGGCCCAGAACGGCAACCGCGGGAAAGAATGTTGTCCAGTATGTACCTCCTCTGTCAGCGAAGATGAACAGGACAAAGCCGGCAGCAGCAATCAATGGGCCAACCGTGAGAGGCGGTCGGGGGCCAAATCGCGCGATCAGCCCCCCTGACCACCTCGAGAGCACAAACATCAGAAGAATGAACGGCAGCAACGCGGCTCCAGCCGCCGTTGCCGAATAGCCTTGAACCTGAATCAAATCCAGAGGAAGAAAGAACAAGATGCCGCCGAGAGCTGCATAGAGAAAGAGCGTCAGCAGGTTTGCGGCGCTGAAGTTGCGCGATCGGAACAGCGCTAAGGGGACCATGGGGGAAGGTGAACGTGCCTCCACGAACAGGAACCCGACCAAAGCAGCGACACCTGCCAGCGCAGCGAGTTCAACCATCAAGCCATCATGCGGCCCTTCGATCAAAGCGAAGGTGATGCCCCCGAGGCCTACCGTAGCAAGAATGGCGCCCGGCCAATCCAGCTTCCTGGTCATCATCTCGTTGCGGCTCTCGGGAACACGAAAGAGAGCTATGCCCACGACGACAAGCGCAATTGGAACGTTGATCAAGAAGACCCAGCGCCAGGATGCATGTTCCACCAACCAGCCACCGAGGACCGGACCGAGTGCGGCGGTAATCGCGCTGAATCCGGACCAGGTGCCGATCGCCCGGCCGCGCTCGTTATCTGGGAATGAGGCGCTCAGTAGCGCCAGGCTCCCGGGTATGAGCAAAGCGGCGCCCGCGCCCTGGGCAGCGCGCGCGGTGATGAGCCAGGAGATCGTCGGAGCGAGTCCGCAAAAGACTGAGGCGACGGCGAACAGGACGACGCCGAATACAAACACCTTCACACGGCCGTATAGATCTCCGAGAGAACCGCCTAACAGCAGCAGCGACGAGAGCAACAAGGCGTACGATTCCACCACCCACTGGACCTGGCTCACGGTGGCATGCAGGCTAGTTTGCAACGCGGGAAGCGCGACGTTGACCACTGTCCCGTCAATGAAGGCCATGCTCGAGCCGAGGATCGTGGCTGCCAATACCCATCGGCCGTTGGTCGGCTCCCGCGAAGTGCACCAGCCCGAAAGGATCGCAGCTTCGTCGCAGGGGAGTTTGACCGCGATCATCGATTCGGGCTAGCCTCCGTCGAGAATGGTTGCCGCATTTCCCATCATACGCGGCTTGAAGTTACTCAGAACGAAGTCGCGTTGGTGATCAACGGTGTCAAGCTACACCAGTCGTCCGTTCCGGCTCCTGCGCCTTGACCAACGGAACGTTGACGAGGTGCTCGCTTAAAAACCAAACTTGAAGCTCATTCGTGCGCAGCACATCGCTGACAACGAGGTCGTTGGTGCCGTCGTCGCCAAGTTCGGACGCACGGCCGGCAAACTCGCGCGCCAGGCGAATGATGACCTGGTGCGCGTCGAGCAATCTCGACAACTGAACGGGAACTTCTTCGCGCCCGCGTGGAGGCCGCTCGATCTGGGTTGTCTCAGCTACATCTGCGGCCATGGCCAGGCTGATCCCGCCGAGCAGCTGAATCCGTTCGGCAATCAAATCAACGAGCTCAACCTGCTCGTCGAAATGCTTGTCGTACAGCAGATGCAGTTGATAGAAAGTGGGACCCGCAACCTGCCAGTGAGACTTCTTGTACAAGTCGCGAAGCGTCATCGTATCCGCGAGCAACTGGTTCAGCTGTTCGGTCATCTCCAGGCGGACAGGCTCTTCCAACTCCAGCGGCAGCATGGCACTCACGGTTCCGTACTGCTGGATTTCACGAGCGCGCTGATGAAGACGAGGCTGAGCGGTGATCTTGGTTGTGGTCGTGGTGTGCGTCTGTTTTTTTGCCATGGGGCTTTCTCCTTCCCGGTCATGAATTGTCTTAGTGGATTTGTCGATCTTGATGTTGGGCGCGAAACCCTTTCCTCCCACTGAATTCGTCTGATGCAGAATGTTTGGGAAAAGGAAACGTCCGGGTTGCAACAAGGACCAGGACGCGAGTTTACTCTCGCCGGAACCCAGTACAACAGCCAGACAACCGTCTGCGGCGGGACTTGTTAAAAGCTGGTTACACCGAGCCCTACAAGGCCTTTGGCCGTGAGCTTGGGATCACCGGGCCCGAGCGTGCCATCCAGATCTGCCCAGGAGCCTGACCATGCGTAATATAGATCGTGATATAGATATGGACAGCGAGGAGAAGTGAAGTAAGGATGGCAACCACATCCGAGCTCGCGAAGCGCCCCGGCCCGAGCGAGCTTGTGAAAGAGGGAGCTGCGGATTGCTGCATTGTGGGAGGGGGACCCGCAGGCGCGATGCTCGCGCTGCTTCTGGCCAGACGCGGTGTTCACGTCACACTCCTCGAGATGCACCATGATTTCGACCGCGAATTTCGTGGCGACACGGTGCATCCTTCGACCCTTGAAATCCTCGATCAACTGGGGCTTGCAGAACGCGTGCACGAGCTTCGCAACAGCAAGATTTCAGCGCCGACGCTGCTGACGACGCGTGGCCCCTTCACCCCCGTCGACTTGAGCCGCCTCAAAACGAAGTATCCCTACATCCTCATGGTCCACCAAAAGGAGCTTCTTAACCTCTTGACGGACGAGGCGAAGAAATACCCAGGCTTTCGGCTCTTGATGGGCGCACAGGTAACTGACCTGATTAAGGAAGACGGCACCGTTCGAGGCGTTCGGTATCTAGCCGATAATGGCGCTCATGAACTACGCGCGCGATTGACCGTGGGCGCCGATGGCCGGTTCTCGCGTGTGCGTCATCTGGCCGGGATAGAGCCCGTGCGCACTTCGCCGCCGATGGATGTGCTATGGTTCCGGTTGCCACATCTTGCCGACGATATCAACGCGCCCGGTGGCGCGTTTGGCGGATTCGCCCGAGGGCATATTCTTATTGGCTTTGACCGCAAGGATTATTGGCAAGCGGCTCTGGTAATCGCGAAGGGTTCCTACCAGGCCTTGCGCGCCGAAGGAATTGAAGGTCTGCGACAGCGGATAATAAGGATCGAGCCGCGCTTGGCAAAGCACGTGGAGTCCCTGACCGAGTGGCAACAAGTCTCTTTACTATCGGTGGAATCGAGCCGATGCCCGCGCTGGTACGCGCCGGGCTTGCTGCTGATCGGTGATGCAGCGCATGTTATGTCGCCCATCGGCGGGGTAGGCATCAATTATGCAGTTCAGGATGCCGTGGTGACGGCCAACCTCCTGACGAAGCCCCTCCTAGAGGGCAGGATCACAACCGATCAGCTGAGAGCTGTTCAACGCAAGCGACAATGGCCCGTTTCGATCATTCAGGCCTTTCAGGCTCAGATGCAGAAGCGAGTCATCGCGATGGCACTCAAGGCCGAAGAGCAACAGACCTTGCGAGTGCCTTGGGTGGTCCGCATTTTCACTCGGATTCCGTACCTCCGCGACATTCCGCCGCGGATCATGGCCATTGGGGTGATCCGCGTTCGCGTCGAGAATTGAAGCAGACTCGCCACTAAACAGCCGCAGCCAACTCCGGCTCTTCTCGTTCTCCGGCCTGGTCCTCAGCCAGGACAGCGTGTCTGCGCGCCACCAGCATGTAGATCGATGGCACCACGAACAGCGTGAACACGGTTCCGATGATCATGCCGCTGACCAGCATGATGCCGATGCTGTTGCGAGCTCCGGCCCCTGGGCCTCTAGCCAGCACCAACGGGAAGTGCCCAACCACGGTAGCCGCGGTCGTCATCAGAATGGGCCGCAGCCGGGTCTCAGCGGCTTCAATGACGGCAGCCAGTTTGTCCTTTCCGGTTTCCTGCAGATGGTTCGCAAACTGGACAATCAAAATGCCGTTCTTCGAAACAAGACCGACCAGAGTGATCAGGCCAACCTCGCTATAGATGTTGAGCGTTGTCAACCCGAGGAACGAGAACAACAGCGCGCCGGCGATGGCCAGAGGCACCGAGCCCGCCAGCACGATGAACGGATCGCGGAAGCTCTCAAACTGTGCCGCCAGAACCAGGTAAATCAGGACTGCAGACAGCAAGAAGGTACCTAGGAACTTACTGCCTTCCACACGAAGCTGGCGCGACTCGCCGGCATAGTCAACCGTGAAACCCTGCGGCAAGATTTTCTTGGATTCGTTTTCCAGGAAAGTCAAAGCCTGGTCGAGCGGCACGGGCGGAGGAATGACGCCCTGGATGCGCACCGCGTTGAGCTGTTGGAACTTGTTCAACTGCCGCGGCTCGGTTGTGGTCTTCAAACTGGCGAAGGTCGACAACGGCACCAGTTGGTCGTTGGAGCCTTTGACATAGATCTGCGTCAGTTGCTCGGGCGTCAGGCGTTCCACGCGCTTGACCTGGGGAATGACCTTGTAGCTCTGGCCCTGGATGCTGAAGCGGTTCACGTAGTTTCCGCCGAGCATCGTTGAAAGGTCTTTGCCCGCCTGGCTCAAGTCAACGCCCTGTGAGCGAAGCTTGTCGCGATCAAAGACTACTTCGGCCTGCGGCTGGTCAAACTTCAGATCGGAGTCCGCGTAGATGAACATCCCACTCGCGAACGCCCGCTTCACCAGTTCATTGGCAAACTGCGCGAGCTGCTGCGGTTCGGCAGAGGACGCAATCACGAAGTCCACGGGAAAATTTCCACCGCCCGGCAGCGCCGGCGGCGTAAGCGGAATTACGCGGACACCGGCGATCTTGGAGAGTGGTCCGGTCGACTCAACCAGAAGCTGCTGCGCCGTCTTCTTGCGCTGGCTCCAAGGTTTCGTCACCATACCGCCGAAGCCCCCTGCGGGATCGGTGATCTGAAACACGCTCTCGGCTTCAGGGAAAGCGTGGTACACGTCGTAGACCTGAGAGGCGAACAGCTTGGTCTGGTCCAGGGTCGAGTTGGGAGAGGCTTGCACAATTCCGAAGACCACTCCTTGGTCCTCGGCCGGCGCCAGCTCCCGCTGAGAGAACATGTAGAACGGCACCACGAGCAGCGCTACGATGATCCACACACCGAAAACTACGGGCCTGTATCTCAGCGTGCTCGTCAGCGTTCGCTCATAGACACCGCGCACGGTGTCGAAGCGGCGATTGATCCAGCCCGAGAAGCCGTGCTCGCTGGCGCCGGCGCGCAGCAGTTTTGAGCCCATCATCGGCGACAGGGTCAGTGCGACGATTCCAGAAACGATCACTGCTCCGGCCAGCGTGAACGCAAATTCGCGGAACAGCGCGCCCGTCAGCCCGCCCTGGATCCCCACCGGCGCGTAGACCGCTGCCAGCGTGATCGTCATCGCGATGATCGGCCCCACCAGTTCACGAGCCGCATCCAGGGCGGCCCGATAAGCCGTCTTGCCTTCACGCAGGTGCCGTTCGATGTTCTCGACCATGACGATGGCGTCGTCCACCACCAAACCGACCGACAGCACGATGGCGAGCAAGGTCAACAGGTTGATGGTGAAGCCCGCGAGCAGCATCAGGAAGACGGCCCCAATCAAAGAGATCGGGATCGCGATCACCGGGATCAGCACCGAGCGAAACGATCCGAGGAACAAGAAGATGACGATAATCACGATCAGGAGCGTTTCGGAAAGCGTGCTCAATACTTCTTTGATCGCGTCCTGAATGTATGCGGTGGAGTCATAGGGTATGCCGACCTTCATGCCCGCCGGCAACTGCTCGCGGATTCCAGGGATGGCTTCACGAACGTGGCGAATGACATCGAGAGAATTCGCAGTGGGAAGCACCCAGACTCCCATGAACGTGGCTGACTCACCGTTGAAGCGGACATCTTCGTCATACGTCTCGGCGCCAAGCGCCACGTCTGCAATTTCGCCGAGGCGAACGACCGTACCTTTATCCTGTTTGACTACAAGTTGGCGAAACTCATCGGCTGTGCGCAGGTCGGTGTTGGCCACCAGGTTCACCGAAACCATGGAGCCTTTGGTCTTGCCCAGCGCGGAGAGATAGTTGTTGTTCGCCAGTGCATCGTGCACAGCAGAAGGCGAGATGCCGAGCGCCGCCATCTTGTCAGGCTTGAGCCACACGCGCATCGCAAACGTGCGCTTGCCGAGAATATCGGCGCGCTGCACGCCACTGATGGCGCTCAGCTTGGGCTGGACAACGCGCGTCAGGTAGTCCGTAATCTGGTTTTGATCAAGATCAGAGGACGAGAACCCCAGGTACATGGCAGCAAACTGTGTGTCGGCGGTCTGCAGATCGATCACCGGAGCTTCGGCCTCGGGCGGCAAGTCATTCCGGACCTGCGCTACCTTGGCCTGGATCTGTGTCAGCGCCGCGTTGGTATCGTAGTTGAGCTTCAGGTGAACCGTGATCGTGCTCAACCCCTGCGTGCTGGCTGACTCCATGTAATCGATGCCGTCAGCGCTGGCAATCACACGCTCCAGGGGCGTAGTGATGAACCCACGAACCAAGTCCGCGTTCGCTCCCACATACGTCGTAGAGACCTGCACAACAGCGATGTCGCTGCGCGGGTACTGCCTGACGCTCAGCGAGCGAATCGATTGCAAGCCGGCGATCAGGATTGCCAGGTTGACGCAGATAGCCAATACCGGCCGCTTGACAAATAGATCCGTGAGCTTCATTTAGTTGTCCTCAGGCTTAGGAGCCGGATTGTTTTCCGGCTGGACCTTGTTGTTGACCGCGATAGCGGCGCCATTGCGCAGTTTGAAAACACCCGACGTGACAACCTCGTCGCCGGGATTAATTCCCGACACCACGGCGACCTGATCACCACGCGCGCCATCGACCTTCACGAACTGCTGCCGTACTCCGCGATACGTTTGGCCATTCGGACCCTTCACATCGGTAACAACGAAGACTGAATCGCCGAACGGCGCGTAGCTGATTGCCGACGCCGGCAGCGGGAGCACAGAGCGTTTCGCGCCGACGCCGACTTCGACTTGGACAAACATGCCGGGACGCAGCTTGCCGCCGGGATTTGACAGTGTGGCCTGTACCTGAACGTTGCGCGTTGTCTGGTCCACAATGGAGTCGATGGCGGTCACGTGTCCGGTAAAATCGAGGCCAGGCAGAGCATCGCTGGTGATCCTCACGTTGTGACCCGCTTGAACGTAGCTGACCACCTGCTGCGGGATGCCGAAGTTCACATAGATCGGGCTCAAGGACTGCAGGGGAACGATTGGACTGCCTGCCGCAAGGTATTGCCCTAAGTTGACCTGGCGGATGCCAAGTTCGCCAGAGAACGGCGCGCGGATCGTCTTGCGCGCGATGGCCGCCCGGACCTCCGCAGCATTTGCGTCCGCTTGCTTCTGATCAGCCGTCGCCTTGTCGTAGTCCATGCGGGAAATGACGCCCTCGTGCACCAATTGCTCCATGCGGGCGTAGTTGATCTTCGTCAGATCGCGCTGGGCTTCCATCGCCGCCAACTGAGCTCGCTCCTGTCGCGTATCGAGCTCGACCAGAACCTCGCCCGCCTGGACCCACTTTCCGGAATCGAACTTGATCTCTTCGACGACGCCGGGCAGATCCGCGCTCACCGTGACCCCATGGATGGCCACCATGGTTCCCACCACGCTGACCGTGGATGGCCACGTCTCTCGCTTAGCGACGATGGTGGTGACGGCTGAGGGAGGGGGTTGGAAGCTGCTACCGGCCTTCACGGCGGCCTGAACTTGCCGCAATTTGAAATAACCAAGGGCCGAAATGAAAGCCGCGGCCACAACAAGCATGAGAAGCATCCGTTTCGCCATGATTCCTCTTAAGGGGACACTTATCGCGTCACGGGTGACGGCCTGTCCCCAAGCCCGCCTCCCGCCATCCGCTTCCTACGAGAAAGCGGAGTCCCAGCGGTGGTTGATTAGCAATTTTCCCGGCACAACCATCCGGGTCCATTGCCCATTGAAGAACGATCGCTCAACGTTTTGTGCCGCCAACGTTGAGATTTAGAGCATCGGATGTCCCGAGAGTGCACCAAGATGCGAAAAGTTGCGTGGCTCGGGCGAAATTTTTTTATGCGCACCATCAAATGTTTCGATACAACGAGCAATCGCACAGGTGCCATCCCGCTTTCTACAAAATCTTGTAGCATGACTTCCGATTTCTCTTCTTTCTGCCTGTATGACGAACAGAGGGCGACAGAATCGACAATTCGTCACATAGATTTCGTAGGCCGTAATGCACAGCCCGCGGCCAGGGACACGAAACGCGGAGAGAGGAAGCTACGGAAAAATGATTTGGGAAACCAGGAAAGAATGACAAAGCCTCGAGGAAACGCTATCAGGCCTCCCAGATCTTATCTTCCTCCGCGCCTCCGCGCTAAATCGCTCAGTCTTTACCTGAGGGCCGACGAAACTTCCTCCAGCCGGCGGGTGAGGTAAGCGCGCTCGACTTCGTTGGCAGCAAGGCGGAGGGCCTCGCGGTAAGCTGCGGCGGCTTCGATATTGCGTCCCAAGCGGCGCAGGATGTCGGCACGAGCGGCGTGGTAGAGATGATAGTCAAGGAGCTTGCCGCGATTGGCTAGATCGCTCGCTCCCAGAGCGTCGATGCGCGCTAGTCCCACGTCCAGCCCTTCGGCCAGGGCGTATGCAACGGCGTGGTTGAGCGCCACCACAGCGCTGGGCGAGATTGCGGCAAGCTCGGCATAGAGTGCGGCGATTTCTTTCCAGTCTGTCTGGGCGCTCGACGCGGCGTTAGCATGCACGGCGGCGATGGCCGCCTGGAGCTGATTCGGTCCAACGCGATGCCGGCGCAGCGCCGCTTCCACCAGGCGCGTGCCTTCGTCGATTTCGGTCCGGTCCCAGCGCGAGCGGTCCTGTTCTTCCAGGATCACAAGATTTCCGCCGTCATCGACACGCGTGTCGCGGCGAGAGTCCTGCAAGAGCATGAGGGCAAGCAGGCCCGTGATCTCTGGTTCGTCGGGCACGAGTTGTGACAGCATTCGAGCCAGACGGATCGCCTCCTGACACAACTCGCGGCGGATGAGCGCGCTGCCGGTGGTCGCGGAATAGCCCTCATTGAAGATGAGGTAGATGACGCTCATGACCGACGCCAGGCGCTCCGGCAGTTGCTCGGGGGGCGGCGTCTCGTATGGGATGCGTGCCTGCTCGATCTTGCGCTTGGCTCGTACCAGGCGTTGCGCCATGGTGGGCTCGGGAACCAGAAAGGCGCGGGCGATCTCGGGCGTGGTGAGTCCGCCAAGGGTGCGGAGCGTTAACGCCACCTGCGCTTCCTGGTTCAACGCGGGATGGCAGCAAGTGAAGATCAGTCGGAGGCGATCGTCGGGTAGATGCATGGCGTCGTCCTCGGGAGCGTTGTTGCCCTGGCTCCGCAGCTCGATGTCGTAAGTGAGCGCGCTTTCCTTATTGGCTCGGGTGCGGTCGCGGCGAGCGAAGTCGACCAAGCGATTGCGCGCGGCGGTCATGATCCACGCCGTTGGATTCGCAGGCATGCCTCTTTCAGGCCACGAGGAGAGCGCGGAGATGAAGGCGTCCTGCAACGCCTCCTCCGCCCAATCGAATGAGCCGGAGAGACGGATGAGAGATGCCATGATCTTCCCCGACTCCTCGCGGAAGACCTGCTCGATTGTGGGTCCCGGTTCAGGCATGGCCGGCTCTGCTCACGCCGGTCAACCCGGCCGGTGCGGAAAAGGGCCGAATCGGCCGGATCTCGACGCATCCATCGCCCCCACCGCAAGCAGTAGGAATCTGGCGCGCGATGGCAATGGCGTCATCGAGGCTCTCGCATTCCAGAAGGTAATACCCGGCGAGCTGTTCCTTGGTCTCCGCAAAGGGACCGTCGGTAAGGATCGTTTTGCCATTCAGTGCACGGAGCGTGGTCGCACTCGAGGTCGGGAAGAGAGGCTCGGCGCCACGCAGGAAGCCTCTGAGGGTAGCGTCTTCCATCGCTCTCCCGTGACCTTCGATGATTTGCTGACGCTGCTCGGGCGTCTGTTCCGCGTTTTCGTTTGTGTAAATCAAGAGCATGTAGCGCATGGACGCTCCTAGTTTGATTCTCGCTTATACGACGTACGAGCAAGAGGAAAATCGACTTATTCCCGTTAGTCGGACGAGAAGAAATAATAAGGAAGGCATGCTCATCGCAGGGTGCGCGCGAGACTCCGCAAAGGCTTGCATCCTGACGATGTAGGCTGGGAACAGCTGACGATCCCGCGAGACACAATCCCGAACTCCGAGCCGGTCCCGCCCGGCGGGAGCGGCGAAGTGGGTGAGGGATCGAGTCTCGTAGGGGTGACCGTCAGGCAAGAACAGGAAACCGTGAGTAGTGGAATCACGGTCAATACCGAATGGCCTCAGACATTGCCTAAACTGCTTTAGATGAGCCGTTAACAAAAGGCGATAAGCATTTCACATAAGAGAGGTAGGAGCGACGCGTTGGAAACCGCATGGAACAAAATTCTCTTGGCGCTGTCGATCCCGGATTCCACCAGGCGTCGTATGGTCGAAGGCGAAGTTAAATACTTACAATCGCCAATAGACGACTTAAAGGCAAGGAGGAAGATATGGCACAGTTTCTTTTGTTACTTCATTCCGATCCCACAGGTTGGGTAAAGATGCCGTCCGACGAAAGGCAGAAGTGGTTCGGCAAGTACATGGCTTGGGGCAATCAGGCACGGCAGGCAGGATACCTTGTCGGCAGCAACAAGCTGGTGGACGATGCCGGCAAAGTCATCCGCGGCGCGAAAACGGCCACCGACGGGCCGTACAGCGAGACGAAAGAGGTCCTCGGAGGCTACTACCTGATTGAAGCCGCAAATTACGACGAGGCTGTGCGCCGCTGCAAGGGGCATCCGCATCTGGAGCACGGCGGCACGATCGAGGTGCGGCAGGTCGAGAACTTAGCGGCCTAGATCCAGCGCGTGGCACGTCGGGTTACCCGCCGTGCCACGTCCGTCGAGCTGGCGCCATTGGCTTGCAAGTTAATTCCCTCCGAGGGTTCCCCCTGAGTGTTTCAAGCGCTCCGCATTTACGCTACTTCAGCATCGCTCAGGGTCATCAAGTCTTGGGGCACTCCGCCCGGGAGCCCAGTTCTGGAAGCTTCCATCTCGCGCGGTAGCTGCTGGAGCGCCCTGACCCTGGCGCTGGACACCTCGGCTGACGAGCACCCAAGCAAGGCTGCACAATCACGGTCGGCATAGCCTTCCAGAACGGAAATGACGAAGACGAAGCGGTCAAACGGCCGCAGGTTCATAAGTGCGGCGAGCACCGCTTCGGCGGGCGACTCTGGTTGGTCCGCTCCATGGATTGCCGTCGGACTGGCTACGTCTGGCCGAGGCGAGATGAGCCGGATCGCGTTCTTAATGACCACACGCCGGCTCCAGGAACGGGCCCACTCCTTAAACACAGCGTTTCCATCAATGCATTCGTCGAGGCCGGCCGCGAAGCACCGTTCGGCTTTGCCGGCATCGGCCGTAAGGACCAAAGCAAGCCAATACAAAACATCCATGTCCTGGTGAAAGATGCTGCAAAAATCCTTAGCCGAGGCGTATTCCAACGCGCGGCGTGAGTACCCTTCAGCTCGAGCCGGTAACATGCGTCACCCTTCCCTTCATTCCAATGACGTGCCGGGCGCCCTAAAATCGACATCCGCGGAGACAGAAACTACTTTCTGCGTAAATCGCCGCAGAATGGGCAGCGACATCGTACAAGGGAAGACGGTTCTGCACAGTTTTTATTGTGTTAATAGAAAATATTGTGTCCGTGGGCTTCGGGCGACTTCCCCACGTTTTGCAGCGTTCTAGTTGACAGAACAAGTCTACATATGTAGATTTATCTCGTGGACACCCCTTTGCGACTGTCGCGCCAAACCATCCAGGTGCTCGACGCCTTTCTTGACACGCCCACAGAGTGGAGATACGGGTATGACATCAGCCGGAGCACTGGCCTTAAGTCCGGCACGCTGTACCCCATCCTGATCCGCCTGGCGGAGCACAAGTTGCTCGAAACAAGCTGGGAGACAACCGAAGCCGGCAAGCCGCCGCGTCACATGTATCGCCTCACGCGCAAAGGCCTGAGCTCGGCAAAAGAGCACGTGCGCGCTTACAACGCCGGGCGATCGCAGCAAACAGCTTTAGGCGGAGCGAAGAGCTGATGTCGGTGATTCGAAGAACAGCTTCGCGATGGTTAGGCGCCATGATTCGATACTCTCCGGTGCAGTGCCAAGATTGGGGCCATGCAATGTTGCGGGAAAGTGATTTTGTGGAAAGCAACTGGTCAGCCCTGCGGTGGGCCTTGGGAAGCATGGCGGCGTTGTGCAGGTACTCAATTTCCGTTGAGCTCAACGCTCTCGACAGAAAGTGTCGCGAACTTTCCGTAAAACGCATAGTCCGAGGGTTACGTCCCTTGCTGTCGGGAGTCGCCGTCGCGCTTATCTTTTTGAGCATTTGCATCGCAGCTTTTTCTGCCTTGCTGCACGCTTCCTGGTTCGATCACGCGCAACAGAGGCTGGCTGACCGCGTTTTGATCGTCGCTGTCCCGGAGACGGCCTATCTGGCCGGCGTCATGGCTCTTTGGCGCCGCAGAAAAACGTTCGCCGTGGGGATCTTGAGTTCCGGCGTGCTTCTGATCGTTCACGCCATCGTGCATTTCGCGTCACATATGTGACGGATCGCTAGTTGCTTAGGAAGGAGATAGATCGATGAAAAACATCTTACCTGCGGTCCTAGTCTTTATTGTTCTTGGAGGCGCGGCGTCCACCCGCGTGCAGTCTTCCCCACAATCCCAAACAACGCCGAGCGCCGAGCTGAAGCAGCAGGACTATTTTGTCGGTACTTGGAGGCTTACAGGGGAAACCAAAGCAAGTCCCTTTGGCCCGGGCGGGCAGAAATTCGACTCTACCGAGCGGTTGGAGTGGATGCCGGGCGGATTTTTTCTGATTGCACACTCATTCGATCGAGACAAGTTGGTAGGCTTGACCATCATTGGGTACGACGAGAACGCCAAAGCTTTGACGCACACCAGCTACAGCGCCGGTGGGAAGGTCGAAGTGATGCGAGGAACCTCTCAGGGCGATACGGTTACCTTTTATCATGACGGCCAAGTCAAGGGTAAACCGGTCAAAGAGCGGATGATCATCAAGAAGCTCTCCCCTGTTCTCTATACGTTTAAGTTCGAGATGGCGCCGGAGGGAGGCGATTGGTCGCTGGTGTATGAAGGCAAAGGCGCCAAGACGCCGTAACACGCGGCCAGGCTCGAGATTTTCAAAGACGGTCCTGTCCCGCCGATCCTGATGCTCACGCCGGACAACCCTCTTGCGATCCCATCACATCCGATCTTCGCTGCCACTCGCTTGGTGCGGTACGAAGGCGTTTATGGGCATCGTCAGGACTTGCGAGGCATGCAAGCGTAAAAACCGTATTCCAGCAGGTCACCTCGCCGACACAGGCCGGTGCGGCGCGTGCAAGGCTCCGCTCCCGCCTTTGGACAAGCCGCTTGAAGTCGACACCGAACAGTTCGACGAAATCGTCAAGAACGCCCAAGTTCCGGTCCTGGCAGATTTCTGGGCGGAATGGTGTGGTCCCTGCCGGGCGGCGGCGCCCGAAGTGGCGCGAGCCGCTACGGACATGGCCGGCCGGGCCATCGTCGTCAAAGTGAATACGGAGCGCTATCCCGAGTTGGCGGCGCGATTCGACATCCGTGCGATCCCCTACTTTGCAGTTTTTTACCAGGGCCGCCCCGTCGTCCGCCAAGCAGGTCTGGTAAACCATCAGCAGTTTAAGGATTGGTTAAAGTCTGCAATGCGGTCTTCAGTCACTTAGTCTGAGCCGCAGTAAATGTTTCAGTTCAGAGTAGTCCTAAACCCGTTTTGGAAATGGTGTAAGTCCCAGCCATGGACTTCAATAGAGCCCAGACTCTCTCCCTGTGTCATCTTGAGCGCAGCGCCGCAACGAACTTCCCATATCCATACTCACTGGCGCGGAGTCGAAAGATCCCGACATCGTTTCTACCGCCCTTGCAGCATCAGGGAGTTCTCTAGAGGAATGCCTAACCCTTGGGCTGTTGGTTTGGGGGCAGACGGGCCCCTCCGTGCATCTTGCACCCAGGAAAAAGCCCGCAGATG
>DATFQZ010000032.1:0-3598 GCA_035263765.1 Candidatus Angelobacter sp. | reverse complement strand
GTGCAGCTTCATGGGCTTCATGTGCGGATCGATGGCCGGGTCGCGGGGATCGGCCTTGGTGGCGCGGAAGTCCACGTTTTCGATAAAGCGGCCATTCACCCCTGGGGCCGCTCCCGTGGGAGGGCAGCCGCCGGCAATAGGAGAAGTCGGCGTGATTTTGGTAAAGTCCGTATCGTCCAGAGCGTACACGCACTCGTGCCAATAATCGCTGCCGAACGAGCCGCGAGCCAAACCCATCTTCATGATGTCGTAGAACTGGCCGTAGCTGGCGAAGATTTTGACCTTGCCATTGTGCAGCAGATCGTACGCGCCGCCGATGCGTGGCGCGATCTTCTGACCCCAGCCGAACTCCAGGTTGGGGAAGCGCGTGGGATCATAAGCCGGCAGCCGTTCCTGGTTGAAGCGAACGCCCAGGTTGAGCGACAGGCCATGGCCCACCTGCCAGGCATCCTGAACATAGAACTCATGAGCGTATTGCGTTGTGGCCCCGTGATTGGTCACCGTGTCTCCGCCCACGTAAAAGTAGCCGTAAAGACCCTGGCAATTATTGCCCACAGCCGCGCCGTATTGGGCGATGTTTTGATTCTTGATGGCGTCGCAAGCCGAGGCGCTGGTCAAAGGCTGATAGGACTGGCCCCACCTCAGATTCACAACAGCGCCATTGTAGCCGTTGAGCACGTTATTGTATTGCGACTGCATGAAGTAGCCAGCCTTGAAAGTGTGCGTCCCCAGCCCGTGCGCGAAATACGAAGCGTCGACATTGAAACCCTTGCGCTTGAAGGCGTCGAAGATTCGGGCGAGATTCGAAGGGATGTTGCTGAATCCGGCTCCATTGAAATTCGTTGAGGCGGGAAACGCAGCGCCGGTGAGATCCTTGGTGTTCGCGCTGACGCTCACGTCATACACGTAACGAATGCCGGATGGTACGCCGCGCTGTTCGACGTTGCTGAAAAAGTAGCCATAACGAGCGATCACCACGAGTTTCGAGGTAGGCGTCCAGTCCGCACCGAAGCTGTAAACGGCGCTTGGGTACACGAAACCGGCGTCCGAACGAAGCGTGTTCGGGTCGATACCGGCTTGCGTGTTTACCTGTCCCGGGATCGCGCTGTCCGGAAGCAGGAGCTGCCCAGTCTGCCTGCCATACGCATAGTTCCACGATGCGAACGCCCGCAGCGCGTTGGTTACGCCGTAGTCCAGGCGATTGTACATGTTGTGCTGCACAAACGAGCTGGTGAGAGTCCGCGCGCCGGCATTGACGCCCGTAAAGTTGATTGTGCGATGAATGGTATCGATCTGCGGGATATAGCTGCTATAGAGCCAAAGGCGATTGGAAATCAACGGCCCGCCGATCTCATAGCCCGGCTCGATGATGTTGCGGCTATCCTTCTTGGGGATGTAGTACTCGGGCGTTCCGTCCTGGCGCGCGGCGGTGTTCAGACTCGTAGCCGGGTTAAGGCGCAGCCCGCATGACTGCAATGTAGCCGCCGCCAGCGTGCCGCCGGCATTGACGTTGGCCGCAGTGGGTCCGGTGAAGTTGGGTCCGTTGTACCCGGCCGTCATTCCGCTGATGCAAGGATCGTTAGCGTTCAAGTTGTTCATCTGGAGGTAGGTGACCAGAGCGCCATGCCACTCGTTCGATCCCCGCTTGGGAACGGCGTTGACCACGCCGCCAATAGCGCCGCCGTATTCGGCTTCAAAACCTGTGGACTTGATCTGAACAGTCTGGAGCCAATCGGTCTGGAAGTTTTTGCCGACGCCGCCATTCTGCGCGTCGGTCATGTTCACACCGTCCACCATGTAGACGTTCTCGGCGTCGGAGGCGCCGTCCACCTGAAAGCTGTCGCCGCGGTCGTTGCGTCCGCCCTGCAGAGGCTCCATGCGCGCGCCCGGCGCGAACGTGATCAGAGACTGGAAGGACCGGCTCTTGGGAACATTATCGATAACATCTTTCTGAACATCGACGGCCACTTTACTCTGCGTGACGTCCACAATCTGAGCGGTTTCGCTAACCTCCACCGTCTGCGTAACCGCGCCCACTTCTAATGTAACGTCGATGCTGGGCAAACGTCCCACATCCACGTGGATGCCTGGTTGCTTGATGGTCGCAAAGCCGCTCGCGCTGGCTGTAATCGTGTAGTCACCGGGAGGAAGCTGCGAAAACCGGTAAGCTCCAGCAGAATCGGTCTGAATTTTGCGCGTGCCAAACAGCGCCGGTCCAGAGATTTCGATGGTGGCGTTGGGAACCGCGCCGCCGGAGGCATCCTTGACGGTCCCTTGAATTCCGCCTTGCGTTTCTTGAGCCGGTAAGCTCAAGCAAGAGCCGAGCAAGCCCACCATAAGGGCGAACGCGGCACGTTGTGTTGTGCTCATAAACTCCCTTTCCGATCTCTCGCCAGGATGGTTTGCCTGCCTCGGAGTCCGGCGTTTAACGCTGCCCCTTTACGACACCCGTTTCAGCGCCGGTCATCCCCGCAGAATACCCCGCGAACTTATCGGCCATCGTGTATATCACTGCAGCGGTTGCGTGTCAATGCTGAAGTCGAGAGGTGTTGTTAGCATGTGATCTGTCCGGTCGAATTAGCACGTGAGTTGCTGGTCGAGGACGCGGCGGGACCCTGAGGGGTGACGAGACCCGAGACGGTATCCGCCAGAGAACCGGAGCGGATGATGAAGCTCCAGGACGTGATTTTGAAAGCCATGGCGAAGCGGATCACCTGGATGGCGGCGGCGGAGATTGCCGGCGTCAGCGACCGGACGATGCGCCGGATCAAGCAGCGATACAAGGAATTTGCCTACAACGGGCTGTTCGACAAAACACATCGGCGTTTTGTCACCCCATAGAAAAAGGGAGCCTGACCACTGAAATGCTGATTTCCGCCACTATTCCGGATTGGGCCTATGCCCCTACAGGTCCTTTTTTATAGGGTGACAAAACCCGCTTTGACGTACTCGGCCTGAAGCGCATCCCAGGATTTCTTAGACCAAGGCCGTACTCGGTGGCGGCGGGGTTTTGTCACCACATAAAAAAGAACCGATCACCGAAATGCTGATCGCTCGGGACTGTGCTGATTAGGTCAATGGCTCCGCAGTCCCCTTTTTTATGGGGTGACAAAACGGGCGATGGAGTGTGTATTCTTGACGCGCAGCGTCTGCTTGCTCATGCAATGTCCTATACGACTGTCTACTTGATCTGGCGAAGATCCTCTTCGAGGCGATGAGCCTCGGCTACGCCCAGCCGGACGAGCTTGCCGAGGAAATCATCGATTTCCTGTCTGATCTTCTGCTCCGGCGCGAACGCTTTCGGATCGAGCGCCAGAATCGTGCTGATAACGGCACAGGTGCGCCGGCCAACACTGTGCTCAATCCAGAAATCCCTGCTGTCGGGATGCGCGGCCATCCAGGTCTTCACCGCCGCGCAGATGAGATCCAAATGAGATGGCCGTGGCGCGACTTCGAGGAGATTGAGCAGCGTCGTTGCCACAAAGAGGAACTGTCCGTTCTCCGCCACCTCCTGAATCAACGGGAGAAATGGGTCCAGACGATCGACTCCAGGGGGCAGCAGGTAGCTCTTGGCGGGTTGAAAATGGCCGAAGTCATT
>DATFQZ010000031.1:0-8080 GCA_035263765.1 Candidatus Angelobacter sp. | reverse complement strand
GGCGCTTAGCCGGGAACCACCCACTGGCGGCATTCCAAGGAGGCAGTAATGAAGAAAGCAGTTCTGTGGTTGAGTATGCTTACCGCCGTATTGCTGGTGGCGCCGGCCGCCTTCGCTCAGGAAGCGGGCACGGCCGCGTCGGGGAAAGGACTTGCTGCTCTCGCCGCGGGCTTGGGAATGGCCCTCGCTGCGTTCGGCGGTGCGTTGGGGCAGGGCCGTGTGGCCGCGGCCGCCTGCGAAGGCATGGCGCGCAATCCGGGAGCCAGCGGCCAGGTCCGCACGGCGATGATTCTGGGACTGGTGTTTATTGAAACCCTGGCGCTGTTCACGCTGGCCATTATTTTCGCCAAGGTCTAACAGGCGGTTTCCATTCGAGTTTTCAAAAACCGCTCCGGGGGACCGGAGCGGCTTTTTTTAGGAGCCTAACCAAAATGATTTACCAATAATAAGTTTTTTGCCTGCCCCACTTGCGAACTCATGTGTAAGTCCTTTACGACCCTGACGGGTGCGATCTAGCGGGCGGAGAGGATGAGGTCCTGGGAGAGGACAAGGCCCAGGATGTGGTTGGGGAAGAGGCCGAGATACAGAGTGGCCAGGCAAGCAACCATGACGACCATAGCAGCCGTGGGGCTGAGGCTGCGGGCGGCATCGGCGGGGACTTCGCCTTCGTGGTCGCGCATGTACATCACTACCAGCACGCGCAGGTAGTAGTAGGCGCCGATGATGGTATTTACGGCCATCAGCACAGCCAGCCAGATGAGCTTCGAATTAATGGCCGCCTTGAAGACGTAGAACTTGCCGAAGAAGCCCGCGGTAATGGGCATGCCCAGCAGGGAAAGCAGCAAGAGGCTCATCGCCGCGGCGGCAAACGGCTGGCGCGTGCCAAGGCCGGCAAAATCGTCGAGCGTCAGACGACTTTCCCCCTTGCCGCCGATTTCAGAGACGATGGTGAACGCACCAACGTTCACCAATGCGTAGCCGAGCAGATAAAAGAGCACGGCGGCGTAGGCCGGCCAGGGGCCGATTTCCGGGTCGGTCTTCAAGAAGGTGACCGCGGCAAAGGCCACCAGCGTATAGCCTGCATGCGCGATGGAGCTATAAGCCAACATGCGCTTCACGTTGGTTTGCACCACGGCGCCCAGGTTGCCGACAAACATCGTGGCCACGGCAAGGATCCAGAAGGCCCAGAACCAGAAGTCGGTGGCGGCATGAATGGTCGTGAAGATGCGCAGCAGCAGGGCAAAAGTGGCAGCCTTGGGGCCGGCTGCGAATAGCGCGGTCACAGGTGTGGGCGCGCCTTCATACACGTCCGGCGTCCATATCTGGAAGGGCGCCAAGGCAACCTTGAAGCCCAGACCCACCAGAATCATCCCCAGGCCCATCCGGAGCAGATTGCTGGACGGATCGGCCGAGGTAATCTTCGCGAGGTTCGTGGAGCCCGTTACGCCATAGACCAAGGCGATGCCATAGAGGAAAAACGCGGTGGCGAATGACCCGAGCAGGAAATATTTGACCGCGGACTCGCTGGACTTGACCGCATCGCGGCGATAGCCCGCCAGGATGTAGCTGGAAATCGAGGACATTTCCAGGCCGATGAACGCGGTGAGGAGCTCCTGAGCCGACGCCAGCACACCCATGCCCGCCGTGGCAAACAGGATCAGCGCGTAAAACTCAGAGGCATCCAGATTCTCGCGTTCGAGGTAGGAGTCCGAAGCCAAAATCACGAGAAAGGTCACCAGCCCCAGCAGCCAGTGGAAGAAAAGGCTCAGCATGTCGAACTGGATCAGGCCGGAAAACCCGGCGCCCATCTGGCCGAAGAAGGTGCCGAGCGTGCCAAGCGCCGCGCCAATCATCCCGAAGAGGGTGAGTATCTGGCGGTGGTTTTTGAGGAAGGGCTGCAGCAGCATCAGGAACACGCCGAAGGAGCACCAGATGATTTCCGGCAGCACGCGAACCAGATCAGAGGTGTGGGGAATCTGGAGAGGAAGCATCTATCGGGAGACCACCCTTCCGTCAAATTCTTTGCCGCCGGCGATGGATTGCACTCTGCGGACTTCAGGGGCTAAAGCCCAGTTCCTAGCCGAGCCTTTATGCGGGGGCTGTACCGTGCCCTCCCGGGTGGCCAGAACATTGCGCGCCTGGTCCAGGAGAACGGGTGATGCCGCGGCGGGCCGCGAGGCTTCCACGGCGTAGTGCGATTGCGTCTGCTGAATTACTGTGTCCACGGGAGCCGCCACGCGGCGCGTGATGTAAGAGGAACCGATGCCCATCCACAAGACGACGACGGCAAAGGCCGTCAAGCCCCAGAATTCGCGGGCGTCGATGTCCTTGATTTCTTTGTTTTCGGGGTTCGTGTTATCGCCGTAAAAAACGCGCTGATAAGCCCATAGCAGGTAGCAGGCGGAGAGAATCACACCGGTGGCGGCCCAGCTGGCCCAGCCCCAGTGGACTTGATACGTGCCCAGCAAGATCAGGAATTCGCCGACGAAGCCGTTGAGCATCGGCAGGCCCATCGAACTCAAGGCGATATACAGAAAAAATGCGGCATATTTGGGCATCGGCGCGCAGAGACCACCGAATTCGCTAAGCTCATAGGTGTGGCGGCGGTCGAAAAGCATGCCGACGAGGAAGAAGAGCGCTCCGGTGGAGATGCCATGAGCGAGCATCTGATATACAGCGCCCTGCATGGAAATCGTATGGAACGTAAAGATGCCGAGCACCACAAAACCCAGGTGGCTGACCGAAGAGTAGGCGATGATCCTTTTGAGGTTGGGCTGCACCAAGGAAACCAGAGCGCCGTAAATAATGCCGATGATGGCCAGAACCGCCACCACGGGAGCCGCGCGACGGGAAGCCTCAGGAAACAGCGGCAGGCAGAAACGCATCATGCCGTAAGTGCCCATCTTGAGGAGCACGCCGGCCAGGAGGACAGAGCCGGCCGTGGGCGCTTCGGTGTGGGCGTCCGGCAGCCAGGTGTGGAACGGGAACATTGGCACCTTGATGGCGAAAGCCACGAAGAAGGAGAGGAAGAGCAGCATCTCCGTTGCAGGCGAGGGGTGATATTGCGGCGTCTCGAGAATCGCCTGAATGACTGGAAGATCGAACGAGCCCGTCAGGTTGTAGAGCCACAAGATGCCCACAATCATGAACGCAGAACCCGCCGTCGTATAGATGAAGAATTTCACGGCGGCGTAGATGCGGCGCCCATGGCCCCAGATGCCGATAAGGAAAGCCATGGGGATGAGCATGATTTCCCAGAAGAGGAAGAAGAGGAAAAGATCGAGGGCGAGAAAAACGCCGATGACGCCGACTTCGAGCAAGAGCAGCATCACGTGGAATTCCTTGATGCGGTGATGCACGCCTTTCCAGGAAGCGAGAACCCCGATGGGGGTAAGGAACGTGGTGAGGATGACCAGGAACATGCTGATGCCATCGACGCCCAGGTGGTAGTTGATGGGCGGGGCGGAGATCCAGGCCTTGTATTCGGTCATCGAGTAGCCCTGAGCGCCGATGGTGACGATGCGCAGCAGGAGCAGGGAAAATAGGAATTCGACCGTGGAGACGACGAAGGCGAGACGGCGAATCCAGTATTCATCGTCGCTGCGCAGGAACAAAAGCGCCAAAGCGCCGAAGGCAGGGAAGAAGATGAGGACGGAGAGGAGATGTGCACTGAGTTCCATTAGCGCAACCCTCCCGAGAAGGCCGGATGAATGACTGGCCAGAAGATGATGGCAAAGACCACGATGGCGCCGACAATCACCCAGACGGCATAACTGCGGGTGTTGCCGGACTGCGTGTGGCGTAAACCATCGCCGATTACGGCGGCGCCCTTGGCGACGCCGTTCACCGCGCCGTCAATCGTGCCGGCGTCGATCACCTTCCAAAGGAGATTGGTGGAGAGCCAGATGAGCGGGTTGACCACCGCGCCGAAATAGAGTTCATCCACGTAGTACTTGTTGTAGAGGAGTTTGTGGAGGCCTTCCGATGTGCCGCGCGAAACTTTCTTGTTGTACATCCACATGGCGACCGCGAGACCAAGGGCGGCGGCCACAACGGCAACCCCGGAAAGAATGTGCTCGAGCGAAGCAGCCGCTTCTGCGCCCCCCGCGGCTTCACCCGTGCCGAACACCGGAGAGAGGAACTCGGCGAAGTAATCCTTGCCGCCCCAGAGCGCGGGGGCTGCGACCCAGCCACCGACCAGCGAAAGCACGGCGAGAATCATCAGCGGCACGGTCATATTGAACGGCGACTCGTGGACGTGAACCTTATGCTCGTCGTAGCGCGGCTCGCCTCTAAATGTGAGCCAGATGAGGCGAAACATGTAGAAGGAGGTAAGGATGGCGGCGAACAGGCCGACCGCGTAGAGAGCCTTGCCGTTTGTTTCGTATTTGTAGGCAGCGAAGAGAATCGAATCTTTCGAAAAGAACGCCGCGAAGGGAGGAAAGCCGGCGATGGCGATGGTGCCGCAGAGCATGCACCGGTAGGTGATTTTGATCTTCTTGCTCAGGCCGCCCATCTCCCACATGTCCTGATTGCCGCCAACCGCGTGAATCACGCTACCTGCAGAAAGGAAGAGTAGGGCCTTGAAGAAGGCGTGCGTCATCAGGTGGAAAATGCCCGCGCCGAATGCGCCGACGCCACAGGCGAGGAACATGTAACCCAGCTGGCTGACGGTGGAATACGCGAGAACTTTCTTGATATCCGACTGGACCAGGCCGATGGTGGCGGCAAAGAAGGCCGTTGCGCAGCCGACAATCGCGACGACGTACATCGCGGTGGGCGCGTGGGTGAACAGTACATGGGAACGCGCAACCATGTACACGCCGGCAGTCACCATGGTGGCCGCGTGAATCAAGGCGCTGACCGGCGTGGGGCCTTCCATGGCGTCGGGCAGCCAGACATATAAGGGAAGCTGCGCGGATTTGCCGGTGGCACCGACAAAGAGGAGCAGACACGCGATGGTAATCGTGCCGAAGCTGCCCAGAGGCTCAATGGCGACATCCGGCTTCGAAGCAGCGGCGAATACGGTGCTGAAATCAAGCGAATGGAACGTCCGAAAGAGCAGGAACATCCCGAGCATGAAGCCGAAGTCGCCGATGCGGTTAACGATAAACGCCTTGTTTCCGGCATCGGTGGCCGATTTTCTAAGGAAATAGAAGCCAATCAGCAGGTAGCTGCACAGGCCCACGCCTTCCCAGCCTACGAAAAGGAGCGCGTAGTTGGCAGCCAGGACCAGGATGAGCATGAAGAACATGAAGAGGTTCAAGTAGGAGAAAAAGCGGTAGTAGCCCTCTTCGTGCGCCATGTAACCCGTGGAATAGATATGGATCAGGAAACCGACGCCGGTGACCACCAGGAGCATCACGACAGTGAGCTCGTCGAGCTGCAGATCAAAGCCCGCGCGAAAGTTTCCCGCGACGAGCCAGTCGAAGAATTCCTTGCGGAACACCTGGCTGCCTCCGGCGAGGAATTCACGCACGGCTTCGAGTGCGCAGGCGAACGAGAGGCCCGTAGAGCCCAGAGCGACCGTGTTGACCAGCGTTTTCGACCACTTGCTGCCCAAAAGGCCGTTGATGGCGGAGCCCAGCAGGGGCAACAGCGGAATAATCCAGAGATTTTCAAGTATCGGTCTTGGCATTAGAGTTTCAGCAGATCCACGCGCTCGACGTTCAGGGAACGCCGGTTACGCGCCGTAAGAATGATGATGCCCAGGCCCACGGCCGCTTCCGCCGCCGCGACCACGATTACAAACAAAACAAAGACTTCGCCATCGGTTTTACCCAGTGCCTGGCTGAAAGCCACAAACGCCAGGTTCACGGCATTAAGCATCAGTTCGATGGCCATGAAGATGGTGATGATGTTGCGTTTGAAGACGAACGCGAGGACTCCCAGGCCAAACAAAATAGCGCTCAGAATCAGATAGTAGTTCGTGGGCACCATGTCAGTTCTCCCGCTGCGCCAGGACGATGGCGCCGATGATGGCCACCAGGATCAGGAACGAAGTGAGCTCAAAGGGATACACAAATTCGGAAAAAAGGAGCTTCGAAAGTTCGCGTGTGGGAGTCAGCGCGCCATTCGCGGCCGGTGCAGGGAGGTGGCCGCTGGAACGCGCGATGGCCGCGGCAATAACACCGCCGAGGGCCAGGGCTAGGGGAACACCGGCAAAGGTCGCCAGTTTCGAGAAGTTGGTGCGCTCCTCTTCGCCCGCGTTCAGCAACATGATGACGAAGACGAAAAGCACCATTACCGCGCCGCCATAGACGATGATCTGCACCGCAGCGACGAACTCCGCGCCCATCAGCAGGTACAGCCCGGCGAGCGACAGCATCACCAGGATCAGCGAAAGCGCGCTGTGAATGGGATGGCTTTGCAGAATCAGGGCCACGGCTCCTAAAACCGCGAGGCCGGCCAACACAAAAAAGATCAGTAAGGCAGCACTCATCCCTGCATTCTCCAGAGAATAAAGGCGCTGGTGAGCACCACATTGGCGATGGAAACCGGCAGCAGAATCTTCCAGCCGAAATCCATCAACTGGTCGTAGCGGAAACGGGGCAGCGTGCCGCGCATCCAGATATAGAAGAACAGCACCGCGAAAACCTTGACAAAGAACCAGAACGGCCCCTGAATCAACTCGTTTATGGCCGGAGCGGCGAACAGCCCAAGGCCTAGAAGGGTCAGGACGCTGCCGATGCCGGGAAGAACGATACGGCCGAAAATGGTCTCATAGCGAATGCCATCAAAAAACACCCAGAGCCCGAGCGGGACCAGGATAACCGAAGGCACATAGTGCGTCAGAGTCCAGGAGGCAGGGAAGGGTGAGAGCCATCCGCCGAAGAAAAGAATCGTGGAGAGGCAGGAAACGGTAATCATGGCCGTGTATTCGCCGATGAAGAACATGGCGAATTTCATAGAGGCATATTCGGTGTGATAACCCGCGACCAGTTCGGATTCGGCTTCCGGCAAGTCGAAGGGCACGCGATTGGTTTCCGCGATGGCGGCCATAAAGAAGCAGAAGCAGCCGATGATCTGCGTCAAACCAGCGTGATCCTTGCTAAAGCCGATGATATTCCAGCCGAGCAAGCCGAGGTTGCCGTTGGCTTGTTGCTCGACGATCTCTTTGAGGCTCAAGGTTCCTGCGATGAGCAGCACGCCCACAACGGAAAGGGTCATGGCTAGTTCGTAGCTGATCATCTGTGCAGAACTGCGCAGGCCGCCGAGTAGCGAATATTTGTTGTTTGAGCCCCATCCGGCCAGCGCGATGCCGTAAACGCTGAGGGCGGTGATGGCAAAAAGAGCCAGCAGGCTGATATTGATGTCGGCGATCCCGAAGTTTGTCCGGTAACCGAAGACGGTAATGTCCGGCCCGAAGGGAATCACGGCAAGGGAAGTAAGGGCGAGCATGAGGGTCAAGAAGGGCGCAAAGAAATAGGCCTTCTTGTCCACGCCCTCGGGCAGGGGGTCTTCTTTCAGAATGAATTTGATGCCGTCCGCGAGGGGTTGCAGTAAGCCGTGCGGGCCGACGCGATAGGGTCCCCAGCGGGCTTGAATGTGCCCGATGACCTTACGCTCCAGCCAGGTGAGATAGGCATCGGCAGTGAGAACGATTAAGACCAGAAGAATGATCTTCACGATCGCGACGATGAGGAATCCGTATTGGGCAAAGATGGCGTTCACGGCTTGGCTTCAGCCTCCGGCAAAGATTGCATAGTGGTACAGAAGCGGCCCAGGGTGCCGCTGGAAAAGAGATTGTCGTTGGCCGGACGGATCGCTTGGACGGGCACGTCGTATGCGCCGTGGCCATTGCGAGCGGAGGCGACCTTTGTGGGTTCGGCGCCGCCCGTAAGCAGGCCTGCGGGATGCACGTCGTAGCCCGGCACGGTCTTGCGTATTTCCTCGAAAACCGCGGCGGGGGTTTTGCAGTGGAAGGCCTTGCCCAGGCCGAGGCGCTCGAGCTGGTGGGAAAGGATGCGCAGCAGGTCGAAGTCGCTGCGCGTGCCCATCACTTCGGCGGCCTTGCGCAGCAACTGGATTTCGCCGGCGGTGTTGGTGACGCTACCGTCTTTTTCATAGGCGGAGGCGG
>DATFQZ010000030.1:0-2944 GCA_035263765.1 Candidatus Angelobacter sp. | reverse complement strand
TGGCGGGAGCGAACAGCGTGATCATCAGTCTGATCGGCCTGCGTACATCCCAGTGGGGCTTCGTGCCGGCCAACCTGTTCTGCATCGGCATTTATCTATACAACATCTGGCGCTGGCGTGCCGCCGAAAGGGAACCCGCTTTTAGCGGGGAAGTAACCCGTCATTCCTAAGAACAACCTCCGCGACATACCGCGTCGCATCTGAGTCGCTAATCGGGGGCATTGTCTGCTAGGCTGAACCAGTCCGCCAGGCTGCACCGCTGGCTGATGCAGGACGGGACAAGTTGGTAATTCCATCGACCGAGGTTCAAAGCGTTACGCCGGCGATGAGCGACTCACCAGCAATTGAATTCGTCAACGTCGAGTTCCGGACAGCTGAGAATCGCGTGCTGCTCTCCGACCTCACTTTGAGCGTCCGGCGCGGAGAAATCCTCATGTTGCTGGGGCCCAGTGGCTCCGGCAAGACTACTTCTCTCAAACTCATCAACCGCTTGCTTACGCCCAGTGCCGGCCGTCTTTCGATCGACGGTCGCGCCGCCGAAGACTGGGACCCCATCCGGCTGCGGCGGCACATCGGTTACGCCATCCAGGAAGGCGGGCTGTTTCCTCATTACACCGTGTGGAAGAACGTAGCGCTGGTTCCCACTCTTGAAAAGTGGGAGCGGCCACGCATCAAGACGCGCGTGGAAGAAGTGCTGCAGATGGTGGGGCTGCCGCCCGGGGAATTTGGCGAGCGCTACCCTGACCAGCTCTCCGGAGGGCAAAGGCAGCGTGTGGGGCTGGCGCGGGCCCTGGCCGCCGATCCGCCCATCCTTCTTATGGATGAACCGTTCGGTGCGCTTGATCCCATCACTCGCGCCGAACTGCAAAAGGAATTCAAGCAACTCCAGCAGCGGCTGAACAAGACGGTGGTCTTTGTGACTCACGACGTGAGCGAGGCGCTCCTGCTCGGCAACCGTATCGCGCTGATGGCTTCCGGCTCGCTGCGCGGCGTTTACGCGCCGCGTGAGTTTCTCTCCGCAAACGATGCCGCGGTGAAACCCTATGTCGAAGCATTCCGAACCATGCAGCAGGCTTTTCAACCCTGAGGATGGCTTATGCTCGATTTAATGCTCAATCACAAGAAAGAGATTCTCACATCGGCCGGCGAACATCTTTGGCTGGTCGGGATCTCGATGCTGCTGGCGATTGCCATCGGCGTGCCGGTGGGAATTCTTTTAACGCGAAGGCCCGGATGGAAAAACCTTGTGCTGGGCGTCAACAGCGTGATCCAGACGGTGCCCAGCCTGGCGTTGTTCGGTCTTTTGCTGCCTCTGCCCTGGCTGGGTGCTCGTGCCGACCGGCTGGCCATCTTCGCGCTCACGCTCTACGCTTTGCTGCCGATCATTCAGAACACTTATGTCGGTATCACCGGAGTAGATCCACCGGTTCGAGAAGCCGCCATTGCCATGGGGCTTACACGCCGGCAGCTTCTGTGGCACGTCGAGCTGCCGCTGGCCTCGAACGTGATCGTCGCCGGGATTCGCGTGGCCACCGTGGCAACGGTGGGTTTGGCCACGATCGCCGCCGCCATCGGCGCCGGCGGCCTGGGCGAGTACATCTTTCGCGGGCTGGCCATGGTCGATAATCGCGTCATCCTGGCCGGCGCCATTCCCGCCGCACTGATGGCCCTCACCGCCTACGCTTTGCTTGGGCTGCTGCAGCGCCTCCTGGTGCGGGTGCGAGTGCATCATTAACAAGATGATAGATCGGCGCAAATTCCTCGCGGGCATGGCGCTGCTCGCGGCCGGATGCAGGCCGCGGATGAGCGGCACGACGATCGGCTCCAAAAATTTCACCGAGCAGCTGATCTTGGGCGAACTGCTGGCGCAGTATCTAGAGCCCGTAGCCCCACACGGTGTGGTTCGCCGCTTCTATCTCGCGGGAACTTACATATGCCACCAGGCGCTGCTGGCCGGGCGCATCGACATGTATGTGGAATACACCGGCACGGCGCTCGCTGCCGTTCTGAAAGAAAAACCCTTCTCCGATCATGAGAAGGTCTTTGACCTGGTGAAACGCGAATACGCTCGCCGCTTCAACCTGGAAGTGCTGCCGCCGCTCGGCTTCGACAACAGTTTTGCCATCGTCATGCGCGGCCCCGATTCCCGCCGCCTGGGTGTGACCAAGCTCTCGCAGCTCGCTCCAGTTGCCTCGCGTTTGCGGATGGGCGTGGGTTACGAATTCCTGGAGCGTCCGGACGGTTATCGCGGCCTGGTTGCCAGGTATGGCTTGAACTTCGCCGAAGCTCCGCGCGTCATGGATCTGGGGCTGATGTACCGGGCGCTTGAAAACCAGCAGGTCGATCTGATCGCCGCGGCCAACACTGACGGATTGATCGCCGCGCGCGACCTTGTCGTTCTGGAAGACGATCTTTATTATTTCCCGCCTTACGACGCCGTGCCCATCGTCCGCCCGGAATGCCTGCAAACTTCTCCTGAAGTCGCCGGCGCTATGCATCGACTCACCGGACGCCTCAGCGCCCAGGATATGCGGCGGCTGAACTACGCCATCGACGGCGAAAAGAAGGATGTGGCGGTTGTGGTCCGCGACTTTCTTCAGGAGAAGAAATTCTTTGCCCTGAGAAGAACACCGTCGACGCGTAGCTAACACGCGTAACTTCAAGACGCTCCCGCGGTCGTGTCATCCCGAATCCCGGAGCGTAGCGTAGGGTGAGGGATCTGCTCCGCTGCTGCGCCGCGGATGTAGCAGAGCCGATTCCCCTCCCGCTTCGCGGGATCGGAATGACACTTCAAACAGAAATACAAGGACCCCCAGCAGACGCCCTAAGTAGGGACTCTGATTGATTTCCACAGGGACTGTGCTCTAAAGTAATTATGAAAACAATAGTTCCGGCGGCGCACGAGCGGGTAAGCTCTTGCGCTTTTTGTTTTGCTGAGACGAGT
>DATFQZ010000029.1:0-5606 GCA_035263765.1 Candidatus Angelobacter sp. | reverse complement strand
ACGACAACGTTGGCGGCGCCAGGATCTTTGCCGAGACCATTCGCGAGATTCGCCGCCAGGCAGCGGGCTGCCAGGTCGAAGTTTTGATCCCGGATTTCCAGGGTCGTGAAGATTGCCTCAAGATCGTGATCGAGGCCAGGCCCGAAGTGCTCAACCATAACACGGAGACAGTCCCGCGGCTGTATCGCGCGGTCCGCTCGGGAGCGCGCTACCACCGGACGCTGGACTTGCTTGCGAACGTCAAGCGCTTTGCGCCGGCAATGGTATCGAAGACCGGCGTGATGGTGGGCCTGGGCGAGACCATGGACGAACTGCTCGAGGTTTTCCGCGACCTGGCCGCGCGCAAGGTCGATATTCTGACCATCGGGCAATACCTGCGTCCCTCGAAAGACCACTTGCCCATCGCGCGTTACTACACTCCCGACGAATTCGCGTTCATGAAGCGCGAGGCGTTGCAGATGGGCTTCCGCCACGTGGAATCCGGCCCTCTGGTGCGATCGTCGTATCACGCTCACGAGCAGGCGGAAAGCACCGGATTGGTCACCATCAGCTCGCCGCAATAGTCGGCCCTTAGCACTTAGCCATTAGCCTTTAGCCACGCAAGTCTCGCATAGCCGCAACGTCGCACAGCTAAACGCTAAGCGCCAAAGGCTACCCGCCAAATGGCTTCTTCTCGACATCGCCGCTGGTCCCCGGGGTGCAAGCCATGACGTCAACAGATATCTCCTCCCTCTCGATGCGCGAGGCGCGAGACCTCTACTTCAAGCAAAACGGCTTCAGTATGGACCATTACTCGGCCTCCACTTTCACCATCAAGCTGGCGGGCATCCCCTTCACCTTCCCCAGCACGGCCGCGCGCAAGCGGGCCCTGCCGCTGCACGACTTCCATCACATACTTACCGGGTACGGAACCAATTGGGTCGGCGAGGCGGAGGTCGGAGCCTGGGAGCTGCGGGCCGGCTGCAATTCGTTCATTACCTATTGGCTCAACGGATGGGGAGTAGTCATAGGCGTGTTCCTATCGCCGCGCAGGGTATGGCGCGCATTTCGCTCCGCACGCGGGCAACATACACTTTACCGCGAGTCTGAGCCGTATGCTGCGCTGCTCGATTTAAGCGTAAGCGCGTTGCGTCGTAAGCTGGGTATCCCGCCCGCCGGTTTTGCGAGTTAATCAGCCGTTAGCACTTAGCCTTTAGCTCTTAGCTGTACGACGTTGAGGTCAGGCGAGGGAGGTCCGCTGGTGCGGTCGTCGTATCACGGGCATTGAACAGGCGGAGAGCACGGTTGTTTTAGCCTGATGTCGAGAGACCTTTCCTAGAATCGGAATCCGAATCCCACTGTCACCTGAATCGTATTCTTTGTAAAGCCTGGAATATGAAAGATTTGCCCATTGATGCCGGGGATTTCCTTTGCCCTGTAGCGCACGCCGGTATTTCCGGCATCAAGCCGAAATAGAATATGGTGCGAGCCATAGAACTCAATAATGCTGCTAGCTGGCACGATAGGCTACCTGACTAAGGTAGTGGTGCAGGTTTGATTTTTTACGGGCGATAAAGCAGGTACCCTTGTCATTCTGAACCCGCCTCAGCGGGTGAAGAATCCCACGCTGCCTTGCAACGGGGAAGATCCTCGGGATTCTTCGCGCTTCGCGCTCAGAATGACAGTCGCCGAATTTACTTTTGATGCGTACAAATCCAGCCCGCGCCAAACTGTACCGCTCCGCTGACTCAAGGCTAAGGGCTAACGGCTAATGGCTTTTTTCACCACACATGGCACGCGTTCTGCCGCACCATGGGTTGGCCGGCTTTGCAGCCCCACGCCTTCTGAAACTCGGGCATGTTCGAGACCACGCCGTTCACACGAAAACGGCCCGGCGAATGCTCGTTGTTAAGCGCCATCAGGCGGGCAAACTCGTCGGTTTGGTTCTGGCACCACACTTGGCCCCAGCCCAGGAAGAGCCGCTGCTCCGGAGTGAAGCCATTGATCTTTTCCGCCGGTTTTCCTGATTTGGCCAGAGTGTCCATCAAGGCCATGTCGGCGATGCGCAACCCGCCGTTATCGGCGGTGTTCTCGCCCAGCGTCAATTTGCCGCGCACGTGCACGTCGTCGACGGCGACAAAGCCGTCGTACTCGTCCACCAGGCACTGCGTGCGTTCCTTGAATTTCTTTTCGTCTTCGGGAGTCCACCAGCTGTTGAGATTTCCTTGGGCGTCGAACTGAGCGCCCTGATCGTCAAAGCCGTGGGTCAGTTCGTGGCCGATGACCGCGCCGATGCCGCCAAAGTTCAAAGCATCGTCGGCTTTGAAGTCATAGAATGGCGGCTGCAGAATTCCTGCCGGAAAGTTGATGTTGTTCTCCGTAGGTTCGTAATAAGCGTTGACTGTCGGCGGCGTCATCAGCCATTCCTGCTTGTCCAAGGGCTTGCCAATCTTGTTGAGTTCGCGGCGAACTTCATAGGCGTTGGCGCGCAGAGAGTTGCCCAGGGCGTCGTCGGGGAGGATCTTGAGTGTGCTGTAGTCGCGCCACTTGTTGGGATATCCGATCTTGTTCTGGATGGCCTGTAGCTTGACCAATGCCTGCTTCTTGGTCGCGTCCGACATCCAGTCCAGACCTTGAATGTCCCGGCGCAGCGAATTTTCCAGGGCCTCCACCATCTTCAGAGTGCGGGCCTTGGCCTCAGGCGGGAAGTGCTTCTCTACATAAACTTGTCCCAGAGCTTCGCCCAGATCGCCGTCCACTGCGGAGACGCACCTCTTCCACCGGGCGCGCAGTTCCTTGGCGCCGGTCAGTGTCTTTCCGAAGAAGTTGAAGTTCTCGTCGACGAATGCTTTCGGCAGAAACTGTACCTGCGAGTGAATCAAATGCCAGCGGAAGTAGGTCTTCAGATCATCAAGGGTCGTATTTTTCAGCTCAGCGTCGAGCGCCTTGAAGAAGTCGGGCGTCGCCACGTTGAGACCTGTGAAACTGGGCGCACCCATCGCGGTCAGGTACTTCGGCCAGCTCAGCGAAGGCGTCAGTGCCTGCCACTCCTGGGTCGAGAGCTTGTGATAGATCTTCTCCGGATCGCGCCGTTCCACGCGGTCCATGGAACCTTTGGCGAGAGCGGTCTCAATGGTCATTACCGCGTTGGCGTTGGCGGCAGCTTTCTCCGGCGAGTCACCCAGGAGCTTGAACATGTTGGTGACGTGCTCGAGATACTGCTTACGCAATTCGACGGATTTTGCATCGTCTTTCAAGTAATAATCGCGGTCGGGCAGTGAGAGGCCGCCCTGATCGGCCTGGGCGATTACTTGCTTGGCATTCTTGAAGTCCGCGCCTGAGCCAAAGTCAAACAGCACGTTGATCCCGTGACCGTGCAGGTGCGCGATCAGGTCGGAAAGCTGGCTTTTGTCTTTGATCGAATCGATGCGGTCCATCGCCGGCTGCAAGGGAGCGAGCCCCTTCTTGTTGATGGCATCCTCGTTCATGCAGGCAGCGTAATAGTCGCCGATCTTCTGCTCATTGGGGGTGCGGTTCGTTGCTTTGGCCGCGTTCTCCAAGATCTCGCGCAGTACGACCCGGTTTCGCTCCGCCAGTTCGTTGAAGCGGCCCCAGGACGCCTGGTCGGCCGGGATGGGATCGTTTTTCATCCAGCCGCCGCACGCGTACTGGTAGAAATCCACGCACGGATCAGCGCTCTTGTCGAGCCCGCTGACGTCAAGGCTGGGAATCTGCTTGGGCTCAGCTTCCTTCTTGTCGCCTGCAGTTTGCGCGGCAGCCATGCCGGTTAGAAGCAAGGTCACGGTCAGGAGACGAAAGATGCACATATTGAATTGCCTCGAAAAAGTAAAGTCGCGGCGCAGGTTACAGCAGCGCGCTCGGCTGTAGATGCACAAACCAATCATAGACGGGCAGGCGCCGGATTCGATAGCCGGCGCCCTAGAAAACCTTGAGGTGGATGGTCAGGTATTTCTTAGGGTTCTCGCGAACCGCTTTGATCAGGCCGCGGGTTTCAACCAATAGCTGATCGGAATTGTTGTACAGGGACGGATCGCGCAGAAACTTCCCGGCACTGCCTTCGCCGCGCTCCAGACGGTCGGAAATCGCGGACAGCTTGGTGATGGTGTTCTCGATTTTCCGGGCTAGTTCCTCGTCTTTGGCAAGCTTCCCTAGAGTGCCGTGGCCGGCGTTCACGTCGTCCATCAACTTATTGGTCTTGGCGAGGGTCTGGTTCACGTTGTTGTACCAAGTATCATCGTGCAGGAGCTTGCCCAGCGGGCCTTGGCCTTTATCGACCTGATCGACAATGTTATCGATCTTGGTCACGGCTTCTTCGGCTTTGCGATACAAAGTCTCATCGCTGAACAGTTTGCCGATTGTCCCTTTGCCGCTGTTCACGTCGTTCAACATAGTTTTTGCCTGGTCAAGGACGCCATTGGCCTTATTGAGAAACGTTGGATCGTACAGGAATCCGTGCAGCGTGCCTTTGCCGGTCTCGACCTCGGCTACTATCCGGTCCATGCGCTTGATGAGTATGTCCAGGTTCTGCAAAGTCGTATTGCTGGCTTTCGCAACTTCAGATATGCCTGGAGCATTGACGCCTAGCAGCTCCCCTCCGTCTTTTGCCTGCGGGCCCGTGGCGCGACTGCCGTCGATGTTCACAACCGATTCCCCCAGTAGTCCTATGGTCTGGACTGCTGCCCTCGCGTCCTCACGGATCAGCGGCTGATACTTCTTCTTGACGCGCATCACTACCTTAACTGGCGCGGTTTCCCTGCCCAAAACGACCTGCACGCTTTCCACATTGCCGATGGGAACACCTTGAAAATGCACGGGCTGGCCGGAGCGCAGTCCCTCCGCATCTTCAAAATAGGTAATTAACGTAAATTTGCTGGTGAAAAGACCGGTGGTGCCGCTCATTAGAAAGATTAGGGTGGCCAGCGTCACGGTGGCGACGATGACCGTGATGCCAACTTTAAGCTGGGACCACCTGAGCTGCTGTTGACTGGGCAATGGCGTGTAGTCCTAGGGTAAAAATCATAGCAGAAACACCCTAAGTCTCTAAGTTACGACGGTCGAGAGTCAAACTGACCTCCAACCGGCTACTCGGTTGGGAACGAGCTTAAACGGTAGCGACCCGTGCCTCGCTCTCGGGACGCAAGCTCCCGGAGCAGGCTGCCGCTATAAGGTAGGCCGCAGCGGCGCAAACCAGTGTGACTGTCAGGCCAAAGTGGATGGCGATTACCATGGCCATCACCGACCCCAGCACGCTGGCTGCTGCGTTTAAGGCCCAGGCCCACTCCACGGTTGGCACACGGCGCAGGCCGGTCGGGAAAGGCATGCCCATGAAGAATCCCAGCGGCATGAGCACGGCAGCGCTGATGATGAGCTTGACGGCGAAAGGCAGGCCGATCCCCGCGGAAAGCATCGCCGGCAAGGCCAGAACGGTGAAAAGGATCAACCCTGCGATCAGCACTAGCACGTGCTCCAGCCTCGAACTTGCCGAGAGCCGGCGCTGGGCCGCCACGCTCCCAGCGCCGCTCGAGAGAAGGAGCAAGAAGACAACCACGGTCAGAGCGTACGTTGGGTGGCCGAGAAAGAGCACGAAGCGTTGAATCAGGGAGATC
>DATFQZ010000028.1:0-16881 GCA_035263765.1 Candidatus Angelobacter sp. | reverse complement strand
TGAGGCGGCGGAATTACCGGCAGCGGATTGCCGATATGCCAGTTGCTCACCAGGATACCTGTTCCGGGCACGGTATCGCCGTTGCTAGCACTGACTGAGAACGCCGTCTGGAAGATAGTCGGGTTCGCCTGCTGCTCCATGAACAGTGGGATGTTCTGGAAGGTATTGTCGTAATACATGCCAAAGCCGCCACGCAGCACGTGGTTGCCGTTCCCCGTGAGGTCATAAGCGAAGCCGACGCGCGGGCTGAACCCTTTGCTGTAATCGGTCGCCTTCTTTGCCACCAGGGATGCCGCCAACGGACTGAACGGTGCGGCCGCCTGCAATTCCTGGAAGGTGCGGCTTCCAGCGATGTCAGACCCACCGACAAAATCGAAGTCCTTATCGTAGCGAAGGCCAAGGTTGAGGGTCAGGCGCTGGTTGAACTTCCAATCGTCCTGGAAGTAAAGGCCAAGCTGCTTCGCGTCTTTGATAATGAACGTGGGGTCACCCACCGCAATGCTCATGCCTGAGACCCAGCCGGGCTGCGAAAATCCGCCCCCCGCCAGGATCTGGCTGGGCAGTTTGTTGAAGTCGATCTCCAACGTTGGGTTGAACTCGAAGAATCCGCCCATGAACGGGGTGTAGATGTAATCAATACCCGTCCTGAAGGTGTGACGGCCCATGGTCTTGGTAACGTCATCCTTGAATTGGTATTTGCGCTGGATCGAGTTCTGCGGCACGTTGGTGTTGGTTCCGAATTGGATAGTGGTTGCGCCGAATGGGAAAGTGAAGAGCGGCACCTTCGTGGTGCTGTCGATGAGGTTGTTCCAGTACTGGAAACCGGCCGTGAACTGATTGATCAGGGTTGGGGTAAGGGATGAGTTAACGGTCAGATTGGCAACCTGCAGATGGTTCTTGGTGAAGTTTCCTTCCGTCAAATCAAAGAGCCCGTTGCTCTGATCATTCAGGCTGTTGTTGGCCTGGGTGGTCACGGAGAGATATGCCGAATGCTTGGGATTGATGGTCCAGTCCATGCGCCCGTTCAGGCGGTTCTCAAAGAACGGCGTTGGAATGGTTGTAGCAGGCTGTGCGCCCAAGGCGGTAACCAGTGACAGTTCCGAAAATGCCGTGGGTGATTCGGCAAGCGAGGTGTGCTCGCGCTGCCGTTCGTAGGCGAAGAAGCCAAAAACCTTGTCCTTCTTGATTGGTCCGCCAACCGAGCCGCCGAACCACTGGCGTGAATAAGGCGGATTGGCGGGGGAAGTAGTCCCGTCCCCATTGGCTACTTTCTGATCGGCATTGAGGGCCTGGTCGCGGAAGAAACCAAACCCCGAACCGTGGAAGCTGTTCGATCCGGACTTGGTGATCACGTTGATCGCGGCACCCGCGGAGCGGCCGTTCACTGCCGAGAACCGCTGCGTGGAGATTTGGAATTCCTGCACCGCCTCTGCCGGTAGCTGCATGACAGGGCCGCCCACCGTGTTGTCTTTGTTGTCGATGCCGTTGACGGTTACGTTGACGTTGCGTCCACCGTCACCATCGACGGACAGGATGGAATAGCGGTTTTTGGTGGGATCGTAAGAATCCGCCGCTTTAACACCGGGAGAAAGATACGCCAGATCGGCAATGTCGCGGCCAATCAGCGGCAGGTCGGTGATCTGCTGCGGCGTGATGTTGGTGCTTACGTCCATCTTGGCTATGTCCACCAAGGGCGCCGACGTTGTTACCTCAACGGTTTCTGTTACTGCGCCTGGGGTGAGATTGAAGTCCTGGGTAGTTGTTCTGCCTACCAAGACCTCAACGTCTTTGGCCTCAGCCGCGGAAAAGCCCGTGACTTTCACTTTGAGGCTGTAGTGTCCCGCGGCCATGGCCTCAAAACGATATTCGCCGAACTCGTTGCTCTGCGCGCTGCGGCTGGCGCCGGTATCTTTGTTGGTGATGGTGACTTCGGCATTCTTGATCACGGCGTGCGTCTTGTCAAAGACCGTGCCTTGGACAGTGGCGACTGCTGTCACCTGTCCCCACACGTTGACGCAGCTCAGCATCATCAGGCCGATCACCGCAGCCAATAAAAATCGATTGCGATTCATTAGTAACTCTCCTGTTTGTTTAATCACTCGTTGAATCAGTCTTGCTACGGCCCGTCTACCAACGAGCGCGTACCGGATTCCACTCCTCGAAAATCCGGGAAAAAATCTCGCAAGAAAAAGTCAGGGTTGCAAAGGAAGCCGGCGTACTTTTCTGAGTGAAAGCTGACCGGTTTGCCCCAGTAGTGGTGCATTGAGCGAGCACCCTACGCAGCTCTGTTCAGCAATTCTGGTTCCGGCTCACGTGAAGGCTCGCAGGAAAAAGATAGGAAGTCGCTATCAAGTTGAAAGAATGGGACTTATATGAATGCGAAAGTGCAAGAAAGTTCATCTTGAAAGGGAATTTCCGTGCACGTGAGCAGGGCTTGGTTCCAAAAACCGTATTTTCGATATGTGTGATGGTAGATATCTCAACAAAAACTCGGAGAGGTCTAAGAATTCCTTGCGAATTGCAACTGTTCTTGGGACTAGGGTAGAGACCGTTCGGCACCTCTAAGTAAAACAGCGTAACTCGAAACTCAGAGCGCGAGTGCGGTATGATTCAAGCGTACATGGATACAACTCCATCCAGCGCATTTCGTCACGATCCACGCAGCGAAGCCGCGCCAGGGCATGAGTTTCAGGCGGAAGACCGCCGTATCCTACCCATCGGCGACAAGGTTTTTGGCCACCAGCGCTTGAGTTTTGACGACGCCGTCGCGCTGTATCGTTCGTCCGACATTCTGGCCATGGGCTGGCTGGCCAACCATGTGCGCGAACGCATGCACGGCGACGTGACCTACTTCAACGTTAACCGGCACATCAATCCCACGAACGTCTGCGTGGCCGCGTGCCGGCTGTGCGCCTTCGGGCGCAAAAAGGATGCGCCCGGCGCCTACACCATGGCCCTGGAGGAAGCTTTTGCCACCGCTGCCTCCGGGTACAGCGAAGCGGTGACCGAGTTTCACATCGTAGGGGGCCTGCATCCCGATTTGCCGTTTCAGTATTACCTGGACCTGATCTCCGGGCTGAAGGAACGCTTTCCGCAAGTCCACCTGAAAGCGCTCACGATGGTGGAGATCGCTTTCCTGTCCAAACGCGCCAAGCTATCGATTGAGGAAACCTTGCGTCAGCTCAAACAGGCCGGCTTGGATTCGCTGCCTGGCGGCGGCGCGGAGATTTTCAACGACCGCGTGCGCCGCGTGATCTGTGACCACAAAATTGACGGCGAACAGTGGCTCGAGACCGCGCGCACCGCGCATAGAATTGGCCTGAAGTCGAATGCGACCATGCTATACGGCCACATCGAAAATGAGGAAGACCGTGCCGACCATCTCCTCCGCTTGCGCGCGCTCCAGGATGAGACCCACGGCTTCCAGACCTTCATCCCGCTGGCTTTCCACCCTGCCAACACGCCACTGCGGCACCTCTTCACCACCACCGGCTTCATGGATCTGAAGCAGATCGCGATCAGCCGCCTGGTGCTGGACAACTTCCCGCACATCAAGGCCTATTGGCAGATGATGTCGCCCAAGATCGCGCAGATCTCCCTACGCTTCGGCGCTGACGACATCGACGGCACCGTGATCGAAGAGAAGATCTACCACGACGCCGGCGCCACCACGCCGCAAGGCATGCGTCGCGCGGAGCTCGAACGGCTGATCCGTGAAGCCGGCCGCGAGCCTGTCGAGCGCGACACCATGTACCGTCCTGTAACGCGAACCGAAACGTCCTTCACGATCTCTGTGTGAAACCCTTACCGCGGATTTGCGCGGATAAACGCTAATCAAACTAGGCAGTCCTCAGCAGACAAATACTGGAAGTCAGACTTGGCTCACGCGCAGCAGCCGCGGAGCAGGTCCCTCACCCTCTCCGTCTCTCCCGCTTCGCGGGATCACCGTCGGGGATTCGGGATGGGGTCTCGTGTGGGGTAGTTTCTTGACCTGGCTCTAAAATCCGCGTTGATCCGCGTTGATCCGCGCAAATCCGCGGTAAGGGTTTACTTTCCGAACACACGCGCAAAAATCTTATCCACGTTCCGCAACTGACGCTTGAGGCTGAACGCCTGTTCCAGGCGTCTCCTGGACACTTTTGACGTGATCTGGCGGTCGTTCAGGATCAACTGACGGAAGTTGCGGTCTTCCTTCCAGGCCCGCATAGCGTGCTTTTGCACCAAACGGTAAGCGCTCTCGCGAGACATCCCGGACTCGGCCAGATCGAGCAGCAGCTGTCCGCTGAAGACCAAGCCACCCGTGGACTCCAGATTCTTCAACATGCGTTTGGGATAAACGAAAAGCGTGTCGATGAGATTGGTTGTCTTCGAGAGCAGATAGTCCACCAGGATGGTTGAATCGGGCAGAATGACGCGCTCCACCGACGAATGCGAGATATCGCGCTCGTGCCACAGGGCTACATTCTCAAACGCGGCCTGTGTGTTGGCCCTGACGACGCGGGCCAAACCCGAGATCTGCTCACAGGTCACCGGATTGCGTTTATGGGGCATGGCGGAGGAACCCTTTTGCTTTTCGCTGAAGTATTCTTCGGCTTCGCGGACCTCTGTGCGCTGCAGGTGACGGATCTCAGTTGCCATCATGTCGAGCGTGGAGGCGATCGTCGCCAGCGTGGCGACGTAGTAGGCATGACGGTCGCGCTGGATGACCTGCGACGAGATCGACGCCGCCTCCAGGCCGAGGCGCTTGCAGATCTCTTCTTCCAGCTCGGGTTCCAGGTGCGCGAAGGTTCCAACGGCGCCCGAAAGCTTACCCACGCGCATCTCTTCTGCCGATCGCTCAAAGCGTGCGATGTTGCGTGCGGTTTCCGCATACCAATTGGCCAGTTTCAGGCCAAAAGTCGTCGGCTCAGCGTGGATCCCGTGCGTGCGGCCGACCATCGGTGTGTTCTGGAACTCCCGCGCGCGGCGCGCCAGCGCGCCGGCAAGTTTCTTCAAGCCGTCAAGGATGATCCGTGAGGCATCTCTGATCTGCAGCGCCTGGGCGGTGTCCACCACGTCGTTGGAAGTCAGGCCATAGTGCAGCCAGCGCGCTTCCGTGCCCACCTTCTCCGCCACGGCGGTGGTGAAGGCGATCACATCATGCTTGACCTCAGCTTCGATCTCCTGGATGCGTTTCAAGCTGAAGTCGCCGCGCTTTGCAATGGCTTGCGCAGCCTCCTCGGGAACGATGCCGGCCTCGGCCAGCGTGAGGCTGGCCGCCGCCTCCACCTGCAACCAGCACCGGAACTTGTTTTCGTCGCTCCAGATGCGGCCCATCTCCGGGCGAGTGTAGCGAGGGATCAAAGGCGCTCCTTCACACTTTAAAAGAACCATCGATCATAAATGTCTGTTGACGGCTTGCGCCACTACGGGCTCCTCAACCGCAGTTTCTAGGCCATAATGGCGTCATTTGAGGGCTGGCCCTGAAATTGCCGGGCCGCGTGGGCCCAGTCTGAGGCGACGCAAGGGCCAGGGGGGCCACCGGACACGTCGCACGAAAGTCGGCGGTCCCCGGTGCAGTTGTATAATATATCGTGAGGCGATACAATGAGGGCAGGCCAGAGTAGGAGCCTCTTGGACGCAGAATACGTGGCGCTGGCGGAGTTTCGCTACCAGCTGCGCCGTTTTTCGCGGAACATGGAAGAACAGGTCAGGAAGCTGGGTGTGAACCCGCAGCAGTATCAGGTAGTTCTGGCGGTACGCGGGCTTCCCGCGGGACACACGCCCAGCATCAGCCGCCTGGCGGAGCGATTGCAGCTCAATCACAACAGCATGGTTGAGTTGGCCGATCGCTGCGAGCAGGCGGGTCTGCTGCGGAGGACGCGTTCCGGCACCGACCGCCGCCAAGTGACCTTAGCCATCACCGCCCAAGGGGAGGCGCTGCTGCGCAAGCTGGGCGCGGCCGCCAGGGAAGAGCTTCGCGAAAGCGGCCCGTCCCTGGTCCGAGCCGTCCTTCATCTGACTCGCCCCGCAAACAGGACAAGGCGAAAGCCCGGCGGGAATCAACACAAAGGAGCATCGAGAAGAACCGATCCATGAGTTCACGAACCCGGGCCTCAGAATCCTTGTCTGTACGACATACCATTCCCACGTTTGAAACTCTTCGAGATTTCACTACAACCTGGCGCGTGCTTCCCATCTCCGGCCTGGCCGTGATCATCGGGGTTGGAGCCGCCTACGTCGCCTTGGCATTGCAGCGGCTGATTGGCTTCTTTACCAACCTGTTCTTCTTTCAGCGGCTGGGCACAGATATGGTTTCGCCAGCGGGTCATCACTTGGGCTACTTCGTGATCGCTGTTCCCGTGCTCGGCGGCATCATCGTCGGCTTGATGGCGCGTTTTGGGTCGGAGAAAATCCGGGGCCATGGCATCCCCGAAGCCTTGGAAGCGATCTTGCTTCGCGGCGCCAAGGTGGAACCCAAGCTCGCCGTCCTCAAGCCGATCTCCGCGGCGATCGCCATGGGATCCGGCGGGCCTTTCGGAGCTGAGGGCCCGATCATCATGACCGGCGGAGCGTTTGGTTCGCTCATCGCCCAGTTTTTTCATCTCACCTCGGCCGAGCGCAAAACGCTCCTGGTGGCAGGCGCGGCGGCCGGCATGTCCGCGACTTTCGCCGCACCCTTTGCGGCAGTCCTGCTGTCCGTGGAGCTTCTATTGTTCGAATGGAAGCCACGCAGTTTTATTCCCGTCGTGCTGGCCAGCGTCGCGGCCGAGGCGGCGCGCATCCATCTCCTCGGTCCGGGGCCGATTTTCCCGACGGCAGCACACCCGGTTGCCCTTCGCCCGTCGATCCTTTTCGGATGCCTCCTTGCCGGTCTGTTGAGCGGAATTCTCTCCGGGATTCTGACGCAGCTCGTGTACGGTGTGGAAGACGGCTATGCCCACCTCAAGAGAATCCACTGGATGTGGTGGCCGGCCATCGGTGGATTGGCAGTTGGCATTGGCGGGCTGATTTACCCCCGAGCGCTCGGCGTTGGCTATGACGTGATCGCAGACCTGCTGCGAGGCAATGCTACGACGCAGATGATTCTGGGCGTGCTCCTGGTTAAGTCCTTGATTTGGGGCATCTCGCTGGGCTCAGGAACGTCAGGCGGCGTGCTGGCGCCTCTGATGATGATGGGCGGCGCTCTGGGCGCCCTTGATGCTCTTTTTCTGCCTCATCAAGGCCCGGGATTCTGGCCGTTGATCAGCATGGCGGCCGTGCTGGCTGGAACCATGCGGTCCCCCTTGACGGGAGTGATCTTCGCTTTCGAGCTGAGCGGAGACTATCATGCCATTCTGCCGTTGCTCATCGCGTGCATGGCCGCGCACGGTTTTACCGTCCTGACTCTCAGCAGGTCCATTCTCACCGAAAAGCTCAGCCGTCGTGGCTACCATCTCAGCCGGGAATATGTGGTGGATCCGATGGAAGCGCTCACTGCGGAAGCCGTGATGCGGACCAATGTTACTGCTTTTCCGGCTGATGCCGTGCTGTCGGATGTAAGCCACCTGTCTACACACGACGACGACGAGCGCGGGCAGCGGCTTTATCCCGTGGTGGACGAAGACAAGAGGGTAGTTGGAACCGTAACGCGAAGCAACCTCCGGGCATACTTGGCGAACCTCACTTCGCAGGAAAGTGACGATGTCCGCTTGGTGGACGTGATTGCGCCGGACCCCATTGTGGCCTACCCGGATGAGCCTTTGCGGTTCGTGGTCAACCGCATGGCCGCAACCGGACAGATGCGCTTTCCGGTGATCCGGCGCGGGGAAGACCCGGAACTCCTCGGCATCATCGGCCTTGAAGATCTGCTCAAAGCACGCGAGCTGACGCTGGAAGATGAGCACAAGAAAGAGCGCGTGCTGCGTCTTCACCTGCCGCCGGCCTTGCGCCGCTTGAAAGCTGTGGTGAGAATCGGCTAGATCTCGGACTGGGCATCCCAGAGCGCATGCACGAGCTGGCATTGCTTGCCGGATCAAAGATTTTGCATCGCTGCAAATTGCCTGCACATCTTTGACTGGGCTATATCCCGCCAAGGAGAAATGCATGCCAGAGACACCGCAGCAGTACACGCAACGTATATTGAGCTATTCCGACGGCAAAGATCCACTGCGCCAGCAGGCCGCAACCGCGAAGAGACTTGCCACGCTGATCAAAGGCAAGAACAAGAAACAGCTGACGCAACGGCCTGCGCCCGGGAAGTGGTCCGTCGCGGAGATCCTGGCCCACCTGGCCGATGCCGAGATCGTCCTCTCCTGGCGCCTGCGGCAAACGCTGAGCAGCAACGGGGTGGCCATCCAGGCGTTCGATCAGGACGTGTGGGCCAACACTTTCGACTACGCGCACCAGGATTCCAGACAATCACTGGAGAAGTACACCGTTCTCCGCGAGGGCAATCTGGATTTGCTGAAAAGAATCCCCAAGCCGCTGTGGGACAATTACGGGGTCCATCAGGAGCGGGGCAATGAGAGCGTGGCCCACATCGTGCGCATGGTTGCCGGCCATGACCTTAACCATCTGGGGCAAGTGGAAAGAATTCTCAAAGGCAAACGCTAGACGATGTTGGAACTCCGAAGCCGATGGGGATTACCAGGAACGAGCCGTAGAGACGCGGCACGGCCGCGTCTAACTCTCAAACCAACGGTATTGCTTTCGAGAACAACCGGTGTCGAAAGACATGAATGGTGAGACGTGGCAATGCCATGTCTCTACGCGGCGGTTTCTGTCCTGAGCCTAGGGAAGATCGAGTTCCAGGGCATACACGTCCGAGTTTCTGCGGACCAGAGATGCTACCGGTGAGCCGTCAGGGGTGAGTCCGGTTAAGGTATACCCGAGCACATCGGCGCGCAGGATCTGTCGCGCGGATGTGATCTGTTCCACTTTGCGATCGCTAACACGTACCCGAAAGATGGGCTGTTCCTCGCCTTGAGCAGCAAGTTGGTAGTAAACGTAAAGGGAGTCCGAGGACCAGCGTATTCCCCAGCCGTAGGCGGGTCCGTCCGCCAATTCCGACCATTGCTGGCTCTTGAGATCGAAAAGCATCACCTTCTCATGCGTCTCGTCCGAGGCCGCCGCATACCTGCCATCCGGAGACAAGTGCACTCCATCAAAGTCTTGAGTACCGGCAAGCATACGGGTTTGGTGCGTACTCAGTTCCAAAACGTAGATAGCGGAATGCCGTGTTCCTGTCTCGTTGCGGATCCAGCGTTGAAAGATGATCGACCGGCCGTCGGGAGACCAACTTGGTTCACCGTCCGTGGCGTCTGCCTCGGTCAAAACTTCAGGTTTCCCGCCATCGCGGGATATTCGGTATAACCTTCCCGGTTGCCCTGGCAAACGACCACCAAAGATGATTCCTTTGCCATCGGGCGACCATGTTGAGTGGTACGCGTCCATCGGAGCGAAGGTAAGCTGAAGTTTTTCTGTTCCGTCCGCGCGGCTGCGCCACAACGTGCCGTCCGTTTCGTTGCGATAGGCCAGCCACTGGCCATCTTTAGAGAAGCTAAGGAGGCGGATCGGGATTCCGCCGAGATACGGCAGAAAAAGCTTCTGGACGCTGTCATAGCGGACCAGTTCCCTCCGTTCCTGAAAATTGACAAAGAACATCGTCTTTCCGTCGGGGCTGAAGCGAGGATCGCTAAGCCGATCGGGAGTGGCGTACAACTGGACAGGGCGGCTGGGAAACCAGCCTCGCTTTTCACGAATTGCCCAAAAGCTCTCCACGCCTTCGTGTACCGCCCGGAATACAAAATATCTGCCGTCGGGCGTCCAATCGCCGCTGTTTTCTCCTTCACCCCAGTGCCGAGCCCCCTTGCTCCAGCCAGGTAGGAACGGATGGACATTGCCGCCGTCCCCCGACGACTCCCACAGCGACTGGACGCCGGTGTTGGAATCGCGCACGGTGAAGCGTAGGAGGTTGCCGTCCGGGGAGGCCCGCAGGGAGATGACGTAACCTGGTGCGGCGAGCAGTTTACCGGGTGCTTCGCCGCTGTCGTCTACTTTGTAGATTTGGCTGTCGTGACCATACAGGATGCTGTCTCCATCGGCCGACCATACGGTGCCTTCGGAGGCAAGAATGTCGCCCACGCGGCGGGCCGCGCCTCCGGTCGTAGGAATTACCCAGAGCGGCTGATCGAACCTCGCACCCTGACTCCCGATCAGCAGCCTGGCTTTCTCGGGATCGATGTCGTACACCGTGAGGCTAGGAACCGTGGTGCTGATGGACGTTGATTCGCCACCGGCCACCGGAACTTGCGCCAGGGTTTGAGCGCCGCCCCTTCGTTCCGTGAAGTACAGCCTGGCACCATCCGAGAGGACTTTGCCGAATGGCGCGACCCGGCCGGAGTGGGTGATCTGGCGAACGCGCAAAACCTTGGGCGAAGGTGACGTTGAAAGGAACAGCGCGACGGCCGCCACGAGAAGAACCACGACTGCCACGAGAGCTGCGAAAAGCATCCGGTGATGCTTTGTCGCCGAAACAGGAGCGCGGTCGACAGCGATTTCTTCCTTCTCGATCACCGGCTGCAAACGACTCTCCGGAACAAGTTCCTCGTTGTTGTCATTGGCAGGAATGGTTCGCACTCTATGGGCGAACCGGTAGCCCCGGCCAGGTACGGTGACGATGTAAGAAGGGTCACCCAGGGCTTTTCTCAGCTGGAAGACATGCTGCCCCAGGTTGGACTCCTCGACGAACGTGTCCGGCCACAGCAGAGTCATCAGTTCGTCTTTCAGGACGACTTGGCCGCTCCGCTGGGCGAGCACCAGGAGCAGATCAAAAGCCTTGGGGGACAGCGGAATGGGGTCCTGGCCGCGCAGCAAAACGCGTTGTTCCGGATCGACACGGAACGGTCCGAACTCCAGCAAGTTCTTGATTACAGTGCTCATATCCGCTCTTAAAAACGATTCAAAACTTATTCAACCCCTCTTAAGGACTTTCAAACTCCAGACCCGGCAGGATGCACCTGTCTGACGCGAAACACCAGGGCATTTGGGGCGGTGGCAGGCAATCTACCACGAGACCCATACCTGGGGAAAGCAGCCGGAGCTCAAAAATGGCGGCCTGCAAGAAGAGTGGCATCACGGCGGAAACCGTTGCAAGCCTTCGTAATTCGGCGCCAAGGATGCGCCGGCGTGTGGCGATCAGACGAACCAAAGGTACGGAGAAGGAACAATGAAGAACCTAACTCAATTCACAAAAAGGAGAACTAAGGAAATGCGAAAGAACCTGTTAGTTGCTGTTGTACTGTCCGTCACGCTGTTGTTGACGGGCGTGATGTTTGCACAAAAGAAACCGAAGGATAACGACAATGTAAATCAGAAGCGCCATCCCAATGTCGCCGCAGCCCAACGCCTTACGCACCAGGCCTACGAGAGGATTACAGACGCGCAGAACGCCAACGAATGGGACCTGGCTGGCCACGCCCAGAAAGCCAAGCAGCTGCTGGAGCAGGCAGACGATGAGCTGAAGAAGGCAGCGGAAGTCTCAAACATCAATAAGCAACCCGGGATGTGACCAGGTTCTGGAAGTAAACCGGCTGCAGATTGAACTCGCAGGGGGAAGTTTAGCTAAGCGGCTCAACTTTCCCCTTCGTCCCCCTGCGCGGGACTTGGGGACGCGCGGCGCTATTTCACACCCGCTCTTTCGATTTCGCTATAAGGAGAGAAATTTATGCAGCACCGTTGGCATGTTTCGTTCTTGGCGCTGGTGTTGTTTGGCAGTACGGCGCTCGGCCGCGCCGCCACGACCATGACGCTGAACTACAAGGCATTTCCATCCAACGCCGACCTTCTCTACGTGGGTACATTTCATCCCAAGGGAGACATTAAGCTGTCGGCTCCGGAGCATTTTTACGCGAAGGACGGCACCACCTATGAATTCCTGTTCTGGGATGTGGACGGAACGAGGGAGATACGTCGCAACGTCACATTTACGCCCAAAGACTCAACCACGGTCGTTACCGCTTGGTATTTGCTGGAAGGCGGTGGCAGCTGCACCAGTACTGATCCTTGCAAATGCTCGGGCGTTACGACGTATGCCTTTGCCCTGAACCAGCACAAGGTGATTCCCAATACGCCGATCGCATCGGTAACGCCCAACAAGGATTGGACGGGACCGCCCTCCACCTCGGTCGTTACTTGCCATGGCCCCGTTCACATCGCTGCGCTGCCGGATATCTCCGGCTTTGGCAACTTCGAACACTGGCAGGAGCTGCCGAAAAGGCCCTTGCCAGGCGCGGCCTTCAATGTCCCGGTGGATGGCTCCGTCCTTGCGGTCGCCTTCTATGGGCATCCTGAGCCCGACCCCTGTCAATCCCTGCGCGAGCAGATTAGCAACTTCATCTGCGACACACCGGCAACACCAAAGGGTTGTCAGCTCGCCTTAACGACGCTGAAATTGCAATTGAATGCCTGCGAACAGAAAAACGGAGAAGCGACTACGCTCCCGGCGCAGCCGCGCAATCGCAGGTAGCAGATGGACACGCGATCTGCGAGGCAAAAACGGCCCGGGTCTCCCAGCACATGCCAGTTTTGCGTGGGATGGACGGCCCGGGCTGACATCGTCGCCTTGGAAATAGCGAGGCCCTTAAAGTTTGCCACGGTAATGCCTCTTGAAGGAGAAATCTCATGACCCCGAAGAATTTCGCGACCGTGGTTCTAGGAGTGGCGTACTGGCTGGGCGTGTTGACTCACGCCAGCCTCGGGTCCTCCAATGCTCTCAATGTCGGGCGCAAGCGTGTTACCTGCGTCGTTCAAGTCCGGATAAAGTGACTCGTGTGTTTCCTAGCAAAAGAGCCGCCGGCTTCGGCCGGCGGCTCTGATCGTTACTGTTGCGGCTTTGGTGCCGGCGCAGCCGGTGCTTCCTTTTCCTTTTCCTTGATCGAAAGCAGTTCGACTTCGAAGACCAGAGTAGCGCCCGGTCCAATATCCGGGCCGGCTCCCCTCGGACCATAGGCTAGGTCGGCAGGGATAAAGAGCTGCCACTTGGAACCAACCGGCATGAGTTGCAGGGCTTGAGTCCAGCCTTTGATCACACCACCCACCGGAAACGTCGCAGGACCGCCGTGCTTGTCTGAGGCGTCAAATTCGGTACCGTTGATGAGCGTCCCCTTGTAGTTGCAAACCACAGTGTCGGCGGCCGTAGGCTTGGCTCCCGTTCCCGGAGTGAGAATCTTGTATTGCAATCCGCTGGGCAGTGCGACTACGCCCGGCTTGGTTTTGTTTTCGGCCAGGAACGCGTCGCCCTCCTTCTGGTTGGTCTCGGCAGCCACCTTCTGCTTTTCCTCTTGCTTGGCTCTCAGCTCAGTCTGCAATTGGATCATGGTTGCGCGGGCTTCTTCGTCGGTCATCAAGGTCTTGCCACCGCCCAAGGCGTCCTTAAGTCCCTGCAGGAAGAGATTCGTGTCGATGTCCACCGATTGACGGCGCAAGCTCGCTCCTAAATTCATGCCGATGGCATAGCTGACTTTGTCCTTTAAGTTGGGAAGCTGGGAATCCTCAGCTTTGGTCGCCGCAGGCTGCGCCTTGGCAGGCGCGCCCGGCGCGGTCTTGGCGGGTGCTGACGTCGGGCTCTTCGCCGGTGGTTGCTGGGCCAGAGCGCCGCCCAGGAGCGCGAGTCCGGCCAAAATGGTATAAAGCGTGCGTAGGGTGATTTTTGCCATAGGAAGATTGTCCCATCTGCGGGCAAAAGGCGCAAACGCGAGTAGCGCAAAGAATTAAATCAAATACCCTAGGCCAGCGGCAAGACGCTCCGGTAGAGACGCGGCACTGCCGCGTCTTGCTCTTCAAGACAACGACGCGTTCGCGGTAGAGCTGGATTGACGGCCGGAAATACGACAAACATCCCGCCCAGCATTTGAGACGTGGCGGTGCCACGTCTCTACGTTCAGGCTCTGGCTCGTCCCTCGCAATTCCATATCGCATCCGCTGCCCAAAAAACAAAGGCCGCCAGTCTTGCTGGCGGCCTTCTTGATAAGCGGTTAATGGTCAATTGCTGTTGAGCAGCATACCTTCGGTTTTCTCCGCGTTCTCACCGATCTGGCGATAGAACAACTTGTCATTCTCGAGATAAACCTCAATGAAGGCAGGCCGCGTCGTAATGGTTCCCTGGATCAAGGCCTCCGACAGGGGGTCTTCAATGAACCGCTGCAAGGCGCGGCGCAAGGGACGGGCGCCGTAGTTGCGGTCGACCAGCGTTTTGTCCAAGACCCACTTCTTGGCATCCTCGGTAACGGTGATGGTGATGTGCCGCTGCGCCAGGTTGCCGTTGAGCTGCTGCACCAGCAGTTCGAGGATCTGGATCAGGTCGCTGTCGGTCAGCGCGTTGAAGATGATGACTTCATCCAGGCGGTTGAGGAACTCAGGATTGAAGGTCTTCTTAACTTCGTTCCGAACCATCTCCTCAACTTTCTCCGAGACCGATTCTTCCTTATCTATCTGGAAGCCGAGGCCTTTGCGCTTCATCAGATAGCGGGCGCCGATGTTGGAGGTCATTACGATGATTGCGTTCTTGAAGTCCACCGTGTTACCCAGGCCGTCCGTGAGTTGGCCGTCTTCGAGTACCTGCAACAGGATGTTGAAGACATCCGGGTGCGCCTTTTCGATTTCGTCCAGCAGGACTACGGAGTACGGCGACCGCTTGACGCGTTCGGTGAGCTGGCCACCTTCTTCATAACCCACATATCCGGGAGGCGAGCCGATCAGCTTGCTGACCGAGTGTTTCTCCATGAACTCCGACATGTCAAAGCGGATCAGCGACTTCTCGCTGCCGAACAGGAATTGGGCCAGCGTGCGGGCGACTTCCGTCTTGCCCACGCCCGTCGGGCCCAGGAACAGGAACGAACCGATCGGCCGGTTGGGCGACTTCAGGCCGGCACGCGAGCGGCGAATCGAACGAGCCAGCGCGTTGATGGCCTTCTCCTGCGAGATGACGCGCTTGTGCAGTTCCTCTTCCACGCGCAACAGTTTCTGTGTCTCTTCTTCCTTAATAGAGGTGATGGGCACACCGGTCCAGCGGCTAACCACTTCCTCGATGTCCTCGCGGTTTACGACGCCGGTGGAAGATTCGTCCAGGTGATATTTCTCGCGCAGGGCACGCAGGTTTTCGCGCTCTTTGCGCTCTTCATCGGAATAGAAACGCGCCTTCTCGAACTCGTGATTGGCAATTGCGTTCTCCATCCGGTGAGCGATGAACTTGATCCGCTTCTGGACTTCGGTGATCTCGTCGGGCAGGGAGGTCTGGCGCAGCTTCACGCGCGCGCCCGCCTCGTCGAGCAGGTCGATGGCTTTGTCCGGCAGAAAGCGGTCCGGAATATAGCGGCTGGAGTGGAAAACCGCGTACTGGATGGCGTCGTCGGTGTAGCTCACCGCGTGGAACTTCTCGTAACGTTCCTTGATTCCGTAAATGATCTTGATCGCCTGGTCTTCGTTCGGCGGCGGAACCTTCACTGCCTGGAACCGCCGTTCCAGCGAGCGGTCTTTCTCAATTGATTTGCGATACTCACCGGGCGTAGTAGCGCCAATGCACTGAATCTCGCCGCGGGAAAGCGCGGGCTTCAGGATATTGGCGGCATCAAGCGAGCCTTCCGCTGAGCCGGCGCCGACCAGGGTGTGCAATTCATCAATGAAGATGATGCAGTTCTGGCTCTCCATCAGTTCTTTCATGATGGTCTTCAAGCGTTCTTCAAACTGCCCGCGGTACTTGGTCCCGGCAACAATCAAAGATAGATCAAGCGCAAGGATGCGTTTGTCGGCAAGGAAGGAAGGTACGTCGCCGTCGGCGATGCGCTGGGCCAGGCCTTCGACGATCGCCGTCTTGCCCACGCCCGGCTCGCCTATCAGCACGGGATTGTTCTTGGTGCGGCGGCACAGGATCTGCACCACACGTTCCACTTCGCCTTCGCGGCCGACCAGGGGATCCAGTTGGCTATCCATCGCCGCTTGGGTCAAGTCCCGGGAAAATTCCGCCAGGAGGGAAGATTCGCGCGACGCACCGCTGCGCTGCGCCGGAGCTTTTTCCTGGGTGCTGCGTGCCAGTTCCTCGCGGATGGCGCTCAGTCGCAGGCCCCGCTCGTGCAGGATCTCGGCGGCAAAGCACTTCTCTTCGCGCAGCAGGCCCAGCAGCAGATGCTCAGTGCCAATGTGCTTATGGCTGAGCCGTTCGGCTTCTTCAGCGGCGTATGCCAGCACCCGCTTGCACTCATTACTTAAAGGAAGATCAACGGAGGTAGAGACCTTTTCCCGGATCGTGGTGTGTCCTTCGATCTGTTTGCGGATGGACTCGACCGATGATGCATGAGAGCGGAGGAACCGGTTAGTTAAGGCCTTGTCCTCGCGCAACAAGCCCAAGAGCAAGTGTTCGGTCTCGATGTAAGGGGAGCCGAACTGGCTGGCTTCATACCGCGCAAAAAAGATTACGCGCCTCGCCTTTTCTGTATACCGCTCGAACATGTTGCCCTCACCTCAAGAAACCCTCCAGCTCACCTCAACCGGAAAGCCTCTCTCTCTTCCCCCAGGTACGAACCACCACGCTTCCAGGAAGAAGCCTTTTTGCCCAGCCCGCCTCTCAATCATAAAGGCGTCATGCCAGACTAAACCAACAACGTCTGCCGTAACAGACAAAAATCAACGTCCTTCGCCCCCACCTAATTGCGAAGCGAGCCGGGGGCGATTTCCTCTACACGTCCCTGATGCAGACGCAGCACCCGGTCGCAGCGCCCGGCGAAATCAAGGTTGTGGGTGACGACGAGGGAAGTCAGCGCGTGCTCACGATGCAGCCTCTGCACCAGACCAAAAACCATTTCCGCTGTCCGGCTATCGAGGTCGCCTGTGGGCTCATCGGCCATAAGGATCTTCGGGCCGGTAACC
>DATFQZ010000027.1:0-15839 GCA_035263765.1 Candidatus Angelobacter sp. | reverse complement strand
CCTTCGCGTCATCGCTGGACCACATCGGCCCATTCGCCCGCACTGTGCGTGACGCCGCGATCCTGTTGCGCGTAATCGCCGGGCGTGATCCTCTCGACTCTACTTCGGCGGATGTTCCCGTTCCCGACTATGAGCAAGAGCTGGCCAAGCCCGTGCGCGGTCTGCGCCTGGGCGTGCCCAAGGAGTATTTCGGCGAAGGCTTGGACTCCGAAGTACGGGCGGCGGTGGAGGCAGCCATCCACAGACTCGGAGGCGAGGGCGCCGAGGTTGTTCCTATTTCTCTCCCCCACACTCCCTACGCCATTCCCACTTACTATGTCATCGCCACGGCGGAGGCCTCGTCGAACCTGGCGCGTTATGACGGCGTCCGCTACGGATACCGGTCGCCCCAGCCGCGCACGTTGGCGGAGATGTACCGCCGCACTCGCGATCAAGGCTTCGGTCCAGAGGTCAAGCGCCGCATCATGCTGGGCACTTATGCGCTCAGCGCCGGCTATTACGATGCTTACTACTTGAAAGCACAGAAAGTGCGCACGCTCATTGCTCGCGATTTCGCTGAAGCTTTCACCAAAGTGGACGCCATTGTTACCCCCACAGCGCCTACCGCCGCCTTCAAGCTGGGAGAAAAAGCTGATGACCCGCTGGCCATGTACCTGGCCGATATCTACACGGTCACTGGCGATTTGGCCGGTGTCCCGGGGATCAGTGTCCCGTGCGGCAACACCCAATCCGGCCTGCCCATTGGCCTGCAGGTGTTGGGCCGTCATTTTGAGGAAGGGACCGTGCTACGCGTGGCCCAGGCGGTGGAGCTGTTCACATCCCGAGCGTAGCGAGGAGCCTCTGCCAGAGGGCCTTTACTTACCGGACTCCCAGATGTTTCAATCAACATGAGGCCCTCAAGTCAATGTGCAGAAATATCAAGACGCTTTTCAACTTCGAACCGCCGGTCACTGACGAAGAGATCCGCGCTGCGGCGCTCCAGTTTGTCCGCAAGGTAAGTGGGTTCAACAAACCTTCCAAAGCCAACGAGGCTGCATTCATGACGGCGATCGATGAGGTGGCTGCGGCGGCCGGCCGTCTTCTCCACTCGCTCGAGACCTCCGCGCCGCCCCGCAACCGCGAAGAAGAAGCAGCGAAAGCCAAGGCTCGCGCCGCCGAGAGATTCGGCACGGAATCCCGAGCGTAACCGGATATTCCGAGCGTAGGGAGGAATCTCTACCCCAGAGAGAAAAGGATTGCCCTTGTACCCAACCTCATGCGAAGGCGCGTTGTGGGCCCACACCGCTTCTCCGGCAATAGGGGCCCTCTCGGGTGACTCCACACGGACTCTTTCGTAACGTGGCAGTGGCCCCTGGCTTCCACCTAGAATTCGTGCATGCTCCCAAGTTTTCTCTACATCTCACTCGGCAGGATTTTCCTGAAGGAGCCCGGGAAGGAAGCCAAGCCGATTGAGAGCATCTTTGCCCGCAGCATGATCGATCGCGCGCAGCAGATTCGGCAGCGGAACGCTTGGAAAACACAAGGATTCGGAGCGCGCTTCATGTCCGGCGGAATGCCCTGGAGCGATAGCCAGGACGATCCTGATCAAGCCGAGCTTCCTGTCGTCATCAATTCTGTATCACGAGGTATCCGCGACGGCGAAATTCTCTATTCTCTGGCCTCGGGAGAAATTGGCGGCGTATTCAGCATTGACCTCAGCGGCGAAAACGAGCGGCGCCTTCTGCATACGGCCGATTTCCGCATCAACGAGCTGAACGCGAGCGCGTCGGAAGACAGGATTGCGTGCGTCATCCGCACCAAAGCAGGCTCGCACATCGCAGTCATGCGCGGAGATGGCGGCGAACTGTCGGATGTGACCCAGGGAGATTCTGTGGATGCATCGCCCCTGTGGGTACCGGGCACACCCCATGAAATGCTGTATCAATCAGCCGGTATCGCCAGGAATGGCGCCGGTATGGCAGTGGGCACTTCTGCCAGCCAGATCATGAAGGTCCGCATTGATTCCGGAACTACCGAGGTTCTGCTTGGCGATGCGCAGCACGATTATCTTGGTCCGAAGTTCGACGCATTGGGCAACCTCTACTGCATTCGCAAGCCGCATGAATCTCTGACACCGAGCTTTAACCCCTTCCGGGTGATCTGGGACCTGGTCCTGATGCCTGTTCGCCTGCTATTTGCGTTATTTCAATTCATGAATTTCTTTACCATGCGCTACACAGGCAAGACATTGGTAAGTTCAGGCGACCTGCGCCAAAGACACATTGATCCGCGGCAAATGCTGATCATGGAAAATCTCCTGCATGCTCGTGGCGCGAAATCCTTGTTTGCCCCCCACCGGCAAAACTGGAAAGTCTCGCGGTCATGGACGCTGGTGAAGAAGCCAACTACTGGCGCCGTAGAGAGCATCGCCACGGGCGTATTGACATTCGACCTCTGCGGGGACGGCTCAATTCTGTACTCGAACGGGAACCGCATCTTTGCTCGAACCCCGGATGGTGAAACAGAAGAGATACTAAAGGAGCAGTTCATTTCGCAAGTTCTGGCTTTGCCCACGGCGCCCCAGCCATGAACCCAATCACCTAGCCGCGCCTGGCTCAACAGACGCTTCGCGAAAAACCTCTCGTTATTCTCCGGCGTTCAAGCGTCCGCAAAACGGCTCCAATGCCTGATCCTTCGACTCCGCGCCTGACCGCGCTCCGCTCAGGATTTCGCCTGCGGACTCCCGCTCGGCTCTCGCCTCGCTCACACCCGCAAAGCGGCTCAACCTAACCGCTCCGTCAAAAATCGGTCTAACCTAATCGAATGGAAGTCACCGATGCAGCCATCGTGGCACAGGTGCTCGCCGGCGACCGGGACGCGTTCCGCGTTCTGGTACAGCGCCATGGACGAACCCTCTACCACGTGGCGTATCGCATGACCGGGAACCCCCAGGACAGCGAAGAGATCGTCCAAGAAACCTTTCTGCGCGCCTACAAGGCGCTGGAGCGATTTGAGATGCGGGCGAACTTCGCGACATGGATTTACCGGATTGCGGTCAATCGCACGCTCGACTTCCTGAGCACAAAGAAGACACACATGCAAAACAGCTATCAGATCACCGACGAGCCCGATCCCGAAAACAGCCGTGAGATTCAGGTTGAAGCTCCGCAGCCCGGGCCCGACCGCTTGCTCGTGAGCGCTGAGATGAAGACCAAAATGACGGAGGCCCTGAGCCTGCTCACGGCCGTGGAACGTGTGGCGTTCACCATGCGCCACATGGAAGGCCGCTCGGTGGACGAGATCAGCCAAGCGTTGAAAGTAAAGAACAGCGCGGCCAAGAATACGATTTTTCGCGCTGTGAAAAAATTGCGGCAACAGCTTGAGCCGTTTGCGAGTGCAGCGCGATGAAACATTTGAGCGAAGAGCAGATCGTTCTCCATTACTACGGCGACTCCGAGAGCGAAGGCGAGGCCCGCCTGCACCTGGAGGCGTGCTCCGAGTGCCGCGGCGAATTCGAGCGCGTTAAGCGAGTGCTCGAGAGTATTCAGCCAATCGAGGTCCCGGAACCGCCGCCGGTCTTCGAGGAGAAGACCTGGCTGAAGCTGCGCGACCGTCTTCCCGTAAAGCGCGGCGGCATTCGCAGATGGTTCGCGGCCCCGCCGAAGTGGGCGATGGCAGGAGCCATGGCTCTACTGCTTGTGGTCGCGTTCCTCGCCGGGCATTACTCACGCCACGTAGAAACTCCGAAAGACGTGGGTAATCCGCAGCGCGTGGTGCTGCTGGCGGTGGGCGGCCATCTGGAGCGCTCGCAGATGCTGCTGGTAGAAATCATGAACGCGGATGATAAGGCCCCGCTCGATCTTTCCGGCGAGCAGCAGCAAGCTCGTGAGCTTCTCGACTGGAACCACCTTTATCGCTTGAGTGCGGAGCGCGAAGGCGACCCGCAGATCGCCCGCTTGCTTGACGACCTCGGGCGCGTGCTGGCGGAAATTGCCAATAGTCCGTCCGAGCTTTCGCCCAGCGATCTCGAACAGATTCAGCACCGCATTCAGTCAGACAACTTGCTGTTCAAAGTTCGCGTTGTTGGTTCGGAAGTAAATTCCCGTGTGCGCCGCCAGGACCAAAAACCCTCGGCCGGCGTAAGCCAGAGGCTATAACCAAATGAATCGTAGATTGCTTCTCATCGTGATGTCTTTTGCAGTCATACCCTCGGCGGCTCACCAGCTGCGAGCACAAAACCCGCCCGCCTCTTCGTTCGCCGAGCCCGAACAAGTCAACTCGCGCGAAGACGACCTCTATAACCAGGGTTACGAGGCTCTAGCAAATGGGAATTACGACGAGGCCATCGCTAAGTTCGACCAGGTAATTCAACTTCGCGGCCGTAAGGCAGACGCAGCGCTGTTTCGCAAAGCGGAAGCTCAGAAAAAGACCGGCAACAAGAGCCAGGCTCTGGCCACGATCGCGGAGCTGAGGAAGGCATATCCGCAGAGTAGCTGGAAGAAACAAGCCGACCAGTTGGAGGTGGAGCTCAGCGGCACGACCAATCCCGAAGGTCTTCCCACCAAAGGGGAAAAGATGGAGGCGTTCATGGCCCTGATGAACTCCGATCCAGACCGCGGCCTCGCCATCGCCAAGTCGTGGCTGCAGGGCAATTCGCCGATGAGCACGACAGACAAAGACAAAGTCTTGTTCATTCTGGCGACTCATGGCAACGAGAAAGCTCAAGAGGTGCTGCTCAGCGTGGCTAATACCAGCAACGATCCCGATCTGCAGAAAAGGGCCATCAAGTATGTCGGCATGACCGGCAATTCCCGCAGCCGCGCCGCGCTCAAGGAGATTTATCAGTCCAGCACGAATGTCGATGTGAAGAAGTCTGTCTTTAACGCCTGGCTCATGTGCGGCTGCAAAGAGGAAGTGCTGGCGGTCGCGAAGACCGAGCGGTCACCGGAATTGCAGCGTGAAGCTGTCCGGCACCTCGGGATGATGGGCGGCAAGGAGGAACTGCGCGTGTTGTATAAGAACAGCACGGATGTGGAAACGCGAGAGGCAATCATCCACGGGATGATGCTGTGCGGCGATTCGCAGGGGCTGGCGGAGATCGCCGGGACGGAGAAAGATCCCAAATTGTTGGAAGCGGCGATCCATACTCTTGGCATGGTCGGAGGATCGGAAACCCTCACCGCCCTCACCAATATTTACAACTCACATAGCGATGTGGCCACAAAGAAGCTTGTGATCCATGCATTGTTTCTGCGCGGCGCGGCCAAGGAGATGGTGGCGCTGGCGCGGAAGGAAACCAACCCTGAGCTCAGAAAGGAATGGATGCACAGACTCTCCATGATGAGCTCGCCGGAAATCACCGAATACATGATGGAACTCCTGAACAAATAAGGACCACGCCATGAAGAATCTGCTGAAATCCGCACTACTGGCAATTGCCGTCTTCGCCCTGATTGATTTCGCGGCCGCACAGAAGCCGAGGATCACGAATGCTCACGTCCAGGAGCTGTCCGGAGGCGACTTGAAAACCACGGTAAACTCCATCGTCGCTAAGGAGACATCGCCGGCGTGGATCGGCTATCGAATTCCAGTGGAGGCCAAAGAGCACACCATGTGCTGCTTTGACTCCCTCGACCAGTTCCGCGACGCAGGCAGCAAGTGCTGCATGGGATGCCGCATGGATTCGGACAAAGGCGGATCGTTCTCGGGTACCATGACCGACTGTACTCCTCCCGAGCCCGTGCCTTACGCCTTTCTGTTCCTGCGCGTGAACGACAAACAGATCGGCCGCGTGCGAGTCTTCAGCGCCGACTGCCCGCTGGATTTCGCCGGGCTTCCCTTGACGTGGCTCGAAGACGTGAAGCCCGAACAGAGCGTTGAGCTTCTCACTTCGCTGGCGATGTCTGGCGATCCCGATGAGAGTTATGGCAAGAAGTCCAGTTCGCACAATGCGGTCATGGCCATCGCCATGCATGATGCGCCGGCGGCCGACCAGGCACTGGAGCGGATGGTCCAGCCCGGACAACCGGAGCGGTTACGCGAGCAAGTCATATTCTGGCTGGGTGTGCAGCGCGGAAAGAAAGGCCTCGACTTGCTGCGCAAGTATGCCAAGAACGATTCCAGTGACCGCATCCGCGATAAGGCTGCGTTCGCGTTCTCCCAAAGCAGAGACCGCGGGGGTGTGGACGATCTGCTGGATATGGCCCACAAGGATCCCAGTCCTCGTGTCCGTGGGCAGGCGATCTTCTGGCTGGCGCAGATCGGCGGGCGCAAGGAAGCCGAGCAGATCACGGCGGCGATCGAGAACGATCCTGAAACCGAAGTAAAGAAGAAGGCTGTGTTTGCGCTATCGCAAATACACAACGGCGACGGCGTGCCGTTGTTGATCAACGTCGCCAGGACAAACCCGAATCCCGCGGTGCGGAAACAAGCTATCTTCTGGCTGGGTCAAAGCCACGATCCACGGGCCTTGGATTTCCTCGAAGAACTGGTGAAAAAATAGAGGGGAGAGCCCAAGGGCTCCCTGGCGAAGGCATCTTCGACGGCCTTACTCTTATGTCAATCGCGCCCCCCCAAGGCGCCCATTCGCGGCCATGATATGCCTCTCCTTCCACCTGGCATCATCCCGAATCCTCGCGGCGCGAACGCGAGCGAGGTGAGGGACCTGCTCCGCAAATGCGTCGCGTAAGCCATAAAAAGCAATGCTTCATTCATTCGGTGGCTAGCGCTTCAATTCGATAGCACCAGAGCGCTTGACGAGGAGACGGTGTGTCACTCCGAAAAAGCGACAAACGACAGATCTTCTTGGCTCACGCAAGAGTGAAGCGGAGCAGGTCCCTCACCCTGCTCGCCTTCGCTTCGCAAAGATTCGGGATGGTGTCTCTTTGAGGGGTGGAAGCCATCCAGAACTGAAAGTGCCCGTTGCGGGACGCTCACAAGTTGCGCGAGAGGTAGTCGAGCAGGCTGAGTGTGATCAGGATCAGCAGCCAAAAGAACCCTGCACCGACGGTGACCTTCGTCAGCCGGCTGCTGTAATACACGTGCATGAAGAACAGGATGACCAGCACGGCTTTGATCACAGCGATGGTCAAGGCCACCACGGGGTTGAAGATCCCGAGGTTAACAAAGGCTATGAGCCAGGTGGCCACGGTAAGCGCCATGAGCGTTGCAACGATGAAAAGGTAGAACAGAGGTGTCGGGTGTGCGTGTTCTGTTGCGTGGTCGGCCATAGTTTCCTCTAATGCGCTCCCGAGTGCCGGCTGATCAGATACAGCAGCGGGAACAGGAAGATCCACACGATATCGACAAAGTGCCAGTACAGGCCGCCCAACTCCATCGGCGTGTAGTACCGGCCGTCAAACTCTCCCTTCGATGCCCGCAGCGCGAGCCAGGTAAGAAGTCCCAAGCCGATCACCATGTGGAAGGCGTGCAGACCGGTCATGGCGAAATAGAACGAGAAGAAAATCTGGGTCTGCCTGGCTGTCTGTTGGGCGAAAGCGTCGGAGGGAACTTCAACTTTGCTCTTCTCGATCCGTTCTGCATCCCAGCCCTGGGCTTTGCCGTCTTGTTCGATCTTCTCGTTTGTCTCGCGGGCACGGTCTTGCATTTCTCTCGCGATGTTGCCCAGCTTGGGATTGTCTATACTGCAACCGCCCGTGGCATTGAATGGCTTGCCGATGAAGCTGCCGGGGATGTGGCATTCGTCGTACTTGTCGTAGTACTCCTTGGCCTTTACGCCCAAGAAGGCCACGCCCAGGATCATCGTGAAAATCAGCCACATCACTTGCTGCTTACGCGAACGATTCTGCGCGGCCCAAACCCCCATGGCCATGGTGAAGCTGCTGGCCAGAAGTATCAGGGTATTGGCAAAACCCCAGCTGACGCTGATGCTGGTGCTGCCGGCGACGAAAGCATCGTAAAACTTCAGGCGGTAAATCAGGTAGGCGGCGAACAAACCACCAAACATCATGATTTCCGTCAGCAGGAACACCCACATGCCGAAGGTGGAAGCTTCCTTCTGCTGGGCCATGTCGTCGAAGTGGTGAACCTGCGCCGGATGATGCTCGGCGATCGGTGTCTCGCTAGTGGATAGCTGGGCCACCGGGGATTTCCTCCTCTTCTCCGTAATGGTACGGTTCGGTCGTCACGATTGGTGTCTCATGGAAGTTATGAGTCGGGGGCGGCGAAGTGGTCTCCCACTCCAGGCCCGTGGCTTTCCAGGGATTGTCCCCCGCGACCTCGCCGTACTTCAGCGACCACAGGAAATAAATCGCCGGCAGAATGAAGCCGACCGCAAGGATCGACGCTCCGGCGCTGGAAAGCACATTCAGCACCTGAAACTCCGGGGGGTACGCGGCGTAGCGGCGGGGCATGCCCATATATCCCAGGATGAACTGGGGGAAGAACGTGAGATTGAAGCCGATGAACACGATCAGGGCCGAAAGCTTGGCCGTGGCTTCGGGATACATGCGCCCCGTCATCTTGGGCCACCAGAAATGCAGTCCACCCATGTAGGCCGTCACCATGCCGCCCACCATCACGTAGTGGAAGTGGGCCACCACGAAGTAGGTATCGTGGATGTGAATGTCGAGCCCCAGCGCAGCCAGAAACAGTCCCGTCAAGCCGCCGATGGTGAACAGCCCGATGAAGGCGAGCGCGTAGAGCATCGGCGTCTCCAGGCTGACCGAGCCTTTGTACATGGTGGCGGTCCAGTTGAAGACTTTCACCGCGGACGGGATGGCCACAGCAAAACTCAGCAGTGAGAACACCAGGGCCGAGTATACGGAGATTCCGGCCACAAACATGTGGTGGGCCCAAACCACGAAGCCGAAGACCGCGATGGCGATACTCGAAAACGCGACAAAGGTGTAACCGAAGACCCGCTTACGCGAAAAGCAAGGGACGAGCTCGCTGATCACGCCCATCCCCGGCAGAATCATGATGTACACCGCGGGGTGGGAGTAGAACCAGAACATGTGCTGGAAGAGCACCGGGTCGCCGCCCAGCTTAGGATCGAAGATTCCGATGTGGAAGCCGCGCTCCAGAATCATCAAGCTTAAGGTAATGGCCACCACCGGGGTTCCCAGGATCATGATCAGCGCGGCGGCGTAGTTGGACCACACGAACAGCGGCAAGCGTCCCCAACTCAGGCCGGGCGCGCGCATGCGGTGTACGGTAACAATGAAATTCAATCCGGTAAAAATCGAGGAGAATCCGGCGAGAAGGATGCCGAACACCATGATGACGACCGGCGTGTGCACAAAGCCGGAGCTGAGCGGGGTATAGAAAGTCCAGCCGGTATCGACGCCGCCGGAAAACAACGCAGCCAGCGAAAAGCAACCGCCCGCGATATACAGATACCAGCTCAGCAGGTTGATCTTGGGAAACGCCAGGTCTTTGGCGCCCACCATGAGCGGTATCAGGAAGTTCCCAATCGTCGCCGGGATCGACGGAATCAGGAAGAAGAAGATCATGTTGACGCCATGCATGGTGAACAGCTTGTTGTAGGTGTCCCGCTGGAACAACTCAGCGTTCGGCGTCAACAGCTGCAAGCGGATCATGGAGGCGTAAAAGCCGCCGATCATGAAGAAGAACGTGATCGAAATGAGATAAAGGATCGCAATTCGCTTGTGGTCCTTCGTCAGCAGCCAGGAACGGACTCCATAGTTGTCGTTCAGGAAATGCTTCTTCGGCATCTCTGGCTTAACGATTGTGGTAACGGCGGTACTCATGGCTTTTTCCCAGATTGGTTAGGCTTCTTGCCCTGCGGCTTATTCCCCTGCTGCAATTCTTGCTGTATGGCCGGTACTTCCGTGTCGCGGAGCTGCGTGGGTGTGGTGCGGTTGTTCAGCGGCTGCGATTCCTGCTCGGCCATGTGCTTGATGTACTCGGTGATCTGGACCAGCCCTTCTTCGCTCACCACGCCCTGGAACGTCGGCATGATGGGCTGGAAACCGGACACGATCTTGGCATTAGGACTCAGAATTGACTCGCGGATGTAATTGTCGTCGGCAAGGATGACGCGGTTGTCGGTCAGCCGGACGGGACGCCCGTATAAGCCCTGCAAATTGGGGCCGCGCGCGCCGGAATCGGGACGATGGCAGGTAATGCAGCCAAACTCTTGGAACAGCTTCTCGCCTTGCGACGCCAGCGAGCCTTCAGCTTTGCCGCTGGCCAGCCATTCAGCGTAATCGTCCGGTTTCATCACCGTGACTTCACCCACCATGCCGGAGTGATTGGTGCCGCAATACTGCGAACAGAACAAGTGGTAGGTCCCAACTTGCGTTGGCGTGAACCACACGTAGGTGTAACGGTTGGGAAGCACGTCGTTCTTCACGCGGAACGCGGGGACAAAAAAGTCGTGGATCACGTCCTGCGAGATCAGTGTGACTTTCACCGGACGCCCGGTGGGAACGTGCAGGGCATTGATCTCGCGCTGGCCGCCGGGGTGCTGAAACTTCCACATCCACTGCTTGCCCACGCCGTAGATCTCCAAAGCGTTGGCGGGCGGGGTCTGCAAATGAAAGTAAAGGATCGCCGCCCACACGAAGATGACCATGGAAAGCCCGAGCGGAATCGCAGTCCAGATAACTTCCAGCAGGGTAGAGCCGTGGATCTGCACCGCTTCCCGGTCCGGGCGTTTGCGGTACCTGATGATGAAGAACAGGATGAGCAGGGCGATCAGCAGCGAGAAAAACGTGGTGATCAGCACCAGGAACAGATAGAGCGCGTCCACATGTGCTGCGACGTTTGAGGCCTGCTCCGGAAATAATGGCAAGTTTTGCATTCGGTTCGGCTGTCCTAATTCACACGGCTTAAATGGCCCTGCTTTGCGGCCAAGCGGTCGCGGCGGAACATGACGACCAAGAATCCGCCCAGCAACAAGACGGTGGCCAGCGCGCTGAGCCGCAAAATGTTAAAAATCACCGCTCCGTAGCGTCCTTGAGCGGGGTCATAGTGGAAGCAGTACAGCATGAGCTGGTCCACCACATTTTTGCCAATCTTGCCCTGGGAAGCTTCGATCAGACCCAGTTGTACGTCGCGCGGAAGATATTCAATGCCGTAGTAGTACTGCGCCAGGCGGCCGTCGGGCGTGAGCAGCATGATGCCGCTGGCGTGCGCAAACGGCTGGACTTGCGATTGTGGGTCCCAGGTGTAACGGAAGCCGACCGCGTTAGCCAAGGCGTCAATCTGGTCCTTGCGGCCAGTCAGGAAGTGCCATCCTTCGGCGCCGCCGGCCCGGCGATAGCGACCGGCAAAACTCTTCTTGGCCTTAGCGGCGTCCTGTGCTGTATCGCTCGGATCAAAACTCACCGTCACCACTTCAAAATCGCGCCCCGCATTGAAGCGCACAATCCCGTTCAGCATGCCGGCCATCCCGGCCAACACCTGCGAGCAGAGCATCGGACATTTGTAATAGACCAGCGACAGAATCACCGGCTTGGAGCCGAAGTATTGCCGCAATTGCACGGCTTTGCCGGTTTCGTCGGTGAACGTCAGATCCAACGGCACTTGCTGATTCAAATGCTGGTCGATACCCACCTTGTCGAGAATCGTCGGCTTCCGGTTCATGACACCATCGCCCGGCTGCATTTTGGGTGCTGCCTGCGCGTAGACCATCGCACCGGCACAGGTCATCAGGAGGCTTATTGCTGCCAGCTTCCGGATTGTGTTACTGCTTAACATTTATTCTCCGACTTCAGAATTCCTACTTGTGCGAAGCAGCGGGCGCCGGAACCATCGGCACTGCCGTCGGCAACGTCGGCGCCACAAACGGCCCGCTCACCTGCGGCAACCCGTGCTCGGCGATGGAGTCCATCGCGCGATCGATCGAAATATGGACGTTCCCGTCATTATCCTTGAAGGTACTCGCCAGCCAATCCTGTTCGGACATGCGGAACGTTTGCAGTTCGCGAACATCGTCATACTGTAGCCGCGGCGTCGGAAAGGTCTTGTTCAAATGCTCTTCCATTTCACCGCGGGCAATCGTGCTGGTCTCAGGCGCGTAATACTCCGGCCTTCCTTCCGTCTCCCGTTCCACCTTTCCCACTGCTGGAGCCGCGCGTTCAGTCTGCAGTTGCTGCTGCGCGGCAGTGAGCGGCGTGGGTGGGCCGAACACTGCCGTCTGCATCGTTGGCAGATAACGATGAAACACAGCCATCAACGCGAAGGACAAGAATCCGCACACCGCCAGCAGAACTCCGAAGGTCACGATCCCGCGAACACTGAGATCGGTCTCTTCGTGGCCTTCCCGCACGTGGCCGCCGGTGCTTTGTGGAACAAAACTGTCTCTGGCGTTATCCATGTTTCGCCTCCAGCATCTCCACGAAGTGGGGATCGTTCACCGGCATCAAGGAGCGCTTCTCCAGCCGCAAGAAGAACAGGAACAGCCAGATACCGCCCAAGGCAATCGGGCAAAGGATGTACATCGCTGCGTCCGGCCAACCGAAGCCTTTAAGTCCCGCGGCCTCAGCCTGGTCTTTGAATCCAGAGTAAAAATTCGGCGCCGTCAACCAGAACAGGTCGATCAGGCGCATGAAGAGAATCAGCGCGGCAACCAGGACGATGCGCCGTCCATGGCGCTTCAAGCTGCGCGAGAGCAGCAGCGCGAAGGGAAAGACAAAGTGGACGAAGATCAGGGCGGTCCCGAAATACTGCCATCCGCCGTTGAGACGCATGAGGTACCAGCGGATCTCCGAGAGCATGTTGCCGGACCAGATGATCAACCACTGCGAGAACGAGAGATAGGCCCACAAGACCACGAAGGCAAACATCAGTTTGCCGAAGTCGTGCAGGTAGTCGATCTTGAACATGCGGGAGAGCGGCTCAATCGGAGCCAGCTTCACTAGCAGCCAGATCGTGAAACAAAATGCGGTCAGCACCTCGCCCACCATGAACAGCATGCCCCACACCGTGGACCACCATTCGGGATAGAGCGACATGGCCCAGTCAATGGAGGCGAAGGTGATGGTGGCAGCGTAGAAGACAATGCCGAAGCCGCTCAGGTTCTGTATGGAGACGAACTGCGCCGGCGTGGTCTGGCCGGCTTCCTCGCGCTTCGACCATCTCATCAGTCGCGCGTACAGTAGCCACCAGCCGAGGAAATAAAAGACTCCGCGGAACCAGAAGAACCCTGGATTGAGATAGTAGTGGACCTTCTCCCATCCCAGTTTAGCCACAGCTTGATCGAAAGGCAGGGCCCACGAGGAATAGAGGACCTTCACGCCGAAGGCGATAGGCAGCCAAGCGGCAAACATTAAAGGCAGGTTGCCCGAGGCAGCCTCCCAGAAACGGCGGCCCACACGTCCCCAGTTGCCGCCGCTTACATACTGGAGCATGAGCAGCACCAGCGAACCGAGGGTAAGGCCCAGCCAGAACAAAAAAGCCACCAGCCAGGACTGCAGGAAAAGGGGCCAGCGATGCAGCGACGCAGCTAACGCCAACGCCAAAACCGCGGCCAGTATGCCTACCGTGAGAGCAGGCATGCGCATACGGCCGATAACCGCCGGCGGCGCATAGTCCTGAGGGGTAACGCGAAGAGCGGTTTCGCTCATGGCTTTACACCTCCCTGGGGTTGCATCGCCGTCGGGCTGGTATACGACGAGGATGGAGTTTTGATTCTCTTATCCACGGTGGGAACGTCCGGCGGGATGTTGGCTCCGCACATCAAAGGATCCTGACTACATTGCAGCGCGCGAAGGTACGCCGCTACCGCCCAGCGGTCGGCGGGGTGAAGCTGTGCTGCATAATCCGGCATGGCGCCCAGGCCGTGGCTGATGATGTCGTAGAAATAGCCAACCGGCGCGTTGCGCAGCCGGGTCTGGTGGAACGTGGGCGGATGTTTGAAGCCGCGCTGCACGATCATGCCGTTCCCGTCGCCGACCAGACCGTGGCACGGAGAGCAATAAATGGCATAGCGGTCCTGGCCGCGGGCCAGCACCTGGCGCGTCAGCGGGAATGGCAACTCATTCCCGAACGCGGCGCCGTGCCTGCCGGTGAGGTAGTAGCTGTTGGGATCGAGTTGCTCCGCGTCCCAGGCGGCGTTGTCCAGCCGCGGGACCGTGCCCGGCACGGGGTAGCGCGCCGAACGCTGGTCAGGGAAAAACTCGCTCGAACGCAGCGGGATGAATCTGGGCTGGTTCTGCATGTCCTGACGGCAGCCGGCGATAGCCGATATTGCTCCGAGAGCCAGCAAAATGATTCGAATTTGTGCCGGGGTCCTAATACGGCACCTCCGACACTTGTAAAGGATGGAAAGTCTCGAGAAAACGCCTGGTCTCATCCGACCGGTACCTGGGGTCCTGGGATTCAATGCAAAGGAAGAAGTGGTCACGGCTGGCGCGCACAAAGCCCGGCGTATTGAACACCGGATGATAGGGCTGCGGCAGCCCGTTCAGCGCCAGCATTCCGAACACGGCCGCCAGCGACGCGCCAAGCACTGCGCACTCAAAGGTCACAGGAATGAAGGCCGGCCACGAGTGAAACGGCTTACCACCCACGTTGATGGGGTAGTTCACCGCAGACACCCAGTACTGCAATGAATAACCGCCGATCATCCCCAGCATGGCGCCGATCAGGGTAATCAAAGGCACACGATTGTGGTGGGAGCCGATGGCTTCCGCGGCTTCCTCCAGCGGATAGGGCGTGTAGGCGTCCATCTTGCGATAGCCGGCGTCAAAAGCGCCCTGGGCCGCGTGCACCAGGTCAGTGGGGTTGTCGAACTCAGCCATCATTCCGTAAATCGGCTCTGAGGTCATCATTCCTTCACCTTCGCTTGCGGCAGCAGCGCGCGAATCTCAAAGATGGAGATCGCCGGCATGAACCGGATGAACAGGAAGAACAAGAGCGTAAAGAATCCCATGGTCCCGACCAGAGTCATCACGTCCCACTTGGTGAACCAGTACATTCCCCAGGAGCTGGGTATGAAGTCGCGCTGCAGGCTCATCACCACGATGACGAAGCGCTCCAGCCACATGCCGAATTGCACGATGCAGGACAGCACGAAGAGCATCCACGGAGTGGAGCGGACCTTGTTGAACCACAGCGATTGGGGAGAGATGATGTTGCAAAAAACCAGCATGAAGTAGTAGTGGGAGTATGGTCCGTGCAGCCGGTTGTGGACCATAGCCAGCTCGTACTTGTCCTGGCTGTACCAGCCAATGAACATTTCCAGCACGTACGCGTAGGCGACGATCGAGCCCGTGGCCAGCATCAACTTGCCGCAGTTCTGCAGGTGGCGCAGGGTGATGAAGTCCTGCATTCCGTAGAGATATCGGAACGGAATAGCCAGGATCAGCACCATGGCAAAACCGGAGAAGATGGCGCCGGCAACGAAATACGGCGGGAAGAAAGTTGTGTGCCAGCCGGGAACGACAGATACCGCGAAGTCGAGGCTGACCACACTATGCACGGAAAGCACCAGCGGTGTAGCCAGTCCGGCCAGCAACATATAGGCGGTCTCGTACCGGTTCCAGTGACGCGCCGATCCGCGCCAGCCCATGGCCAGCATCCCGTAGATGCGCTTGACCACCAGGCTCTTGGCGGAATCACGCAGGTTGGCGAAATCCGGGATCAGCCCGACGCCCCAGAACAGGAACGACACCGTGAAGTAGGTGGAGACCGCGAATACGTCCCAGATCAGCGGGCTGCGGAACTGCGGCCATACGCCCATGCTGTTGGGATAAGGGAAGAGCCAGTAGGCAGCCAGCCAGGGACGTCCGGTGTGGATCAACGGAAACAGGCCGGCCTGCATGACGGCAAAAATGGTCATGGCTTCGGCAAAGCGGTTGATCGAAGTTCGCCAGCTCTGCTTGAAGAGCAACAAGATGGCGGAGATCAAGGTCCCCGCGTGGCCGATACCG
>DATFQZ010000026.1:0-8588 GCA_035263765.1 Candidatus Angelobacter sp. | reverse complement strand
GGCGCAGTTTGGCGGCCTTGGCGCCGGAAATGGGCCTCGAATGCCTGGGTTGGCGTGAAGTGCCGGTCAACGCCTCCGTGCCCGGCTCCCGCGCTGCTGAGACTCTGCCTTCCATCTGGCAATGTTTTCTCGCCTCAACTGGTTCCGGCTGCGATTTAGAGAAGCAATTGTTCCTGCTACGCAAGCGCGCGGAGGCGGAGCTCGGTGAGAGCGTCTATTTCGCCTCGCTCTCTTCACGCACGGTGGTTTACAAAGGGCTGCTTTCACCCTGGCAGTTGCCGCTGTTTTATCCGGACCTCCTGGCCCGGGATTTTGCAAGTCCGTTCGCGGTTTTTCATCAGCGTTTCTCCACCAACACGCGTCCGGCGTGGCCGCTGGCTCAGCCGTTTCGCTTTCTGGCGCACAATGGCGAGATCAACACGATTGTCGGGAACCGTCGCTGGATGCGGGCGCGGGAAAGCGGTATTCGTCGCGCTTTCGACGCCGGGGATTGGTTCCGCAGTCTGGAAGAGAACGTGAGCGACTCCGCCAGCATCGACAACGCTCTTGAGGTTCTGGTGCGCCAGGGCCGCGCACCGGAGGCCGCAATGCTGTCGCTGGTTCCACCGGTACACGAAGCCGGCGCATGGATCGCGCCGCGCGTTCGCAGATTTCTTGAATCCAGTGCCTGCGAATACGAACCTTGGGACGGACCGGCCGCGCTGGTCTTCAGCGATGGCCGCGTCGTCGGCGCCAAGCTTGACCGCAACGGCCTGCGCCCCATGCGCACCACGCGAACTTCAGATGGTTGGATGGTAGCCGGATCCGAAGCCGGTATTGCCGAGCTCGACCCCAAGAAGATCGTCGAGCGACAGCGACTTGGCCCGGGCGAGATGGTGGTTGTGGACATCGCGAGCGGCACTGTTGCCCGAAACGGCGACCTCCTGCGCAGGATCTCCGCGGAGGCGGGTTCTACGCATTCACGGCGCGCCGTCTCCCTGCCCGCGGTCTGGGGCACGGAAGCGCCTCTGGCTGAGCCAGAGAAGATTGCTGCGGCGGTGGGCTGGAGCGCTGACCAGGTTCGCCATTTGCTGGAGCCCCTAGCCTCCGGCAAAGAGGCCGTCTGGAGCATGGGTGACGACACGCCGCCGGCCTTCATGTCCAACATGAAGCTGCGGCGCACGGTCTGGGATTTTTGCAAACAACGCTTTGCACAAGTCACCAATCCTCCCATCGACTCCTTGCGAGAACCTCATGTCATGTCTTTGCGGACTTGGCTTGGGCCGTCCTTTGTCTCTGACTCACCCTTGCTGGGCGAAAAGCAACTGTTGTTTCTCGAAGATCGTCTTCAACCCTGCTTGAAGATCGACCTGACCTACGAAGCTTCGCGCGGCATGCGCGGCGCCTACCAAGCCTGCGAACGCATCCGGCAGGAAGCGCGCGAGCCAAGCCCAAGCATGGTGGTGCTGAGCGACCGCGGATTGAGCCGGGATCGCGCCGCCCTTCCTGTTTTGCTCGCGGCCTCAGCCGTCTGGCAGGAGATGGTCCGCGCCGGCAATTTTCGGGTGCCCCTGGTGGTAGAGACGGCACAGGCATTTGACACTCACCACGTGGCGCTCCTCCTGGCCGTGGGCGTTACGGCGGTGTGTCCATTCCTGGCGCTCGAGCTCGCGGAGGCGCGTGTTCCCGGCAGCTCCGCCAACTATTGCCGCGCGCTCGCCGCAGGCCTCAAGAAGGTTCTTTCTCGCATGGGCATCTCGACACTCGACAGCTATCGCAACGCGCAGTTGTTTGAGGTGGTCGGCTTGGATGCACGGCTGTGCCGCGAATTCTTTGAAGACGCGTCGCGTTGTGCCGAGGCCGCGTCACTGGAGACAGTGCTCCAGAATTACCTCGACAACCACGCGCTCGCCTTTGATGACGGCCAGCAGGGTCTTCGTGACGCCGGCTACTTCCGCTATCGCAAGGAAGGTGAGCGTCACAACTCGTCGCCCGAGCTGCTGCGCAAGTTGCATGCGTCCGTGAAGACCGGCAACGAGGACCACTATCGTGATTTTGAAGAGCTCGGATCCACCCGCGAGCCCACGGCGGTCCGCGATCTGCTGGCGATTGTTTTTCCCGGAACCGCCAGAGCCGGCAACGTTGAATCTGAATCCGAGCTGCTTCGCCGTTTCAGCACCCAGGCCATGTCCGTGGGCGCCGTGAGTCCCGAAGTGCATCGCACGCTGGCCCTGGCCATGAACCGGTTGGGTGCCCGTAGCAACACCGGAGAAGGAGGTGAGGATCCCGAGTTGTACTCCAAGGAACCCGAGGCTGCTTGCCGGACCAAGCAGGTGGCCTCGGGCAGATTCGGCGTCACCGCAGAATACCTGGTTCACGCCCACGAAATTGAAATCAAAATGGCCCAGGGATCGAAGCCCGGCGAGGGCGGCCAGCTGCCTGCGGTGAAAGTCACGCCGTACATCGCCAAGCTCCGCCGCGCGGTGCCGGGTATGTCATTGATCTCGCCGCCACCCCATCACGACATTTACAGCATTGAAGATCTCGAGCAGTTGATCCACGATTTGCGTGAAGTGAATCCAGGGGCGAGGATCGGCGTGAAGCTGGTCGCGGGCGCGGGTGTGGGCATCATCGCTGCCGGAGTCGCCAAGGCCGGCGCCGACGTTATCACCATCAGCGGCCACGATGGCGGCACTGGCGCTTCGCCGCTGAGCTCCATCAAGAACACAGGGCTGCCCTGGGAGTTTGGGCTGCGCGATGCGCACCACACATTGTCGCAAGCCGGCTTGCGGCAACATGTCCGCCTCCGCGTAGACGGAGGCCTGAAGTTTGCCCGCGACGTGGTCATCGCCGCAATGTTCGGCGCTGATGAATTTGGCTTCGGCACGGCAGCCCTGCTGGCGATCGGCTGCGTCATGGCCCGGCAGTGCCACCTGAATACCTGCCCGGTCGGCATTGCCACCCAGGATGAGGCTCTGCGCGCGCGGTTTACCGGAAAGCCGGAGATGGTAATCTCCTACTTCCGGGCGGTCGCTTCCGAAGTGCGCGCGCTGCTCGGCCGGCTTGGCGTTCAATCGATGGGCGAGATCGTCGGACAAACGTCTTTCTTGCGGCCGCGCTATCGGACCGACTCCGCCTGGGTGGAAGACTTGTTGCGTCCTCCGGCGGATACCAAAACCAGCCCAGGAATCACGCGTGAAACCGAGGGCCTGGCCCGAGAACTCGCGGTCCTCGCTAAGAGTTCGCAGTTGCCGCTCAGGGAAACGTTCCCGATCATCAACGCGGATCGCAGCATCGGCGCGCGGCTCAGCGGTGCAATGCTGCGCCGATTCGACGCTCCAGCGTTGCCGACATCAGAGTCGTCACTAGCTGATCTGAACTTCCGTGGCGCTGCGGGCCCGAGTTTTGGCGCTTTCTTGACCTCTGGGATCACGCTTCGCCTTACGGGCGAGGCAAACGATTACGTAGGGAAGGGGCTTAGCGGAGGCGTCATCTCGATCGATGCCGGGCATGAAGCCTCGCTTCGTGGCGACGTTCTCGCGGGCAACACCGTGCTCTACGGCGCCACCTCCGGCGAGTTGTACGTCGCGGGCTCAGCGGGTGAACGCTTCGCTGTGCGCAACAGTGGAGCGCTGGCCGTGGTTGAAGGCCTGGGCGAACACGGGTGCGAGTACATGACCGGCGGCGTGGTCGTGGTTCTCGGGCCGACGGGCATCAACTTCGGCTCGGGCATGACCGGCGGCTTGGCCTACCTGCCGCAAGAGAACCTTCCCAAATGCAACCAGGAGTTTGTGCATTTCGCCAAGTGTTCAGCGAAAGAAGAGCAATTCTTGCGCCGTGTCCTGATCAAACATTGCCTGATGACCGGCAGCCCGCGCGCGGCATCGCTGCTGAACTCCGGCACCCGCCTTGCCATGGTTCGCGTGCAGCCTAAACACCTGCCGTGTCCGGTGGAGCAGACGTGGTCGCCAATCTTCGAGCGCCTGGTCGCTTCCGGTATCACAGCGGAGTATGCTCAGCTTCCGCTCAACCGGCCTGACTCGATGGTTGAACCAGTGCTTCACGACCAGCACCACGATACCGTTTCTGATCTCGATCAACCAGCTTACGGCTGCTGAGAGCTCGTGTGGTGCAGCCGCGTGAGGCTAATCGCGATAGCCCATCGTCTTCTGCAAGTTTGCGGTGTCGATGTACTGATGAAAGCTTGTGACCTTCCCTTGCTTGAGCCTCCAGATGTGGCAGACCTGCACGTCCAGGGGGTGGCCAGTCGGTTTGTAAGTTCCCGCGTAGCGGCATTCAACGATCACTGCGCCGCCGGCTTCAAGGACCTCGTCGGGAACGATCCGCCAGTTCTCCCACTCCGGTCCAGCTTTCATAAAGAAGTTCTTGGCGATCTCCTGCCCGCCAACCCACGGTTTGCCGTCAATTCGATACGGGTGCCCTTGAGCCAAACGGAATTCGATCTGAGGATGGAACAGGGTCAGCAGGCCGGGAATGTCGCCCTGCGCTAACTTCGCGTAACATTCTTTCACCACTTGCGCATCAGTCATCATGTTCTCGACTACCTTCCGTATTCACTTACAGAACTCGGCTGGCTCTGGCCCGTGCGTCCTGCTGCGATTTTTGCGCGGGAGTAGTTTTCGGCCCGCACCCTGGCCCCGGCCATCCGGCGCAGCATGGCGATCTGCCCGGTGTGCGTCAATGCGTCAGCCACGGCGCCTTGAAACGCACGTTCGGCGGTGATGTTCATCGGGGCGTTCGATGCCAGGTACTCGTCGAATGCCGTGAGTGCGAAGAAAAACCGGTCCGCATCCTCTTGCCATGTCCGCGGTTTGGAGTTTCGCCACCGTTCTTTGCCTCGCGCCTGTGTAAGCACCCAATCCATCAGGTCGCACATGTGCGCCAAAATCTCGCCGGCGGACCGCGACCCTTTTGCCGGCCGGAAACCACCGAAGCCACGCGGAGCGTTGCGAATCGCCTTGGACGCGCGATAGGCCAGCGTCGCCAGTGTGTGTCTCAAGGAAATTCCTCTGTCGTCAGTTTTTTTCAGCATGAGCGTGCCCTACTATTGGTATAAGCTTCCGAGGAGGGCGGATTCTTGGGGAAAATTGCTCTTGAACTCGAGCAAGCGCTGGTGCATCGGGCGAAAGAGGGCAGCGCCGCCGGACTGCGAACGCACCTGCTGGCGGCCGGAAAGGGTTGGACCGTAGAGGACGTGCTCTGTACCTCCGGTCCAGACGACCGTACCTTCGAGGAGCGGCACGCTCGACATCTCATTGCGCTGGTTGCCGCCGGAAGCTTCGAGTGCCGCACGGAATTCGGCCGTGAGTTAATGACACCGGGATCAATGCTCCTGGGCAATGCAGGCCAGTGCTTCGAATGCCGGCACCAGCATGCCGCAGGAGACCGCTGCATCGCCTTTGGATATTCTCCCGAGCTGTTTGAATACCTGGCGGCTGATGCAGGCGTCACCGGCAGAAGCACTCGATTCCATGGCATGCGTCTGCCTCCTATTAATGGAGTGGCGCCGTTGGTGGCGCAGGTGTGGACTGGACTCACGGCGCCCTCTCCCGTCGAGGCGGTTCAGATTTGGCAAGAACTCAGCTTCCAGCTTGCCGGCCAGGTCCTGCGGATGGCTCCAGGCTCATCCCGGGAGCGTGCCGATGCTCCGGCGGCGGCTGTGGCTCGCGTGACTCGCGCGATCCGCAGAATCGACTCCGATCCTGCGGCCACGCTTACGTTGGAGGAGTTGGCCCAGGAGGCAAAGCTGAGTATTTATCACTTTCTGCGGACCTTCCAACGCCTTACGGGTCTAACGCCCCACCAGTACGTGCGACGGGCCAGGCTGAGAAACGCTGCCACTCTGCTCGCCGCCGGCAAGTCAAGGGTTCTCGACATTGCTCTCGATTGCGGCTTCGGCGACCTCGCCAACTTCAACCATGCATTCCGCGGAGAGTTTGGGATGGCCCCCTTGGCTTACCGGAAGCAAAACGCGCGGAAACTGTTTTCTATCTGAAACAGATTGAGAAGATATTGAAAGGAATGAAATGAAGGTGCCTTTCAACAAAGATCGCGCGGACAACCTTCTGAACCAAATCATGAAGGACCCCGGCTCCAGCCAAGTGGACGTTTTGAGCAACGACCTGGTGAAGGAGTTTTACCGGGGTTATCCGCTCATGAACCTCTGGCCGCTTCTCCACAGCCCTGATGCGGCGCTCGTGTCAGCCGGGGTCTGGATCGCTTCCGAATTGGGCGCTTTAGGCCAGCCTCTCCTCGAGGATGTTTCTCCCCTGCTGAGACATCCAGAAAAGGATGTTCGATTTGACGCAATTAACTGTTTGCTGGTTTGGGCAACACCTTCCCACGCCGCTGAGTTAGCATCAATTATCAAGCTGATGGATGATCCCGAACGGAGCGTCCGCTGGAAAGCCATGGATTTCTTAGCACGTGCGTCGAACGACCAACTCAGGGCTGGGCTATTAGATTTACAAGTTGACCAGCCGGATTCTGGGCACGTTCGCGGCCTTCAATGGCTATTTAGCCAGGAAGCCCTTGATGCTGAAAGAGTGACCACAGCCCTCCAAAGCCAGGACGCCGTGTTGCGCAAATATGCAGCAGTGGCAGCACGGCGAATCTCAAAAAGCAATAGAGCGCCCCTGCTCTACGCCGTGTCTGTTCGCGACCCTGATGTCAAAAACTTTGCTGAAGCCGGCCTCAAACTGCTCTGAACCGCCGATCCGGGCAAAAGTGGGTCAGCCTGACCCACTTTGCATGGTAATTCTCAGCTGCCCGGACAAATTGGGGGACACGGGCGTTTCGACCAGTCCAAGCCCTAAGATTTGAACTCTAAGATTCGCCTATAACAGGTAGGGGAAACATAGCAGGCTGAACCACTGCCACAGAGAGGATCAATCCGTTACCGCCCCTCGACTACTGCTTGAAACCAGCTTCGCGTATTTAGAAAGCACTCCGTTCTCAGCTCGGGAGGGGGGAGGGCTCCAACGCGCGCGGCGTTTTTTGAATTCATCGTCAGAGACGTGAAGATGGAGGAGCTGGCTCTCGGCGTCGATGGTAATCTCGTCTCCTTCCTCGACCAGAGCGATCCCGCCGCCTTCCGCGGCCTCAGGGGCTACGTGGCCGACGACCATTCCGTAGGTGCCACCGGAAAAACGTCCGTCGGTGATCAAGCCCACAGAGTCGCCCAAGCCAGCGCCGATCAGAGCAGAGGTGGGCGATAGCATCTCGCGCATGCCCGGTCCGCCCTTGGGTCCTTCGTAGCGGATGACGATCACGTCACCACTCTTGATCTCGCCGTCGAGGATGGAGTCGAGGCATTCTTCTTCCGAGTCGAACACGCGCGCCGGCCCGGTGATCTTGGGCTTCTTGATCCCGCTGGTCTTGGCCACGGCGCCTTCCGTCGCCAGATTGCCGCGCAGGATGGAGAGATGCCCACGCCTGTAAAGAGGCGCATCGAAACGACGTATCACGTCTTGATCGGCTCGCGGTGAATCCGGGACAGCTCGCAGCGTCTCAAGGATCGTCTCGCCGGTGATGGTAAGGGCATCCCCGTGGAGCAGGTTGTTCTTGAGAAGGATCTTCATGACCTGGGGAATTCCGCCGGCACGATGAAGATCGGTGGCCACGTACTTGCCCGAAGGCTTCAGGTCGCACAAAACGGGAACTTTGGCGCCGATGGAGTGAAAGTCATCGAGCGTGAGCGGAACCTGGGCGGCGTGGGCGATGGCCAGGAGATGCAGCACGGCGTTGGTCGACCCGACGACCGCCATGACCACGGCGATGGCATTCTCAAACGCCTTGCGGGTCAGCAACTGCCGGGGAAGAATCTGCTTCCGGATCGCGTTGGCCAGAGCGCGTGCCGAGTGGGCAGCGCTCTGCTTTTTCTCGTCATCTTCAGCAGCCATGGTGGACGAGCCGGGAAGACTCAGGCCCATGGCCTCGATGGCCGAGGACATGGTGTTGGCGGTGTACATGCCGCCGCAGGATCCGGCGCCAGGGCATGCGCGACGCTCGATCTCGGTAAGCTGCTCGTCGCTGATCTTTCCTGCGCTGTGTTCGCCGACAGCCTCAAAAACGCTGACCACGGTCAGGTCTTTGCCGTTATGGTGGCCGGCTTTGATGGTCCCGCCATAAACGAAGATCGCAGGAATGTTAAGACGAGCGATGGCGATCATGGCCCCGGGCATGTTCTTGTCGCAGCCGCCGACGGCGACTAAGCCGTCCATGCATTGGCCGCGGCAAACCGTCTCGATGGAGTCGGCGATTACCTCGCGTGACACCAGGCTGTAGCGCATGCCTTCGGTGCCCATGGAGATGCCGTCGCTCACCGTGATGGTGCCGAAGACCTGGGGCATGGCGCCCGTCGCGTGCAGCGCTTCGCGGGCTGCCATAGCCAGATCATTGAGCCCGGCGTTACACGGCGTGAGATTGCTGTACGCATTGGCCACGCCGACGATTGGCTTGTCGAAGTCGGCGTCGCCAAAGCCGACGGCGCGGAGCATGGAGCGGTTTGGTGCGCGCTCCATCCCTTGCGTGATTTTTGAGCTGAGCATGAGCAAGTACTTAGTAATTAGAATTTGGTAATTAGCACT
>DATFQZ010000025.1:0-2388 GCA_035263765.1 Candidatus Angelobacter sp. | reverse complement strand
TGGGGAATGCGAACTTCGGCAGAATCACGAGCGCCAGCGGTTCGCGCTCCATGCAGTTGGCGTTGAAGTATACGTTCTGATTTCCAGTGGATCAGAAGAGCTGGACCCATCGCTTTTTGGCTTGATTCTCGCGGCAGAAGGGTGCAGAATTACTCCATTCCTCCGTGAAGGCAATCAGGAAAGATTCGTCAGAAAAAATCGTGGGTTGATTCGGGCTCGGGCAGCTTGCCAAGTGAGTGATATAGGGCGAGTTCAAGCACGCGGTAAGTGCGAAAGCCGTAGGATTTTCTCATGGTGACTTTAGCCTTGTTGTTCAGGCCCTCTACGACCCCGCTGGAAATCAGCTTTTGCGCCCTGAAGTAGTTGAGGATGAGTTCACGGTGCTGGCGTAGGGAGCGGGCTATCTTCTTCATGGGCTCGATGCGGGAGCGCATGGTCTGACGACACCATTCGTCAAGGAACTTGCCGGCCCAGGCGGGCGAGTTGTAATCCCAGAGTTGTTGAAAGGCTTCCTTGAGAAGATAGGCACGGACGGTTTTCAGGTTGCAGATCCCGGAGCCGGAAGCGTTGTTCATCTCCGAGATTCTCACTGCGTTTGAGCAGCAGCCAACGGGACTTCTTTAAGACCGGGTCGCGCCCCTCGTGCTTCATGCGTCGCGTTTCCTCGGTGCGGACCTCATTCAGCGCCTTGTTCATGTTGGCCACGATATGGAAGCGGTCGAGGATATGCAGGGCCGCGGAACATTTCTCACGGATGACCTTGAGATAGGGCTCCCACATGTCCGAGCAGATAAACACGATCTTGGAAATGACTTCTTCACCCATGGCGGAGAAGAAGCCCTGGAAGGACTCAATGGTTCTTTCTTTGCCTACCCAGAGCAGACGGGTGACGCCGAGATCGATTTGATAGACCAGCGTCAGGTATTTGTGGCCTTTGGCGTACTGGATTTCATCGACGCCGATAGCGTCGATCTGGCCGAGCGAGCGGTGTTCGAGGCCCCAGGTGACGACATGCTCGACGGCGTCGAAAACCTTGTCCCAAGAAGTGCGAAAGGCCTGGGCGGTTTCTTTCCAGGAAAGGCGGCGCGCCCAGCGGGCCAGGAATAGCATATAGGCCTTGGTCAGGGTGCGTTTGCCATCGCCCCACGGGACTTCTTCGACGACCACGACGCCGCAGCGGCGGCAGTCCACGCGCCGCATGGTGTACAGGAGGAAGACGAAGAATCCCCACAGCGGGATGAACTCAAAGCGCCGCTCGGTGAGTTGGTCGTAACCAGGGGCCGGCTGATGGCAGCGCGAACAGATGGCGGCCGAGCCCTGGCGTGGCCGTACCGAGACCTCAATACTCTTTTGGTCTGGGCTGAACCGGGCGTGCTGATAGACAAATCCTCGGAAGCGATGGCAGCGGTTTAAAATCGTGATCAGTTCCATGGCGGAGAAGCGAACGACGGCGAAAACCTCTAAGATAAACCGCGCCGACCCCGTCTCGTCTTCCCTGTTGGAACGGTATTGCCGTGGGCTGGACACGTGGCCGCGTTCGTGGATGGGGTGGGAAAAAGATCTGCCGCCAGGGGAGGAACTGGTGGCCTGCTTCCGGCCTTTTCTGGAACACCTGGTCGGTTCGGATCTGTCGCCCAACACCATTCAGAAGCACGTCGACAACGTATGGCTGTTAGGCGGGGAGATCATCCGCGATCTCAACCAAGATCCTTCTCTGAGGAAGCTACCTGCGGACCGGCTTCTCCACCGCGTGATCGGTGATGACGGCGGCCCGCTCATTCATAACGGCTCGGAGGAGGAGCAAAACTCTTTCGACTCAACTTGCCGTAGACTGCACCGCTTCCTAACTCCACACAGTGCGCGCCTGCGGCGCGGGAAAAGGGGGCGCAAGCTCGCGTGGGTGATCGGCAATCCCGGTCATAATCCCGCGCGAGTCACCCACAGATTTCCCAGACCAAGCAGAAAATGGGGCTCTTAGTTTAATGCTCTTCGGGAGGACGCGTTCGATTGGCGAGAGAGGAGCAAAAAGCTGTAAGGGAAAAGAATGATCCTCCGGCACAGCATCGCCATGCCGGAGGGTTGTAGCCGATTTTCTTCGGAGCCAGCTCCGTCGCATCGGCCTTGGGCATCCGCTCGGGCGCGACCCCTCGCGGACCTCGATTGCCAGCAAGCCGGACTAAGCCGGCAAACAGTATTGGCCATCAGCTTGCACGATCCAACCTTGTTGGCAGGCCGCGGCTATGGCCATTTGCGCGGTGCGTTTCGAACACTCCGTGAGTGTCATAATTTGCTGGCGAAGTTGGTTATAGCGGGCCCGGGCTCCCAGTTCGATCAGAGCCTGCCGAACATCGGCCGCCTCCACTTTACGGCGGTCGGTAGCGACTGCGG
>DATFQZ010000024.1:0-6596 GCA_035263765.1 Candidatus Angelobacter sp. | reverse complement strand
AATCTCGCGCAGCGCCCGATGCCGCGGCATTTTGGAAGGTGCCGCGACAGCCCCGGGAAAAAACCAATCTGTGCCTTGAGCTTTTCCCGAACCGATCGGGCCCATGAAGTGTCTACAGGATCGCCGGCCCCCGTGGCGTTGCTGCGGCGACCGGCAAGCCGGCTCCGTAAGCCGAAGGCAAGCGCACAAGCTTCTTGTACGTGAAAGACCGCACCGTGCGATGCGGATGCCGAGCGTTCAGGAGATACCAGATGCGCAAGCATACAGCTTCGATCTATCTTAGCGTCACCGTGCTTTGTCTCTCCGCTGTTCACGCCCAGGGTCTGCAGAAGAAGACCTTGCCGGCCACAACGACCGTGCCCGCCGTTCAGCCGCAGGCATCACCTACACCGTCCAAGCCGGCCTCCAATGCCGCGACCATCCGGCAAAGGAAAAGCACGTTCGGGCCGGTGGTGAACGGTCCGCAGGGAACGAATCCCCAGGCCGGGGCGGCCCACAGCGCGGTTCTGGTATCTCTCCGCCAGCAGCGGCAACATGCTGATGCCGACGCAGCGCAGATGAAGCTCGGCATACGCCCGGCGGCCAAGACCGGCACAGTGCAGAAGGCAGGCCCGGGTACCGTGGGGCCGGAAAAGACCATGAGCGCGGGGAGCGTATCCCATCAAAATGCAGGGCAGCTTGTGGGTCCAGCGGTGGTCTGCGCCCAGGACCCCGCGATGCGGATCCTCACGGTCAGCGGCGAGTCTTCTCCCGCGACCTTTACCACCGACGCCGCGACGAATTTCTACACGATTACCGGCTGCTCATTCGGCGATCCCGGTCCCAACGCCAAGGTCTACATCTACTATCAGAGCACTTTCCGTCTTGACTTCCCGAACGTTGTGCAGTGGAACGATAACGGGATCCAGCTCAGCCTGGATTCGAACCTGACAGGTATCTCCGATCATGACAATCTGACGCTCGTGGTGCAACGAGCCGACGGCAAGCAGGCCACCAAAAGCGGCTTCAAATTCTACGCTGCCCGCGAAACCAAACATCTCCGCTACTTTCCGCGAGAGCAATTTGGCTTGTGGACCTTCACCACGAATGACACCTCCCATCTTTCCCCGCAATACGACTCACCCTCGCAGGTACCCACTTATTCTGCTGACGTGACCTGGGAATGCAGCAATTGCTTTGCGAAGAAGGGCGGTTTCAACAATCTCTACATGCAGGGCAACGAGGATGTTTGGCATCTCGGCAAGCTGCAGCCCGGCTTCGTCGTCGACAACTGGGGATTGGCCTACCGCGATCTGCAATGTGGGGGTTCCGAGACCATTCAACGTGAAGGAACCTGGGGCATCAACTTGGTGGGAAGCGATCTTCACGTGCGGTGGCAAGGACAAACCTGTGTCAATCAGGGCTGCGGGGGGTTCGGGCAGCCGGACTGCTTCGCCGGCAGCAGCTCCAGCTACCTCATCAACATCATTGTGACGGGGCCTCGTGGCGTAGATCCCTGGACCGGCAAGCCGTCGAACAACTGAGCCCGCTGAGCGTATGTCTGCTGCCCGATGAACCAGCCGGGTTCTTGAGGTTACATACGGGTGTAGTCCTCGTTCCCAAGGCATCGCACGGAACGAGCATTGAACAAGGAGAACTTCCGTGGCTGAGAAACTCGCGTTTTGTCGTGATGGAATCAGCGCTGTATTGGCTGGCTTGTTGGTATGCGGCCCTTTGGCGGCGCAGCAACAAGGCGGAAAAGCCTCCGACCTGACAGCGGAGATGCGCTCTAGGTTTGGCAACTCCGTGCAGCATCAGACCTGGAGCAAACCAAAGGTGATGAATCCCAGCGCCGCCACGGCAAAGACCGCCATCGAGACGGTGCTGCGGCGGCAGTCGCAGGTCGCGGAGAACGAAAGGTCGCAGATCCTCTCAATGCGCAAAGCGGGAGGGTCCACGGACACAGGCATCAAGCCGGGCACGACCATGAGTGCGTCGACTGGAGGCGCACGCTCTGGGGCGACGCCGGCCACTGGTCATCCTGCGGTCAATCCGGGGCAGGCGACGGCCTCGAGCGTCCTTCCCGAAGTCTGTCCTCCCGGCGCCGTGCCGCTGCTGCGTACCGTGGACGGTGAGAAATCAGGCGTGATCTTCACGCCCGAACCCTCGAATCACGAGATGATTTCCCCAGGTGTCTCCTACTTCTACACCATCGAGGGTTGCCACTTCGGAACCGTACAGGGCCAGGTGGCGCTAGTCGGGCCCTTCACCCACGGAAGGATCGATCTCCCGGTCGACACGTGGACGGATGGCGGGATCGTCGTGCACGTGCCTTCTAATCTCAGCGGTGAACTCGATCAAGACAATGTAACTTTGTCGCTGACCATCAGCGGGATGCCACTGCAGGCACCAGGGATGAAGTTCTACGCCGCGCGCGAAGAGATACTGTTGAACTCGATGCCGGCCAGGGAAGCCTCGCTGGGCGGAGGGCACCTGCCTCCGAACTTCCCTTTCTACCAGTCTCCCGGTTTCGGGACGTTGGATGTGCAACGCAACACCGACAAGTCTTTTTCTCCCGCCAGCGACCTTTTCAGCTTCGAGGGGCTGCAGCGCGGATTCGTGCCCGTGGCCTTCCAGGCCGAGCCCTATGCCCCGCAGACTGCCGATCAATGCAACTACATGATCAACCGTTCGGGAATGACCATCTCGTTTGACGGCGCCTGGAACGCTCAGTGGGACAGCAACCACCTGCGTGTGGATTGGCGTGTGAGCCACTGTTATGCGCCTCAGGACTCAACTCACCCAGCGTACAACAGCTGGGCTTCATGGTACGGCGCAAAGATATGGGTAATGGGGCCGCGCGGTGTGAATCCCTGGCAGCCAAGTTATGTTTATGCGCAGCCCCCGATCGTGCGATGAGCTGGAGCAATTAGCAATTGGCAGCTGGCAACTAGCAACTGGCAGCTGGCTCAGCTAAAGCCAGCCCTCGAATGAATGGTCGGGGCCAGACTTTGTTTCCCACCTGTGTCATCCTGAGCGAAGCGCCTCGACAGACAATTCCTCACGAGAAATGAAGGGCGCGTAGTCGAAGTTGAGCGGTCTTGCGGGCGTCTGAGCCCGCAGGCGAAATCCCGAGCGCAGTCGAGGGAGCTGGGACCCCGACGCCGTCTCCGCTGCCATACTGTTCCCGGGAGTTCTCTTGACGCTGGTTGGGGAGAACGCCTTGCGTCCGCATTTAAGACGTAAGCGCTCTCGGGATCCTTCGACTTCGCGCCCTTCAGCGTCGTCAAAGAAGGGTGGCGGAGGCGCTTCGCTCAGGATGACAGCAGTAGGGGTTCTCGTCTGATTACAAACAGTATTACTCTGTCGCGATCGTAGGATAGACCGATTACCAATTGCTAATTGCTAACTGCTAACTGCTTAATTGCTATCTTCTCTGCAATGTCGGCTTGTTGCCGGAGGGATCCGGCGGCGGTTGCTCCTGATCGCGGCGATGCAGCGTTGGCTTGTTTCCGCCGGGATCAATAAGCCCGAGCCTCGTCTTGGCATTCACCAACTGCACCAGCCGGGCTTTGACCTGGTCAAACTCGCTGGTGTTGACGATGTACTCATCGTGCTCCGGCAGCATGGTGGCAATTTCTTTCTGGGCCCTGCGGATGCGATCGTCGTTCATGGGATGGCTGGCAAACGCCCGGGCAATGAAGTTCGGTTTCTTCCGCTGTACGGAGATTCTCTCGAAGAAGTCGATAAAGGCTTCCGGATCGTATCCCGCCGCGTACTCGTACTCGATCCCTAAGAGATCCGCCTCGCGTTCAAACCCGCGGCTGAATTTCATGAACGTCATCGGCATGGCGATGCTCGTGACTTCACGTGCCGCAAAGCCGATGGGCCCGCCCACGAAGACCAGCGACATGGAAGCCAGGTTCCATATCTGCGAGCGGGTAGCTCCGCGGGTTCCGTGGCGCGCCGCGACGTGGGCGATCTCATGGGCCATGACTCCGGCCAGTTCGGCTTCCGTTTCCGCGGCCAGGATCAACCCGGTGTTGACATAGAAGTAACCACCGGGCAAGGCAAAGGCGTTGACGTCGTCGCTGTCCAGCACCTTGATGATGAATGGCACTTTGGCATCGGAGTGGCGGACCAGCCGCTGCCCCAGCCGGTTCACGTACTCGTTCACCACGGCGTCATCCAGCAGCTTGCAGTTGGCCTCAATTTCCTGGGAAAGCTCGCGGCCCAGCGCCTGCTCCTGCTGCCAGGAATAGAAGTTGATTCCCTTCTCGACGCCGCGCTCTCCGATCTTGTTGATGTCGTATTTGGTTCGGACCTTGACGTTCTTCTTTCCGACGGTCGGTGACGCCGGCAAGACGGCAGGCGGTTCGTCCAACTGAATCAAACGCTGAAAGTCAGCTGCGTCGCGCGGCACGATCGAGCCGGAAGCCTGCCCCTGAGCGCCCACGCTTGAGAAAGCCCAGAAAGCCCCCGATAACAGAACCCAAATTATCTTGTGACGCAACCAGAAAGGAAACCCATACGCGGAAAGGAACCCCATGACCCAAACTCCCAGACCCGGTAACTAGTCAGTTAGAAGTCCGGCAGAATGGCGCTGTTGTCCCCCAACAGCGATCGGATCATCGGATCATCGGGTCATCTGGTCATCGGGTCATCTGATGATCTGGCCCGTGTTACGACTTCCGATGACCCGATCTACCGATGGCCAGATGGCCCGATCTTTCTCCTCGTATAAGCCATTTATAAACAACAACTTACCTTTCGAGCTGCATTGCCGTGTTTGACGAAACTAGGGTGTCCACTCTATAATTGGCACTCGATAGGGATGAGTGCTAGCAAGCCTGCGAAGTGCCCTGTCTGTCTTTGTAAATCCACTTCTATTTTGAAAGGAGTAGTTGCGAAATGTTACAGCATTTGACACCACTGCATGACCGCGTGCTGATCCGCCGTGTTGCCGAGGCGGACACAGTCCGTGGCGGCATCATCATCCCCGACACCGCAAAGGAAAAGCCTCAGGAGGGCGTTGTGGTTGCGGTGGGAACCGGACGGCATGAAAAAGGCCAAGTCACCCCGCTCGCAGTCAAGGAAGGCGACCGCGTTCTGTTCGGCAAGTACGCGGGATCGGAAATCAAGATTGAGGGCGAAGAGTTGCTCATCCTCAAGGAAGAAGAAATCTTCGGAATCCTGAACGGCGCCGCCGCCAAAGGGAAAAAGAAGTCGGCATAAGAGTTCCCATCCAGCCAAGAAATTCTTTGTGATCCAAATTATCCGCGAACATAGCGGAACAGCTTTTACAGGAGATACAAGCAATGGCAAAAGTAATTGTGCACGGTGAAGAGTCGCGCCAGGCAATCCTGCGCGGCGTGAACGTATTGGCCGATGCCGTGAAGGTGACCTTGGGGCCCAAGGGCCGCAACGTCGTAATCAACAAGAAGTTCGGTTCCCCCACCATCACCAAAGACGGCGTGACTGTGGCCAAGGAAATCGAACTGGGCGATCATCTGGAAAATATGGGCGCGCAGATGGTGCGTGAAGTCGCCAGCAAGACCAGCGACGTGGCCGGAGACGGCACCACCACCGCGACGGTCCTGGCCCAGGCGATCTACCGCGACGGCGTAAAGACTGTGGCTGCCGGCGCCAATCCCATGGCACTTAAGCGCGGCATCGAAAGGGCCGTCAACACCATTTGCGGAATCGTCGACAAGGACGGCAACCGTAACAAAGGCTTTCTGGACGGCCTCTCCAAGCCCGTCAGCGGCGACATGATTGCCCAGGTGGGCACCATTTCCGCCAACAACGACGAAACCATCGGCCGCATCATTGCCGAAGCCATGAAGAAAGTCGGCAAAGACGGCGTGATCACGGTGGAAGAGTCCCGGACCATGGAAACCAGCCTGGAAGTGGTCGAGGGCATGCAGTTTGACCGCGGCTACCTCTCACCCTATTTCGTAACCGACCCCGAGCGGATGGAAGCCATCCTGGATGACGCTTACATCCTCATCAACGAAAAGAAAATCAGCACCATGAAGGACCTGCTTCCGATCCTCGAGCAGGTGGCCAAGATGGGCAAGCCGCTGTTGATCGTCGCGGAAGAAGTCGACGGCGAAGCGCTGGCCACACTCGTGGTCAACAAGCTGCGCGGCACGCTGCAAGTCGCCGCAGTGAAGGCTCCCGGCTTCGGTGACCGCCGCAAAGCCATGCTGCAGGACATCGCGATCCTGACCGGTGGCAAGGCGATCACGGAAGACCTTGGCATCAAGCTGGAGAACGTCCAGGTGTCCGATCTGGGCCGCGCCAAGAAGATCACCATCGACAAGGACAACACGACCATCGTCGAAGGCAAAGGTAAGGGCGCGGAGATCGAGGGCCGTGTGAAGGAAATCCGGAGCCAGGTCGAGAAAGTCACCAGCGACTACGACCGCGAGAAACTGCAAGAACGCCTGGCCAAGCTGGTCGGCGGTGTGGCAGTGATCAAAGTCGGCGCCGCGACGGAAACTGAAATGAAAGAAAAGAAAGCCCGCGTGGAAGACGCTATGCACGCGACGCGCGCGGCCGTGGAAGAAGGCATTGTCCCCGGCGGCGGCGTGGCCCTGGTGCGCTGCCAGTCG
>DATFQZ010000023.1:0-2279 GCA_035263765.1 Candidatus Angelobacter sp. | reverse complement strand
TATTTCGAGATCGATTCTCCCGGCAGCACCATGGAGCCCGGGGAGAACTCTGCCGAGTTCAATGAGTATTCGGTGGACGGCCTCATGGCATTCGTCCGCGGCTTCGGCGCCGGTGCTTCCGCCGGCTTGGCCCCGTGCGGCTGATACTTGGAGATCGATTCTCCCGGCAGTAGGACCGGCTTATCTTCCCCACGGCCGCGCGAACGCTCAGGCTGAGGCGCCGCCTCGGCGCGGACCGCAGCGGTCGATTCGCTTTGGGCAGGTTGAGCAGCTTCGACCGCGGGACTCTCGGCCGATTTTTCCGCCGGCCGCTCGCTGCCTCGTTCTTCGCGTTCCTGGAAACGACCGCGTCCACCGCGGCGGCGCCGGCGTCCGCGCCACTTGCGCGCGCCACCGCGATCTTCTTCGGCCGAACTGCTCTCCGTGGCTTCTGCGCCTGGCGAGGATTCGCCTGCGGAGGGCTCACGCCCCTCAATCCCCTCCGCTTGTTCAGCAGGAGGTATGAGTTCATCGGCCTCGAGCGGGCTTTGGTGTCCTTGGGACGCCTCGTCCGGGCCTGGCGATTCAATCACCCGGCCTCGGGAAACAACCTGGTCCAGGCCATCGACATCTTCTTCTTCTTCAAGCAGAAAATCAGAAACGTAGAGGAAGGCATCACGTTCCAGACCAATATTGACGAAGGCCGACTGCATGCCCGGCAGCACGCGCGTGACCCGGCCTTTGTAGATGGACCCCGCGAGCGTGTATTCGTTTTCGCGTTCGTAATAGATTTCAGCTAACTGATCGTCTTCGACAATCGCAACTTTCGTTTCGTGCGGCGTCGAAGAGATAAAGAGTTCTTTCGACATTGATTCTCTCCGGTTCATACCGGCCGAGAAGCGGACATATCAGTTGGGAGCGGGACTCAGAGCGATCAGGAAGCCGGCGTTGCTTAACCACCAGCAGCCGCAAGGGTTGGAGTTTCAATCTCTGTAGGCAGGACGCACGCAAGCGCTTTCGCGGGTACACCCGGGACAAAAGCCGCTGCCATCTGCGTATGACTTGTCTGAAGAATCTCTGCACCTTGCACATTCCAGGTTTGTGGCCACCCTGCGAAACCGCGCGCCCTGGGGACTTCCAGCGATTTCGCGGGGCCGTTACCCGCCTGGCAATGCTCTCTGAATTCTCTCCGGCTCGCTTCAACGGCCGGCGCCCTCGTTTTCAACGTCAGGGCGTAACGTAAATCCTTTTTTCTCGCGCCGTTCAGGCGCTATTTCAAATTCTCTTTCGCCTCAGTTCACGAAACGGCGCATGCGAATATTCATAACGATCCCCAGCGCCAGAAACATGAACAGCAGTGACGAGCCGCCATAGCTCATCAGCGGCAGCGGAATACCGGTGACAGGCATGAATCCCACCACCATTCCGGCGTTGACCAGGATGTGGAAAAGCAGAATCGCTACCACACCCATGACCACAAAGCCGCCTGCGCGATCACCCGCAGTTTGGGCATTGTGGACCAAACGCATCAACACTAAGAAGTATAGCAGCAACAAGGCCACCGCGCCCACAAAGCCGTGTTCCTCGGCCCAGGCAGCAAAGATGAAATCGGTATGCTGCTCGGGGAGGAAAGCGCCTTGCGTCTGCGTCCCATTGCGAAAACCCTTGCCAAATACTCCACCCGAACCCACGGCAATCTTCGATTGCTCAAGTTGATACCCCGACTTCTGCGAATCAGCATCGGGATGGAGGAAGCTGGTCAGGCGTTCCTTTTGATAGGGCTTCATGCCATAGTGCCAGGCGGCGGGCGCCAGTACTCCGGCTACCACCAAAATGACGGCCGCATGACGGAACTGGATTCCGCCCAAAAACAGCGCCATCACCGCGATGGGAACGTAGGTTAGTGCCGTCCCTAAATCCGGTTGTCTGAGCACCAACAGCATGGGTACGGCTGCGATCGCTCCCGCCTTGACCACGTCGGCCAAAGTGGCGCCGCGTTCGCTTTCCTCGGCAAAGTACCTGGCCAGAGCGACGATCAGCACCAGTTTGACCCATTCTGAAGGCTGAAAGTGTTGCCCGCCGGGGAGCTGAATCCAACGTTTAGCTCCCAGGACTCTCTTGCCGAGCAGCGCCACCGCCATCAGGGCCAGAATCGACGCGCCGTAAAACCAGTGCGCATTTTCCAGCAGAATCTGGTAGTTCAGCATGCTGACGAAAAACATGAGCAGCACGCCGCCCATGATCCAATAGATCTGCTTGACATACAGGGGCGTGCCTTGTCCGGTCGCGAACTTGGTCCC
>DATFQZ010000022.1:0-9426 GCA_035263765.1 Candidatus Angelobacter sp. | reverse complement strand
GTTACTGGAGAATGCGCTGGATGCCGGCGCTACACGCATCAAGGTCCAGGTGGAGGCCGGCGGCAAAAAGCTGGTTGAGGTCACCGACAACGGCTGCGGCATGGTGCGCGACGATGCCTTGCTGGCCTTCGAGCGGCACGCGACGTCGAAAATCAAAGACGCCGAAGACCTGCTTAACATTCAAACTTTGGGCTTCCGCGGAGAGGCGCTGCCTTCCATCGCGTCCGTAGCCCGCGTTCTGCTCGAAACCCGTGCTGTGGAAGAGCCTGGCGGGACCAGGCTGGAGATCGCCGGCGGCAAGATCCTGCGCGTGGAAGAATCCGGCCTGCCGCCGGGTACGTCGGTTGCTGTGCGCGACCTGTTCTTCAATACTCCGGCACGCAAAAAATTTCTACGGGCCGAATCCACCGAGCTTTCTCATATTGCTTCATTGGTCACGCATTACGCGTTAGCGCATCCGGAGAAGCACTTCGAGCTGCATTCAGCCAGCAACGCCATGCTGGTTGCGGCGCCGGTAGAGTCACATTCCCAACGCATCTACCAGGTATTCGGCCGGGAGACGCTGGACCAGTTGCTGTCGGTTGCGGCGGAAATGAAGCTCGAGCGCGTAGGCGTGCCAGAGCCGCCTCCCTGGCGCCGCGATGAAGACTACACGCCGCCTGTTCCTGGCGACATCCGCCTGCACGGATTCGTGTCCAAGCCGGAAGTGCAGAAGCTCAACCGCAATTCCATTTTCATCTTTGCCAACAACCGCCTGGTGCGGGACCGCCTGGTGCAGCACGCTATCACCGAGGCCTACCACAATATTCTTCCCCCAGCGGTCTTTCCCGTTGTGCTGCTGTTCCTCGAGCTGCCGAGCATGGAAGTTGACGTCAATGTGCATCCTTCTAAGACCGAGGTGCGCTTCCGGCAGCAGTCCTTGGTGCATGACTTCGTGCGCGATTCGATTCGTGCCGCGCTGATGAAAGCGCGCCCGGTGCCGCATTTCACGCGAGAAATCACGGCCCAGCCTAACGCCGCACCCGGATTGTCTCCCGGGCCTTTGCGCGATGAGGGAAGTGTCCAGCCGGCCCAGCGTGACAACTTCACGCTGACAGCGCCAACGCAGCCGGTAGTCACTGCGCGGCTCCAATTTAGCGGCCAAGCTATCCCGGTCGAGGCCAACGCTGCCGTCAGCGGGTTTGGTACAGTCGCTGCTCCAGCCATGGCGAGGGTTGCGGTGGCCGGCGTGGATTCGTGCGGCAACGAATTACCCGACGAACCGCAGGTTGTCGCTGGCGAGTTGACTCTGGCCAGCCTGAGACCGCTGGGACAGGTTCGCGACTCTTTCATCCTGGCCGTAAACGCCGACGGTCTTTGGATCATTGACCAGCATGTGGCTCACGAACGCGTGCTGTTTGAAAAGATTTTGCGTGAGCGGAACAAGGCCAGCCCGGCCCACGAAGGCCAGCGGTTGCTGATGCCGCTGATCATCGAGCTCACGCCGGGGCAGCAGGCGGTCTTCGCGGAGATCTCTGACGAGCTACGCCGCAACGGCTTCGAAGTGGAAGTGTTTGGCGCCAAGACCATCGCGGTGAAAACAGCCCCGGGTGGGGTGCAGCCCGCGCAGGTGGAGCGCATGCTTCTGGAACTTCTCGACCAGTTCCAGCATGAGGAACAGGCGCTGAACCTGGAGAAGATACGCAACCGGATCGCCGCCAGCATCGCCTGCCACGCTGCCATCAAGATCAACATGCCGCTGGAGCAGAACAAGATGGAATGGTTGCTGCGCGAGCTGGCCAAAACTGAATGCCCCATGAGCTGTCCCCACGGGCGCCCAGTGGTGCTGCGATATTCTGTTAAGGACATACAGCGTGCGTTCAAGCGCATCTGAGGACGGATGACCGAACTCGAACTCCAGCAGCAGCGTGCCCACAACTGGCGAACCGCCGGCAATCCTGTCCGCACATTGGAAGATGCGCGCAGTTTTCTGGACGACATTGGCTTCTGCCTGATGTACCGTGATCGGTCGCTGCCCCTGGTGGCGACGTTCATCGGCGCCTATTCAGGATCCAGTGACGACGTTCCTGATGCAGTCCACGCCTTCGCGGATCCGCGCAGCAAGCCTGCGATGGAACTGATGGTCCGCTTGCTGCGCGAGCGGGCAGCATTTGAGATCAGTCTTTCGGCAGGCTGCGATGTGGTGGTATCGCCTTCGCTGTTCCCGTTCTTTTATGCCCTGGTGGGCGATCACAATCCCAAGGCCGTACCGAAAGTGCGGGACCAGGGCAAGGCCATTTCACCGCTGGCCGTCACGGTATTCGAGGCCATCCAGAGGGAGGGCCCGCTCAGCAAGCCTATGCTTCGCGAGAAAGTCGGGCGCGAAATGAGCGGCCCTGGACTGGATCGCGCGCTCGGCGAGCTCTGGGCCATTCTGAAAATCACCCGCGTGGACTACCGCGAAGGCGAAGGTGCTTTCTGGGACGTGCTGTACCGTTGGGCGCCGGAGGCGCTGAAAGAAGGAATCAACATCTCGGTGCCCGAGGCTATCTCTGCGCTGGTGAGCAAGTACGTGGAGGCAGCGGTGGCCGTGGGCCAGGACGAGATTGAGCAGTTGTTTTCCCGGCTGACATCGCGCTCCAAGGTGCGTGAGGCGGTGAACGCGCTTCTGGCGGCGCGCGAACTCACGTGGATGCCTGCAGGGACCAAGACGCTTCTTCGTCTGACTCCGGCGCCGGAGCCGCGGAACCCACTCCCGCGGAGGCCGGTTCATGGATAACAGGGCCAAGGCCGTGCCCGCCGCAGGGCCAAGGATGGCGCGCCGAATCGTGATCGCCATAGACGGCCCCGCGGGGTCGGGCAAGAGCACACTGGCGGCGCGACTGGCGCGTAAGTACGGATACACCAACATCGAGAGTGGCGCCATGTATCGCGCCCTGGCGCTGAAGGCTCTCCTGCAAGGAGTTGTGCTGGACGACAGCCAGGCTCTGGGCAGACTCGCGCGCCAATCACGAATTGAGCTGCGGCCTCGTGGTGACGGCAATCAGGTTTTGCTCGATGGGAACGATGTGACCGAACGCATTCGCTTCCAGGACGTAACCGATGCCGCGTCCAAAGTCTCCGTGCATCCGCCGGTGCGCGAGTGGATGGTGCGACAACAGCAGGAGATGGGCGTGGGCGGCGGCATTGTCATGGAAGGCCGCGACATCGGAACCAAAGTCTTTCCACAAGCAGAAGTGAAGATATTTCTTGACGCGGCGCCGGAAGTCCGCGGCTCGCGGCGTTTTCTTCAAGACCCCGGCGAAACCGCCAAGGAAACCGCAGTTGTGGCTGAGCTGCGGGCCCGCGATGAACGCGATCGCACGCGCTCGAATTCACCGCTGGTTCCGGCACCCGACGCCGTAATCGTTGACTCTACGCACATGACACTGGAGCAAGTGGTCCAGAGAGCGATCGAAATCATCGAAGACCAGATGCAACGCTCAAAACAGTGATTACGGCCGTCACTGCCTCGCAAGCAACTTCTTCGATTTTGCATTTCCATTCGCTCGGGCATGCGCTATGCTCTAGCGCAAGCCATGGTCGATCCCTTAGAGCGCCTCAAAGTTCTCATCGATTCCAGTACTCCAGTCGTAGTGATCGAAACGGTGGAAGAGTCTCGCGCGGTTGAGCTGGTCAAGGCCGCGTGCAGCCAGTTGAGCCTGCCCGTTTTTGAATGGAGCATCGCCGACGGACTCAGTCGCTGCGGTGGCAACGCGCCGGCCGGCGGAGCCACCTCTCAGGGCATTCTCAACACCCGCGAGCCCGCGCAGGTCCTGGCGCACCTGGAGACCATGACCATCGACGCCGCTTTCGTGCTCAAAGACTTTCATCGCCATGTCGACGATCCGGTTGTGATCCGCCGTCTGCGCGACGTGGCCCAGCTGTTCAGCAGCGAACGCCGCACGCTGGTCATCACGGCGCCGGGTATTCAATTTCCGCCGGAATTGGAAGGCCTGGCCGAGTACGTCGAAATTCCGTTGCCGGACGCGAAGCGCCTGCGCCAGCTCGTGGATCAAGCGTTTACGCGCTTGGCCAAGAAGCACAGCCTGAAGCAGAAGCTCGATCCCGCCGGTGTTGCCGCCGTGGCGGAAAACCTGCGCGGCCTCACCGAAGATGAAGCGGAAAGGGCAATTTCTCAAGCCATCATCTCTCACTACGGACTCGTGCCGGAAGTGGTGGTGGATGTCTTGGAGGCCAAGAAGAACCTTTTGCGGCGTTCCGGCATGGTCGAGTTCGTGGAAGCTTCAGAGAACATGGCCGGCATCGGCGGCCTCGAGAACCTTAAGCACTGGCTGCAACAGCGGTGCGGTGCATGGGACGACGCTGCCCGCAGCTTTGGCCTGGAGCCTCCGCGCGGCGTAATCATTCTTGGTGTGCAAGGTTGCGGCAAGAGCATGTGCGCGCGGGCGATTGCCGGAGAGTGGCGGCTGCCCCTGCTCAAATTCGATACTTCGGCCCTGTTCGACAAGTACGTCGGGGAAACCGAAAAGCGGGTGAAGAAGTTATTTCAGGTGACCGAAGAGCTGGCTCCCGCGGTGCTGTGGATCGACGAGCTGGAAAAGGTATTCGCGGGCAGCGGGCCGGATTCGGCTTCTGCAGATGCCGGCGTTTCGTCGCGTTTGCTGGCCTCGTTTCTTTCCTGGACCCAGGACCGCAGAGCTCCTGTCTTCGTGGCCGCTACCTGCAACAACGTCAACTCTCTGCCGCCGGAGTTGATTCGCAAGGGCCGTTTCGACGAGCTGTTCTTTGTGGATCTTCCCAACCAGCAGGAGCGGCGGGCTATTCTCGAGATTCAGCTGAAGCGCCACAAGCAAGACCCGGCCAATTTCAATCTGGAGAAACTGGCATCCGCCACACGAAAGTTTTCCGGAGCTGAGATCGATGCGGCGGTCCAGACCGCAATGTACGCAGCTTACTCGGCCAAGAAGCCTCTTTCCACAGAGGCCATCGTGGATGCTCTGCGATCGACCGTGTCACTATCGACCACGCGCGCCGAGCAGATCCAGGCGCTGCGTTCCTGGGCCAGCGACCGGGCGGTCCCGGCTTCCCTGGCCGAGGCTCAAGAACAAAGGGCGTAGCAACAACTACTGCTGCTTGCGTACCTGAATCGTCCCGTGATCGGCCTTGAGACGCACTTCGGGGCCGCCTTTGCCGACGGTGCCGCGCGCGGTGGTGGTGCGCCCGCTGTCGTTCACATTGATGTTGAACTCGTTCTGGATTTCGCCGCCGACGCTCTCAGCGTTCAACTGGAAGCCCGCGTTGGCAGGCATGGCCAAGTCAATTTCTCCATGGATACTGTTGATGTCAATGGGTCCTAACGGGCCTTTGGGATGGATTTCCACGTTGGCGTTCTTGTTGTTGATGTGAATTTCGCCGCTCAGATCCTCCAGTTCCACGCTCTTGTTGCGCGTATCCAGCCTGAACGGTCCGGTCAGGGAATTGGCGCGAAGACTGTCCATCTCCATGTTGAGGTCGCCGTCCAGACGCGCGAACTGCATGTCGGTGCGCGAGGTGGTGAAGTGCACCTGCTTGCCGATCCGCGATAACTGCACGCCGCCGGCGAAACTTCCCGTCATCGTCAGGCTGCCGCCGACCTCGGAGATATCACAATTGGTGCCACCATCCAGGGTTACGTCGCCCGAGACCTTCCTGGCGGTAAGCGAATGGCCGTGCAGGTGCATCGCAGCGTTGCCAGTGATTTGCTCCACGGTCACATCACCGCCGCCCGTGCTTAAGTCCAGATCGCCCTTGTGATCGCTCACGGCGATGTTCCCGTGCTGCGTGGAGAGCGACAAGGCCCCCTGGCGCGGCAACTGGAGATCCAGATTGAAGCGGCCGCGCTGGTAGTCGCCGCCGGTCAGATCCAGTACCCATACGGTGCCTTGCTGCACGAATTTGGCGTTCGTGGATTGGTCCAGGCGGTTAGCATCGTCCTGCGAGTCGCCATGCAGGTTCTTCTGAACGATGGCGTGGGCCTGGTTATCAGGGCTGGCTGTGACCTTGATGTCACCGTGACCATTCAAGACTTTGATCTGGGTCGCGGCAGGGAGCGGCATAGCGAAGTTCTCTGAGAAGTCGTACCCCGGTTCCCAGTCCGGGCTCAAGTCGATACCTTGGTCCTCAATGGCCCCGCGGAGTTTGCCCCAATCCACGCCGGCCAGCCGCGTGGTCATAAGGCCGAAGATGATGAAGAAAATCAGGAAAGCAATGCTGCCGCCGCCCAAGCGCGGGGTAGGATACCCTTTGCCGCGCGCCCAGAAATATTCGGCCAGCTTGATCACGCCCCAGAGGATGATGAGCGCCGGCCAATAGCGTGCAAACCACATGAAGAGCGCGTGCCGGTCGATCATGCCGGTCGTGGCTAACAACGCCACCACACCGATGGCGATCAGGATCAGCGGACCGACAACGGACCGCGGGCGCGGCTGGTAGTACGGAACGGGATTCGGAGCACTCATAGATGCACCTCAGGACCTTGCGAGTTAGCCGGCGGCGGCGGAACTGTACCGGGCGGGGGTGGCGGCGGCACGACGCCGGGCGGAAGCGGGGGTTGGATGTGGCCTTCGATGGAAGCGGTGTGGCTCAGCCACAGCACCAGCCCGATTACGATCAATAGCACGGGGAAGGTTTGGTGGAAATGAACGCCGGTGGTTTCATTCAGTAGAAACAAAACGCCAAGCGTGATCAGGATCGCCGCTCCCATCAAGCCCCGGGCACGGCACCGTGGACACTGACACATCCGATTGGGAACGTATCCGTTCATTGCGCTCTCCCCGATAGCCGTTTGTAGGCAATCCACAGCCCAATACCGATCAAGAAGACCGGCCAGAGCCTCCCAATGTGCACGTCAGTCATGGTGCCTAGCAGCAACGCAACACCCAGAACGATCAGGACAATCGCGCCGATGGGCTCATTTCCCGCGCGTGCTTGTGCTGGTGGCGGGGCGACAGTTGCTGCTTGAGCCGGGTCGGTCACTGGGGTTGTGGCCGTTGCCGCCGTTGCCGTCGAAACCGGTGGCTGGCTTTCCTGCAAGCCAAACATCCTGTCGATGCCCAACGGATCGGGCAAGGGTCGCCCAAGCATACGCGCTTCGGCCGTCTTATAGGCGTCGAAGGCCATGTAGAAAATCGAAAACGGAATTAACAGTCCAAAGAGGACGTCCATTGGACCGTGAATCTCGCTCGCCGCGAAGATCAGCATGACGAAGATCATCACGTGCACAAAGCCCTTGATGAACTGGCCGTTGTACATGGCGCCGACGCCGGGAATAAAGCCCAGCAGCAGGGCCACGCCCGGACTTGGCGTGGTCGCCGGCGCCGGAGCAGCAACTCGGCTGCCCTGTAAACGGACGGCGATGCAAGGTTCGCAATAGATTGCGCCTTGTACATCGCGCTTGCAGTTTTCACACAGCGCCTTACCGCAGGTACGGCAGTAGGCCGCTGCTGGGGTATCAGAGTGTATGGCGCAGTTCATAGATGGGCTCCTCGGGGTTGCAAAATGGACGCGGCGATCACGCCGGTATAACTCTCATGCTGCGAATTCTCCTCCTGTTCCGGACGGCTGGTCGGCACGGGACGGTTCTGGTTCTGCTGGTCGGGTTTGCTGTCATTGGTATTGCTGTTCTGCGGAGCAACAGCTTTTCTCAATTGCTGGACGCGCGATTCCCATTCATACACCACGCGCATGTTCTCGTAGTAGCTCGTGACTTTAGCTTCCACCTGCGTGTACTGCAGCACTACCGTCCGCCGGAACGTGGTGGGATGTGCGACAGCTTTCACGATCTCAGTGATATTGACCCCAGCCAGGCTCAGCGTCAGGCTCACCGAAAAGAACGCCATGGCGAACGAGGCGGCAAAACGTGAGTGCAACATCCCAGAAAACGCCGGCCTCAGCCAACGCTGGGTCCGGGCCAGCCAGCCCGGCTCACGGCCGGCTTCGCGCTCTTGAGAAGCTGCCTCGTGACTGGTGGCAGCCAGGATGTTGTGGACCAGGTTCTTGGGAGGCTCGACCTCGGGGAGCGACCGCAACAACCGCATGCCGCGCTGGGCCTCGGCAAACAGCGGGCCGCAGACTGCGCAGTCCTGCCGGTGGGCCAGAAAAGCCTGCCGGACGTCGCTCGGAAGCCGCGCCAGCATCCCGGCTCCGGCTGCTCCTGCACCGGAAGCGCCGATATCGGCATCGGCATCAGCATCAGCATCATCCAGTGCGTCGGCCAGCAGGGCCTCGAACTGGCTGCAGCGAAGTACGTTATGTGGATCTCGGTTCATTGCCTGCCTGCTTTTTATTACGTGAAAGTAATCGCGCAAGTTCCGTTCTTCCTCGGTTGATGCGCGATTTTACGGTCCCCTCGGGGACCTTCAGCACCTGGGAAATCTCCTTGTAATCCATATCTTGCAGGTCCCTGAGGATGACCGCCTCGCGAAGATCAGGCGAAAGCTTGCCCAGGGCCAGACGGACCATCTTCTGGGTTTCCTGACTAGCCAGACGGTCAGCCGGGGACGGCCCGCGATCGGGCAGCCTTTCGCTTAGAGTGGGTGAGTCTTCATCGTCCGTGACGCCGGCGTCCATGGAGTCGGTCAGTCTATCCTGGCGGGACCGCCGGAAATGATCCACCAAAAGATTGCGGGTGAGTGTCGTCAGCCAGGTGTTAAATGCCCCTTTTTCAACATCATAGGTGGCTAGGGTCCGGTAAACTTTGATGAACACTTCCTGGGTCAAGTCTTCAGCGGCGTCAGGTGAGTTGGTAAACCGGTAACAGAAGTTGTAAACGCGCCGGTTGTGCAAACGGACGATCTCCTCCCAGGCCGCGGCATCACCAGCCACACATCGGCGGACGAGAGCCCCTGTTTGCTGGTCTTCCAAGCAGTCTCCCCGGTAAGGAAATACGTCTTGCTCACGATCTCAGTTCCAGATTTACAGCAAAGTACCGGGAAGGCGCAAAGGAAATCGTCGAAATTCGCTTTATGTTCGCTAGCACGACCAGAAGCTGACAATCCCTCGCGAGCCACGAATTCTTACTTTTTCTGGTCACCCTCCTCCCATTCTCGAAGCGCGGAGCATGCATGCAGCCCGTAAGTGGTCATTTTCGGAAGAATGACCACTACCGTGTATCAGCGTTTCGCGGTAGCGGCGCGCCGGGATCGCGGGCCCAGCCCAGGATATTTAGTCCTGGGTGAGCGAAGCGAATGAAGACGACCAGCGGATCATTTCTGGGAGGAATGACATCGTCTATCAGCGTCTAGCGATTCGCTTGCCTGCCGCGGCGGGCGAGCCTCAGGATCTTCAGTCCTCGGTGATCAAAGCGAGCGGTTCGGAGAATTCGAAGTATTCGTGGTGGCTTTCATAAGGCCTTCGCGCAATTGCGAATCCGCCGCTCGCATGCTATTGTCAATGAGACAATTCAAT
>DATFQZ010000021.1:0-46483 GCA_035263765.1 Candidatus Angelobacter sp. | reverse complement strand
GGTAGGTTAGTCACGTGTTACTCACCCGGTCGCCACTTTACTCATGGATTGCTCCACTTTCTCGTTCGACTTGCATGTGTTAGGCACGCCGCCAGCGTTGATTCTGAGCCAGGATCAAACTCTCGTTTGAAACCTGATGTTCCCCCGACGGGTAGTCAAGGGGAACCGCCATACGATTATGCGCTTCGCGCATAACTCCGGGCTGAAGCCCGGAGCTACCACCAAGCGGGAATTCATCGCATGGCCCTGATTTTGTGAGATCACTCGGGCTTAAGCCCTCGTTTCATCTCACGACTGGCACGTTCAACCTTTTTGTCAAAGACCCGATCGCACTCCGCCTGAGCGGCGCTTTCAGGTGCACCGGAACTCGCCCGGCGCTCCTCGAATCGGCTCCGTCCCGGGTTGGAACCCGGAACTTCACCAGCATCTCTCCAGTCCTTTCGGACTCTAGAGACGAACCTTACAAACTTACCGCGATATGCCGCCTGGTGTCAAACCGCATCGCCGAGGCCGAACCTCGACTGCAAACAGCACGCTTTTTCGCAGCACATCGCAACCTCCTCCGTTTGAGGAGGCGAAAAGTTCTTGATAAAGATCGCTTGAGGTTTTTCAACCCTTCGGGAAACTCAGTTCCCGAATCCTGCCCGTCTGGCGCACTTCCCATCGCCGCGCCTTGGGCTATTGTGTGGCTTTCTGATCTGATGACCCCGCTGCCAATTCTGATTCAGAATTTCCGGCTAGGGACGATCGGGGCTGCATCGGCTGGGTGCAACTCGCATCCGGGGCACACCCCGGATTTCTTAGGCCACTTAATCTGTCAATCTTTTATACCAAGAAAGAGGACCTTGCGCAAGTGTTCTGCCGGGAAAAAATCAAGAAAAAAACAGCCTTGCCGTTCTACCGAGATCCAACGCGTCCGCGGTCTCCCTTTCCTCATATGTATAGTATCTGAACCAACCGGGCAGGTGTTTCGCTCCACCGGTTGGAAGCAACTTGCGCCATGTCTTTTCTCGACATCTTACTCGGACGTCCCCTGGCCTCCGACGAAGCCCGCGCGGAACAGATTGGTCCCGCTGCGGGAATTCCGATTTTCGGCCTCGATGCCCTCAGCTCAGCGGCGTACGGGCCGGAGGCCGCGCTCACCATTCTTATTCCCCTCGGCGCGGCCGGCGCCGGCTATCTGCTCCCCATCACGTTCAGCATCATCGTTCTTCTCGCCATCGTATATTTTTCTTACCGTCAAACGATTCAGGCATACCCCGGTGGCGGCGGCTCCTACACGGTAGCGCGGCTCAACCTGGGGACCAACGCTGGCTTGCTGGCCGCCGCGGCTTTGATGATTGATTACATCCTGGTGGTTGCAGTGGGAATTTCTGCCGGGGTCGGCGCATTGGTTTCCGCGCTCCCCAAGCTGCAACCGTATACTCTGGCTTTATGCTTGGGGATCCTGGCGCTGATCACACTGATCAACCTGCGCGGTGTACGTGAAGCAGGCATCATCTTCATGGTCCCCACCTACCTGTTCGTAGGATCGCTGGCTTTGGCGCTCGTGGTCGGCGTCTTCAAAACGGTAATCGCCGGCGGCCACCCGCATCCCGTGGTTGCGTCGCCGGCCATTCCCCTCGCCGCCACTGCTGTGCCGGGCGTTTGGCTTCTACTGCAGGCTTTCGCCAACGGATGCACGGCCATGACCGGTGTAGAGGCGGTAAGCAACGGCGTAAAGGCATTTCGCGATCCGGTGGTCGAATCAGCGCGGCGCACCTTGACCATCATCATCGGCGTTCTCATCCTGCTGCTCGGCGGTATTGCTTTTCTCGTTCGCGCCTACGGGATTGCCGCCACCGATCCGGGCCAGCCCGGCTACCAGAGCGTGCTCTCCATGCTGCTGGCCGCTGTCGCTGGCAAAGGCGTGTTTTACTACATCTCCATCGCCTCGATTCTGCTGGTGCTGGCGCTCTCCGCCAACACGGCTTTTGCGGACTTTCCCCGTCTGTGCCGCGCCATCGCTCAAAACGGTTTTCTCCCACATTCCTTCGCCGCGCGCGGACGCCGCCTTGTTTACTCACAGGGGATCTACGTCGTCGCCATCTTTGCGGGCCTTCTGCTGCTCCTGTTCCGCGGAGTGACGGATCGCCTGATCCCGCTGTTCGCCGTGGGTGCATTCCTGGCCTTCACGCTTTCGCAAGCAGGCATGGTCGCTCATTGGCGGCGCGTCGGCGGTCCGGGAGCGACGCGCAGCATGATCGTCAACGGGCTGGGGGCGCTGGCCACGGGCGCCACCACCATTGTGGTCCTGGTGGCCAAGTTCACCGAAGGCGCGTGGGTAACGGTGTTGCTTATCCCTCTTATTCTGTTCGTCATGGGCATGGTGCGGCGCCATTATCATCGCGTTGCCATGGAGGTCAAAAGTCCTGCGCCGCTGGAGCTAAATAATCTTTCTCCTCCGCTGGTGATTGTTCCGATCCAGAATTGGAGTCACATCTCCAAGAAAGCCTTACGCTTCGCGCTCAAGATCTCTCCGGAAATCCGCGCCGTGCATGTGGATTGCGGCGAAGACACGCTTTGCCTTCGTGATGAATGGCAGCGTTTTGTCGAGGAACCTACGCATCAAGCGGGTGTGCCCACGCCGCAGCTGGTGGTTCTTACCTCGCCGTATCGCATGATCCTGACACCAATTCTCGACTACATTCTGGAGGCGGAAAGGAATTGTCAGGACCGGCAGGTAGCGGTGATTCTTCCTGAACTGGTCGAGCGCCACTGGTACCACCACTTCTTGCACAACAAGCGGGCGGCGGTGCTCAAAGCCCTACTGCTGGTCAAGGGCAATGCGCGCATTGTGGTCATCAATGTTCCCTGGTATTTGAAAAGCTGAGGACGCGCGCGCTGACATGGCCCGTTGCGCCACGCTGATTCAAGCATGCACTGCGGACCGGGACGCGCCAGGCCGGGATTTCATTCGGTAGAGAGCCGCGTCGGCCCAGCGTAACAGCGCTTCCACGTCCCTGGCATCGAAAGGAAACACGGCAATGCCAAAGCTCACCGAGATTTCGGGTGACTCGCGATCACTTGCCAGCTTCTTCGCGAATCGCTCGGTGACCTCCGCGGCTGCTCGCCGGTTGGCTTCCGGCAGAACCAGGGCAAACTCGTCGCCTCCATAACGTGCCGGCAGATCGGTGGTCCGCGTGGCAGAAGACAGCGCGGCGGCAACCCGGCATAGCGCCCGGCTGCCGACCAGGTGGCCATGCGTATCGTTGATTTTCTTCAGCTCGTCCAGATCCAGTAGCACGATCGCAAAGGATCTTCCGGTCCGATCTGAACGTTTGATCTCGTTGTCGAGAGTCTCCATCAACTTCCGATAATTGGCCAGACCCGTCAAGGGATCCGTCACGGCCAGCTGCCGAATCTGCTCTGCAGTGCGCAATTGCTCCTCCACCACAGTGGCCACGAGCAGAGTCATCACCGCCATCACGCCCGTAAACGCTTGGGCCAGGAGAAGCGCTTCGTTGTGCGACGGACGAACAAACGGGCCGTAGCCGCGCAAAGTACCGTAAATCACGATCCCTGCCAGCAAGCAAGTAGCGAGCTGGGCCCTCCGTGGCCGGAAGCGGAAAGCCGCCCAAATCAGCGCCGGCACACATAAAAACTCCAGCGGGTAGTTCTTGCTTCTTAACGGAAGCAGGTTCCCAAACGTGGCTTGGCCGGCAACAAAGAGGTATGCCAGCAAGAGGACAACTTCCAGCAAACGCGCTCGGTTCCATTTGAGCTGAGGCTTGTTGCTCCAAAGGACGAGCAAGGGCGCCACGACTAGAGCCCCCACGGCATCGCCGAGCCACCAGGTCAACCAGATTGATCCGGAGTCCGCCCAGTGCGCAAAACCTCCTAAGACCAGGCTGGTGACGCCGAAGGTTGCGCTCACCGTTGTGCTGATCGTCGCGGCTAAAAGCACGAACGCGAGTACGCCCTTCGCCGTTTCAAAAGCTTCCTCACCTCCGGCGAACCTTTTGAGGAGATAACAGCCCAGCAGGCCTTCGAGAGTGTTGCCGGCGGCGATCCCGATGCAGACAGGTAGCGTACCTGCCGTGGTGAGGTTTACCAACAGCGCGCCAAGAAAGATGCCGGGCCAGACGCGGTACCCCAGCATGAGAAAAGCTACGAGCGCGATTCCGGTGGGAGGCCACACCGCCGTAGCACTGGGATGAAAGTAAGCAAGCTTGAGACCGAGCTTGCCCGCGAAGAAATAGATTGCGGCCAGGATGACGAGAACCAGCAAATCTCTGGCCACTCGCATCCGCTCGCCTGCCGGCGCGGCTTCAGCTTTGCCCGCGAGGCTAGCAAGGAATGCCCGCCTTTGTTCCCACTTGCTCACGGTCCCGTCCTACTCGTTTTCTCGCGGTTCGGCTGGTCAAGAAACTCTTTTGCACGCAACCAGCCTGCGAGAGGAACCTCTGTCTCACAAATGGTAAGACCTGGGAAGAACTTTGCGGCATCCCTCGGGTGCACAAGAGTACACCCCACCAATGGACACTCCAACCCGGCAAGCCTCACTGGGCTCTTGCCGCAATGCCCCAAATTGGAATTGAACCTCGCGTGACAGCTTGACGGCACGGGCTCAGACGGGCGGCTGTCCCGGCCTCTTCAGAATCACGATCCCGACCGCGTCAAAGAAGCTCAGGATCGAGTCTCCGCTTTCCGCGCCGTTGTCGAACTGTTTGCCGACCTTGCTGAACGGGAAGGCCGCATTGGAGGGGTCGAAGAAAACGCCCCAGCTTCCATCTCTTTCCCGCCACTCGCCGCCGTAGGTATGAACGATGCATTCGCCCAGGAACGAGCCCAGAACCTGGACCATCCTTGCCTTGTCCGCGGCTCTCACGTCGGGCCTGACGCGCTGGCGTTCGATGAAGCCTTCCACCCACTCCACGGATTCGCGATTGTAGCCGAAGCGCTCTCCCAATTCGCTCAAAGGACCAAGCTGGTCGATCACCAGACGGGCGTTAGCATGGATAGCTTCGGGCGCGGTCATGGAGAGGTCCTCCGGCTCAACTGCAATTCTACGCAATCGGGCCCGGCCCATACGTGGCAAATCGGGAGAAATCAGTGTCATCCGCGGCTACAGATCGAAGCTGAAGAACGCGTTGGAGAATTCGGATCGCAAGCTTCGCTCCAGCACTACGGAGCTGGCGGAACAACATATTTGTCGACGAACTCAATCAGCTTGTCCCGATGTGCCGCGCGATAGGCAGAATAATCTTGCGCGATTCCGTTGTCCGCCTTCATCAGGAGAACGTAAGGCTCAAGCATTCCTTCCACCTTGAATCGCGATAGCAACGTCAGGCCGGGATCGGGGTTTGCGTCTTTCGTCTTCCGTTGTGACTCTTCGAATACCGTGGTGGCCAGAGACAACGCCGCGACCTCTTCTTTCAGCGAATGGCGGTAATTCTTTTCCTCGGGAAATTCCTTGGCGAACTCTTCCTGATGCCACCGGGCTCTCTCGATGGGGTAAATTAGCCACGCGGCTGAGCTGGAATCGTTCTTAGCCATCGCCGTGGGATCGACGGTGACAACGGTTTCTCCTTTGGCTCCGGTCTTGGGGCCTTCGGGGACATGGATGGGAATATCCCGGTACTTGACCCGGTTACGGCTGACCCAGCCATTCAGGCCGTTCCACGAGGTTGGCCGGTATGGAAATGCCACCAGTCCCTCGATGAACTTTGTGCGGGCTTCTTTCATTTTGCCATCCTGCACGAGCGCGTCGCCCCAGTAGCGATAAGCGACCTCCTGATTGGGGTCGATCTCAATGGCTTTGGCAAACCACTCGCCGGCCTTGTCCGTCTGCTTGAGGCGGAAGTACGTATCGCCGATGTCCAAGGCAGCCACGTAGAGCCGTGGTTCTAACTCCAGAGCGCGCGTGTATTCCGCGATGGCGTCCTGCCATCTTCCATCAGCGAAGGCGGCCTCGCCCCGGTTCATCGCCTCATTGACGGCGGCCTTGTCAGCGAAGGGGGCTTTGCTTCCATCTTCTGGAATCAAAGCGAGCAATGTTTTGCAGAGGTCGGAATTGTCACCCAGTTCACGGGCCCGCAGCAGCTCCGCCCGGGCGTGGAGACGGTCGGCTTTCTGCTTCTCAGGATCAGGTTGAGTCGTGGCGCGGCTCAGCAGTGCGCTGCCAAACGCTTCGTGCGCAAGCGTATCCTTGGGATATCTGGCCACCAACACCTCAAGCAGCGCGGCTGCCTCCGTCATCTTGTGGTCACGATAAAGCTGCAATGCTTTCTGGCGGTCAGGGTCGCTGGGATTGGTGTCCGCCGGGGCTTGCGCTGACGCGGCTTGCGCCCATAGACCCGTCAGAGTCGCGGCGATGGAGAGCACCAGGCAAGTGACCCAGAGGAAGGCGCGCAGTGAAAGCGATTGTGACGGCATGGCATCTTCTCCTTTTCAAAATGAACGTTATTGACTCAGTTTTTTGCGCCTCAATATTACCTTGCTCCGGCAACTAGGGATTTGCTCTCCATGCGCAGCACCATGGTGTCCTGACCCGGGATCCCAACAGAAGATGCCGGCGAACACATTGTGGCTTCAAGCGTTTTCTCACCTATGTCAGTTTTTGTTCGATAATGAACAATATGCTCGACCTCCCAACCCTGTTCGCGCGCGCCAACGAGGAAAAGTCCGGCGACCAGCTGGCGGGGATCGCGGCGCGATCGGAGCAGGAGCGGGTGGCCGCCAAGCGGGCGCTCGCCGACGTCACGCTTGAGCAGATCGTCGCCAACCCCCTGATCGACCCCGACAAAGACGACGTCAGCCGCCTAATTGTTGAAACTCACGATCGCAAGAACTTCGCGGCGATCAAGAGCCTGACCGTCGGCGAATTTCGCGAATTCATTCTCCGCGACGAAACTTCTGAAGCCGACCTCAAGCGGCTGCAGTGGGCGATCACGCCGGAGATCGCCGCGGCTGTGGCCAAGCTGATGAGCAACAAAGATCTCATCCTGGCCGCCGCCAAGATCCGAGTGGTCACGCGCTGCCGCAATACCATGGGCCAGCGGGGTGTGCTCGGCATCCGTTTGCAACCCAACCATCCCGCCGACGATGTAGCCGGCATTCTGCTCTCAGCTTTCGACGGCCTGCTCTACGGCTGCGGCGACGCGGTGATCGGCGTGAACCCCGCGACGGACTCCGTTGGGACGGTGTTTGCCATCTTGCGCGCGCTGGAACGGCTGATCGAAGCCTACAAGATTCCCACGCAGACTTGCTGCCTGGCCCACATCTCCACACAACTGGCAGCGCTCGACCGCGGCGCACCTATCGATCTGTTATTTCAATCCATCGCCGGGACCCAGAAGGCCAACGAAAGCTTTGGGGTAACCCTCAGCATGTTGAAAGAAGGAAGGGAGCGGGTTTTGGAACACCATAAACAGAGATTTGAAATTTCAAATTTTAAATTTCAGATTTCAAATCTTTCCGCTACTCCCAACGTCATGTATTTCGAAACCGGTCAGGGCAGCGCGCTTTCCGCCGAGGCCCACCACGCCGTGGATCAAGTCACGCTGGAAGCGCGGGCCTACGGCGTAGCCCGCGTGTACGAGCCATTCCTGATCAACAGCGTGGTCGGCTTTATCGGACCGGAGTATCTGTACGACGAACGCCAAATCATCCGCGCCGGATTGGAAGACCACTTCATGGGCAAATTGCTGGGCCTGCCCATGGGCTGCGACGTGTGTTACACGAACCACGCCGCCGCCGACCAGAACTCAGCGGACAACCTGCTTCTCCTGCTGGCGGCGGCCGGATGCAACTACTTCATGGGTGTCCCCTGCGCCGACGACGTGATGCTCAATTACCAGTCGACCAGCTTTCACGACGCGCTGGCCGCGCGTCGGCTTTTCGGCCTCAAACCCGCGCCCGAGTTTCTGGAATGGCTCCAAGAAATTGGCATATATAAAGGAGACGAGCCGGCGAGGTTGGATACAGTGTCGCGCAAGCAGCTCGAAGCGGGGCTGGAAAAGGCAATTAGCAGCTAGCTTTTTCTGAAATCCCGAAGCCGCAAGGCTGAGGGATCCATATTGTGACGATAATGAGTGGGGATCGGAACAAAAGGCCGTGGAGTGCTTGGAGAACCGCACAGATGATATGGATCCCTCTCCCGCCCGCACCCCAGCGCGTGAGGTCACGCGCCGGGGACCCGGCTTGGGCGGGCTCGGGATTTCAGAAAAAGGCACACTTACGCTTGAGCTATGCGCAACAAAGACCATCTAAGCGAAGCTAACGCCTCCGACTTTCTGTCCCGCATCCGCGCCCGCACGCCGGCACGGGTGTTGACCGGTCGCGCGGGCGCCGGCTACCGAACGGTGATGCAACTCGACCTTCGTCTTGCTCATGCCGCGGCCCGTGATGCCGTGCGTGGCGAACTGGATCTGGAACGCGATCTGGGCACTGAGTTGGTTCGCGCGTGGAAATTGTTTGCCGTCAAAACGCAAGCAAGATCCAAGGACGAATATCTGTTGCGTCCCGACTTAGGCCGGCGTTTCAGCGAGGACGCGGAACGGACTATCCAGGCGCGTTGCCCGCGGGAAGCGGACTTTCAAGTCGTGATCGGCGATGGTCTCTCCGTGACCGCGGTCGCTACCCAAGTCCCGCGGCTACTGCCGCTGATTGCACAACGCGTGGAACACCGCGGCTGGAAACTGGGCCAGCCGTTTGTCGTGCGCCACTGCCGGGTAGGCCTGATGAACCACGTGGGTGACCTGCTTTCGCCCCGCGTCGTGGTCTTGCTGATCGGCGAACGGCCAGGTCTGGCCACAGCCGAGAGTCTTTCCGCCTACATGGCATTCCAGCCGCGCAACGGGCACCATGACGCCCAGCGCAACCTCATCTCGAACATCCACGCTCGGGGGGTGCCGCCAGATGCGGCTGCGGAGCGGGTCATCAACCTGGCGGCGCTCATGAAGCTGCGCCAGACCAGCGGTGTCGGGCTGAAGGAGGAACTTTCCGGGCTTGAATCGCGCGAGGAGCTTGGCTGCTGAGCCGCTTCCCACCTCACGGCGGCGGTTACTTTCGTGCTGTACCAGGCGTGTCTAAGTTACCTTTGGCATGCTCCATTTATTCATGGGCCGAGGTAATCTCTGACCACTGTGCCCAACATAAGTGAACAACCTAAAAAGGCTACCGTGATTGTCTTTCCAGGCCCCCTGGAGAACCTGCCTGCGCCCCGCTGGAAGAGTGCGGGCTCTGTGGCGATGTTTCCCTCGCCAAACGCGAAAGCCGGCAGGCCCAACGTGTTTGCGCGGGTGGCCATCATCGCCAGGGCCGTTTTCATGTGGCTGAGAACTGGGGAAGTGAGGCGTCACGAGGTTGCGGAGAATTCTCCGCCACGCAAGCGCGCCGCTAGCCAGACCCCACAGCCCGAAGGCCGGACCGCGGGTCACTGAAAGCGGGAGTTGCTGGCCTCGTCCAGGATCATTGAATCAGCGCAGCGCCGGCTTGCGGTGACGCTTCGAGCCGCGCCTTCACCATTTGGTAGAACGTCCAAACATTGTCGCTTTCGCCCTGTGTAAGCCGGCGATGTACCTTCATGCTCGGAAAGAGTTTGCTGCCGCCGACGCTCAAGGTCAATGTGGCAAACTGCTTTCCCGGATAAGTCTCAATACTCCATGTGCCCTTAAAGCGGCGCCGCACCACCTCGCCCAGATAACTACCCCACGTCTTGCATGTTTCGTCTAACTCTTCTTGCGTGCGAGCGGCGGCCGGCGTCTGCTGTTGCAGCCGGGAAAGAATCTCTTCAACTCGCCTGAGCGAGTCTTCGCTGTAGTCCAGGTCGGCGCCGAACTCGCGCGCCGCGGCAACAGCCTGAGCGGCATAGGCCGCGGCCATGGCGTCAACGGATACGTGGGTGGGCATGATGAAGAGTCTATCGCACTGGAATCAGCCTTTCTTCTGGAATCCCGAGCGCTTCGCGAGGGAACCCTACAGTCTGCAACATCTCGGGGGACCAATCAAAAGATTCGTCTCCGGAATATCAGAAAAAAGCTAGTTGCTCATTGCTAACTGCTCTTACGGTGCAGACGCCAGGAGTGGATTGCAGGGCAACTTCAGCGGCTGGGCGGGCGGCATGGGCGGGTTTAAGTTCGGCGAGTTTACAAAATCAAAGAACTCGCTCATGTCGGGCTGGGCCGCATCGCGCTGGTTCAGGTTGGGAAGGCCGAAGCGCATCTCCACGAGCTTCAACACTGCCGTGTAATCCATCGGCGTGTGCGAAACAAAATGCGGCTTGGCAAACGGCGATACGATGATCAGCGGCACGCGAAACCCAGTGCGCGTGAAATTGCCGTCCGGGTCGCCAGCCCGTATGTCGCGCGGCCGTATGCCGTCGGGGTTGGGCACGTGCTGCGCGTTGGCGTCGGTAGGATACATGGCCGGTCCCACTGCCTGCCCGTCGCCATGCTTGGAGAGCGCTTGGATCGGCTTGCCGTCGATCATCGGCCCCACGTGGTCAAACAATCCCCCACCTTCGTCAAACGCTTCAATGAAGATCGAGTCCTTCCACGATGTGCTGTTGATCAGAGCCTGAATGAGGGTCTGCACGAAAGCTGCGCCCTTGTCAATCGGCGTACCGGCTCCAGGGTGTTCGTCGAGGTTGCTGAGGAACCCCGGCTCGATGTACGCGAACTGCGGCAGCGTGCCGTTGGCCAGGTCGTTAAAGTATTCCGAGATCGGCACGATGCGGCTGTCCTGGTGCAGGCCGTAGGGCTGGAAGTTGCGCAGCGAGGTAAGAAGTTTGCCGTCGGGCCCAACGTCCACGGAGTAGATCTTCCAGGAGACATTCGCGCTGTCCAGCAGCTCGAATATGGTCTTGGCGTCGAGATGGTTGCCGGTCTCCGACAAAGGATGCAGGAAGCCCTGCGAAGTCGCGCCCATGGACCACAGCCGGACCACCGCGGTCTGCAGTGGAGCCGGAGTGTAAAAACGGTCCGAGGTAGCGAACTGCGTGGCGTAAAAGTAGGGTGACGTCAGATCATTGCCGTCATAGAAACCCATGGCGCGTCTGCCTTTGGTATCAGCCACGTGGTTATCGAAAGCGAAGAGTCCTCCGGTATGAACAAATCCATCGAGCAACAGAGGACCGTTAGGCGAATCAAAGCGGTTCATGTCGCCCCAGGTCTCTTGCCAGGCAGCCGTGTCGTCGAAGATACAACTGGTGGTGATATGAAAGTTGCTGACGAACGTTCCATCGTCGGCCGGATTGGCGAAGGTGGCTTCCAGATCGTCAGTGTCGCGGCCTTGTCCCTGGCTGGCACGATAGTCATTTAGTTTGCCGAAGTACGAATCAAAGGAGTGGTTTTCCTGCAGCAAAAAGATGATGTGGTTGACGCTGCCTTGCAAGGAAGGGTCGGTGGTGGTAGACGGCGCAGCTCCCGGCACAATTCCCTTACAACCGGAAAGGACCATAAGCCCCAGAGACGCGGCCAAACCAAGAATCAAAGCAACCTTTTTGCCTTTTTTCATGTCTTGGATTCAGAGCACCTTTCCTCCCCGCATGCGCCGGGTGGCAAATTGTAAGTCCAATCGGTTGGATGGCGTGCTCGGAAGCATTTTTGGCTACGGCGCGTGGAAGTTCGTGATTCATTCGAAAGCTGTGCACGATTTGCGTTGTGCTTTTGATTCTCATTCAAGTCCGGCACAAGACGAGTAAGGAGCAGGCTTCATGGTCCCCCGGCTGGCGCGTCGTTTGGTTTCAACCTTCTGCGTGCTGTTAGCCGTGTCGACGCTCAGCTTCGCGGCGAAGACGCGCCGTTACTACATAGCCGCAGAGGAGGTTACCTGGGATTACGCACCCAGCGGGCGCGACCTGATCCACGGCAGTGCAATTCCCCCGCCGTGGAATACTCAGACACGCTGGAGCAAGACACGTTACGTCGAATACACCGATGCAACGTTTTCCATGCGCAAAGCTCAGCCGGAATGGCTGGGCATTCTAGGGCCGGTCATCCGCGCCGAAGTTGGGGATACGGTGCTCGTGGATTTTCTGAATCGCACGGAGGCCCCGCACAGCATTCATCCTCACGGCCTTCGCTACGACAAAGCCAACGAGGGCGCAGCCTACCTTCCTTCCGCCGCCGGCGCCGCGGTTGCGCCCGGCGAGCGGTTTACCTACCGCTGGCACGCCGATAAAGGCAGCGGTCCCGGTTCCGCGGGGCCCAGTTCGGTGGTCTGGTGGTATCACTCGCACGTGGACGCGGAGCGGGAAATCAACGCGGGCCTGCTGGGACCCATCATCGTCACCGCCGCGGGTATGGCCAATCTCGACGGCTCGCCCCGAGACGTGGATCAGGAATTTGTGGCTATGTTCATGATCTTCGATGAATTGCAGGGCAAGGATGCAGGGCTTTTTCACAGCATGAACGGCTACATCTTCGGCAATCTCCCCGGCCTGTTGATCAAGCAAGGCTCGCGCGTGCGCTGGCACCTGTTGTGCATGGGCAACGAGAAAGACCTGCATACACCGCACTGGCACGGCGAGACCGTGACGTACGGGCAGCGGCATACCGACGTGGTGGAATTGCTTCCCGGAAGCATGGCCACCGTGGACATGACGGCGGACAATCCCGGCACCTGGATGTTTCACTGCCACGTTTCGGATCACATGGAAGGCGGAATGATGGCCCTCTATACCGTTTATACGCAGCCGCGTTCGTGCCCGGTAACCATCGTTGCCGAGGACTGGCAACGTTTCGCCGAGACTGCGCGGGTGCGCATCAGAAATACCGGGGCCAAACCTATTCGCAAGGTCAGTCTACTTTCGGGATATTTGATGAACACGCTGGATCTGGAGCCGTTGATTCTGGCCTGGTTTTCCGAGCAGCCGCTCACACCAGGGCAAGAGCAAACTATAGAGGTCGGGTCGGAAATGTTCGCCGACAAAGGCAAGCCCAGCCTTGGCTTGGCCTTCTACCCCAGTTGGATCGTTTACGCCGACGGCAGCGAATGGAAACCCCGCACCATGGGCGAGTGCTTCCACGTGTACTGGCGAAACAAAGAGCACCCTCGTCTTCCCGTGCTACCTCCCGCCCAAGTCCACCAACACGATGACGACTGACCTACCTTCACTGTCTCGAGAAGCTGCACGGCGTTCCGGTGGTAACTTGTTTTGGTGGCGTAGGCGGCGTGGCCCAAGGCACGCCGGCGAAGTCGAAGAACTCCTGCATATCGGGCATGGCGAGGTCGCGCTGCGTGAGGCTGGGAAGACTCCACCGGGTCTCCACAAATCTCAGCCAGGCCGTGTAGTCCATCGGCGTATGGGAGACGAAGTTTTTCCTGGCAAACGGAGATACGATGAAATTGGGCACGCGGAATCCGCTGATATTGAAGTCTCCTCCCACGTTCAGATCCTTCGTGGAGCAGAGAACCGGCTTCACGCCATCCGGACTGGGAACTCCGATGGGCGACACATGATCGAACGCGCCGCCGCCTTCATCCGTGAACCAGAAAAAGACGGAGTCCTTCCATGAGGGACTGGCCATCAAGGCATTGATGACCGTTGAGACAAACGTCGCGCCGGCCTGGATATTGATCACAATTTGCACAGTGCCATTCTTGCCGCTGGGATGCTCATCGCGGCCGCTGAAAGCCCCGGTCTCGATAAACGCTACGGAAGGCAAGGTCCCATTCTTCACGTCTGTAAAGTAGTCGGTTACGCCGGCCGGACACTTATACGGCTTGTGAGCCTTGGGGTCCAAGGTTGTCTGGCCGGTGCAATCGAGCGGCGCCATGTGTTGAACGACTTCGGGATTCAATCCTGGAACCGGTGGTTTCGCGCTGGCCCCGTTGATGTAGGTGAAGAATTGCAAGTACGTGCTGTGCACGGCGCAAGTCAACGGGAATGTGCCGTTCTTCGGATCACAGGTTGGCAGCAGGTCCGTCACGTAAATCTTCCACGAGATATTGTTTTCGCTCAGTTCCTGGAAAATCGGTTTGGAGGAAGCTTGTATCCTTTCGCCTGGGCAGGATTCGAACGCGCCGGGAGTGTGGACGGTCCCCTGCGATGTTGCTGCCAGCGCGTACATACGGTTGTTAGCCGTGTTGGTCGGGTTCGGCGAGTAAAAGGCGTCACTCATGGCAAAGTTCGAAGCCATGAAATAGTAGTAGTTGAGTTCGTGCTCCGTGTAGTAGCCCATGGCCCGGTGGCCTGACGTATCGATGAACTGGTACGTCTGCGAAATGCCGGCAGCGGTGTTGACGAATCCATTCATCGGCATGGTCTTTGGGTTGCGCGGGTCAATCGACTTCGGATCATGCAGGTTGACCTGATGATGATCCTCCGCCCAGTCGGGGCTCAGGTTTTCCATACACACGCTGCCGGAGTGATACGGCACAATCCCGCTGTTCGAGAAGCTTCCTGAATCCAGATCATCCACTGTACCGGGAATTCCGTTGGCCGCGCGATACGCTGTCATCTTGCCGAAGTAACTGTCGAAGGAGCGGTTCTCCTGCAACATCACGATGACGTGGTTGACGCTGTTGATCGTCGGTGGCGGCGTGGGAGTGGGAGTGGGCGTCGGCACCGGCGTCGGTGTCGGCGTGGGCGTGGCCGTAGGGTCACCCGTGGAACCTTGCGAGGAAGCGAGCGTGATGCCGGCACAACCGCTGAGTGCCAACATACTCAAACATGTCACCAAGCCAGTAACCAGGGAAATTTTTCTCAGGTATCTCATAGACCGAAGGCCTCGCCCAGCGTGAAATCCAGAGTTGCTGGCCACCTTCTTTGGATGTTCCACCATACGGCGGTGTTGGCTCGCAGAAATTTTGAGGGTTGCCGGCGTGACATCCTGGCCAGGTATTCTGCCATCCAACGGTTGCATGGCGGTTTGCGAACAATCCGAAACATCGGCCGTCAAGTTTGAGAGGTCTGGTAACGCCAGGATGAAGATTGCGGTGATCGGCTCGGGGTACGTGGGACTGGTGGCAGGCGCATGCTTTGCCGAGTTGGGTCATGACGTCTTGCTCGTTGACAACGACGAAAGCAAACTCGATGCGCTGCATCAGGGAACGTGCCCCATTCACGAGCGGTTCTTGCCGGAGCTGTTGGACCGGCACCGCGACCGGCGCCTGGCGTTTACCGGCAATCTGCCAGAAGCGGTACGGCGCAGCCAGCTAATCTTTATTGCGGTTGGCACACCTCCCAAAGAAGACGGCGACGCTGATCTTTCCTACGTGGAGTCAGTGGCTCAAGGCATTGCCGGCGCCATCGACGGCTACAAAGTTGTGGTGGAAAAGAGCACAGTCCCGGTTTACACCAACAGCTGGATCCGCAAAGTCATGCTGCTGAACGGCGCGCCATCGGACCTGTTTGACGTGGTATCCAACCCCGAGTTTCTACGCGAAGGTTCGGCTGTGACCGATTTCCTCTATCCTGACCGCATTGTGATCGGCGCCGACGGCGATCGCGCCGGTGATTTGTTGGCTCAAGCCTACAAACCGCTGGCGGACGGTGCCTATTACAAGAGGCCCGACGCAATTCCCGGCCCGGTCAATGAGGACTTTCGCGCTCGTCTGATCCGCACCAGCGCCAAGAGCGCGGAGTTGATCAAGCATGCTTCGAACGCCTTCCTGGCCATGAAGATTTCTTTTGTCAACGCGGTGTCTTCGGTATGCGAGGCTGTCGGTGCCGACGTGGAGCAAGTCTGCGAAGGCGTTGGCAGCGATTCGCGCATCGGACGAGGCTTCTTGTTCCCGGGCATCGGTTACGGCGGTTCCTGTTTCCCCAAGGACCTGCTCGCGTTCCGCGCCGTGGCTCGCGAAAACGGCTGCCCGTTCGGACTGCTCGATGAAGTGGTCGCTGTGAACGATGAGCAGCGCCGGCGTTTTCTGCGCAAAGTCAAGCGGGCCTTGTGGACGTTGAAAGGCAAGAAGGTCGCGGTGCTGGGCCTGGCCTTCAAGAATGGCACCGACGATATCCGTGAATCACCCGCCATCGCTGTGGTCAAGGCGCTCGTGAAGGAGGGGTGTTCGGTCGTAGCCTATGATCCTGCGGCGATGCCGCGCGCGATTGAGGAGCTTCCCAGCTCGGTGGCGTTCGCGCAAGATCCGTATGCCGCCTTGCCCGGCGCCGATGCTTGTCTGGTCCTGACCGAATGGGAAGATTTTGCCGGGCTGGACTTGGCTCGCGTCAAGAAGCTGCTGCGCTATCCGATCGTGATTGACGGCCGCAACCTTTTCAAGCCGGCGCAGATGGAAGCCGCCGGGCTGAACTACTACAGCATGGGACGGCCCGATGTGGTTGGTGAACACCGCACGCCGAGCAGGAAACTGGCTTCGCTCGAACTGGAAATCAAACCTGCGATCGACGGCATCAAGTTGGAGGACGCAGTCAACGAAGATCGCGCCGCCTGAAAGACGGGCAGCGCTTTTCTCGGGGCCCAGGCATGATCTCCGTCGTAGTTCCGATTTACAACGAAGAAGAAAACATCGTTGCCTTCCATTGCGCGCTGGAACACGTGCTCAACAGCATCGCCGAATCGCTCCGCGAAAGCTGGGAAGTGGTGTATGTCAATGATGGCAGCCGCGATTCTTCCTTATCTCTGCTCATGGAACTCCACACGCGCGATCCCCGCGTGATCGTGGTGGAGTTCGCACGCAATTTCGGACACCAGGCCGCGCTCAGCGCCGGACTTGAAACCGCGCGGGGCGACGCCATCATCCTTATGGACGGCGATTTCCAGGACCCGCCGGAGGTTCTTCCCAATCTGGTCAGCGCCTGGAAGGACGGCGCCAAGGTCATTGTTGCCGAACGCAGCAGCCGCGCCGAAACCGGTCTCCGCGGCAAGCTCTTTCCTCTCTTCTACAAGGTGATGGGATGGATCTCCGACTTCCCCATTCCTTTGAACGCCGGAATTTTCGGATTGCTTGACCGCCAGGCTGCCGACTCCATTATCGGCTTGCGCGAAAGCAACCGCTATCTCCCCGGCATGCGCGCCTGGGTCGGCTTTCCCACCGCTGTGGTCTCCTACGATCGCGCTGAGCGCGCCGCCGGTGAGGCCAAGCAAACTCTGCTCCGCCTCTTCAAGTACGCCATGGACGCCATCTTCAGCTTCAGCTATAAGCCGCTGCGTCTGGGCTTGGCCCTCGGCGGCACCGTGCTCACCGTGGGACTGGTGATGGCTGCCCTGATGGTTATCTCCGCCTTGTTTCATCTCAAGATCTTCACTGCGCTCTCCGCCGCTGGATTCGCCGGCACGCTTTTCGCGGTTTTGTTACTGGGCGGTGTGCAGTTGGTGGCCATCGGCCTGCTGGGCGAGTACATCGGACGCATCTACGATGAAGTTCGACGCCGTCCTCTCTACCTGGTCCACAAGCTCCACCAAGCGAACCTCGAACCCGACGTTAAAGCCGCACCGGAAATTACCGTCCGCGTGCAGGCCGCTGAGCTATCGCCCGAACCCCAGGGGATGGTCGAACCGGACTCGATACAGCTGGAGGCTGATTCCGACGAAGCTTTAGCTCCCGCCGGCGACAATGCGGCGTGAAAGCCAACTGCTAGTTCGTAGATCACCTGTGTGTTCTTCGCTGTTTCCTTGTGCTTTCCGGCGCTCGCTTTGGCTTGAATCCGTGGAGGTCCTTTCATCCGGCACGCAATTTCCAGCAACACGCGAAAGAATTAAGCCCCCATTTTCGCCTTGTAAAACCGCGGCTCCCCCGCGCATCGCGACGCACTTGGGGAAACACCTGACTTTTCAGGCCGCCGCCGGACAGCCTCCTCTAGGGTGTTTCTCTTTTTAGTACTAGGTAGGTTCGTAGTCCTTCATTACTTCCTGGTTTTGACTTTCTGTTTGTAACTGCCGATATTCATTGATCCAGAGCTGGTCTGTCTATAGTCTCCGACCTTTGCGTGGATAGTTACGCGCGACTGAAAGTACTTAACACTGGAGTATCACTATAGATGTTCAAGACCGAAACTAAGCGCTGGATAGTTACACTAGCGGCAATCTTTGCCATGTCCTCGATGGCTTTCGCGGGAGTCGCAGTCAATTCCCCGGCTAACAACGCAACTGTGAATGGGCCCATCCCTGTGGTGGCTTCCGCCAGCGCGCCGGGACGCGCGATCACGACCATGGCAGTTTATCTGGACAACAATCTTGTTTTTAAGATCAACGCCGCCAGCGTGAACACCAAGGTCAATGCCGGCCCAGGCACGCATCTTTTGGTGGTCCAGGCTTGGGACAACGCAAACGCAGTGTATAAGACCCCGGTCACAGTCACGGAGGGCGGGACAACAGCGCAGGGAGCCTCGGCTACTCCGTCGGCAGCGGGCGTGCATACTGCCATCCAGACGATGCCCGGCTGGGAAAGCTGCGACGTGTGCGCCGGCATCGGCGCCAATGGCCCCCATGCTGCGTATTCGATGGTGGAGAACCAAGCATCGCCTTCGTTGAGCGGGAGCTCCGCCAGATTCAACGTTGGCGGGTCCACTCCCTACGCCGACGCCATCTGGTGGAAGCAATTGGGCGCTGACAACGCCAAGACCCACTTCCAGTACGATCTGGACTTCTACCTGACCGCGCCGCAGTTCGCGCAGTCGCTGGAGTTTGACGCCAACCAGTCTACTCTTGGTAAGAAATTCATCTTTGGTACGCAGTGCAACGTCAAGGGCGATGGCCAGTGGGACGTTTGGGATACAGCCGGCAATATCTGGCGCCCCACAGGAATTGCTTGTGCTATGCCCGCGGCCTACCAGTGGCACCACCTGACCTGGCAGTTCTATCGCGATAGTTCGAAGATCTACTTTGTGTCGGTCACGTTGGATGGCGTTACCCACTATGTAAACCGGGTCTATAACGCCAAACCCGTGAACGCAGCGGAAGTGAACGTCGCTTTCCAGATGGACGGCGATTACGCGATGCACTCTTATTCGGCATGGCTTGATAACGTAACGCTGCGGGCTTGGTAGCACATGTGGCGCCGGCGTACTCGCCGGTGGTATTTCACGAAAAAGATGAAAGGTGCCTAGCCCACCACCGCTGTTATGTCCCGGAGACCGGAAATCCCGCCTCCGGGATTTTTTTCTTCACAGTGTTTGCATTTCCCTTTTTCTTCGCCTATGATGGCCATGTATAATGCCGCTCCATTGCCGAAGCAGCGTCCGCGTCCAGCGGGCGTTCCATCCGTAGCATAGGGAGAGGGCCAATCCGGCGCGCTGCGAACGCGCTTGAACGGAGAAATGCATGGCTGACGAAAAGACGGAAAAAGGTAAAGCCATTGACCTGGCGCTGGCGCAGATCGAAAAGCAGTTCGGCAAAGGCTCCATCATGCGGCTGGGCAGCAAGGAAGCCATTGTGCCCATCTCGGTCATCTCGACCGGCTCTATCTCTTTTGACGCTGCACTGGGAGTAGGCGGCTTTCCCCGCGGGCGCGTGGTAGAAATTTTCGGCCCGGAATCAAGCGGCAAGACCACCATCGCGTTGCAAGTAGTGGCGGAGGCGCAGAAGCAAGGCGGCATGGCCGCGTTTGTTGACGCCGAGCACGCGCTCGATCCTATCTACGCCAAAAAACTTGGCGTGGACGTGGACAACCTGCTGGTCTCACAGCCTGATTACGGAGAGCAGGCCTTGGAGATCGCTGAGGCTCTGGTTCGCTCCAACGCCATTGACGTACTGGTGGTCGATTCCGTGGCCGCGCTGGTTCCCAAAGCCGAACTTGAAGGCGAAATGGGCGACAGTCTTCCGGGCCTTCACGCGCGTCTGATGTCGCAAGCGCTGCGCAAGCTGACGGCGTATGTCGCCAAGTCGCGCACCTGTCTGGTGTTCATCAACCAGATCCGCGAGAAGATCGGTGTGATGTTCGGCAATCCCGAAACCACCACCGGTGGCCGCGCGCTGAAGTTCTACTCCTCCATCCGAGTGGATATCCGGCGCATCGGCGCCATCAAGGACGGCGAAATGGTGGTCGGAAACCGCACCAAGATCAAAGTCGTGAAGAACAAGACCGCCGCGCCCTTCCGCGAAGCTGAATTTGACATCATGTATGGCGAAGGCATCTCTCGTGAAGGCGATTTGGTCGACCTGGGTGTGGCCCGGAACCTGGTGGAGAAGTCCGGCGCCTGGTTCAGCTATAAGGGTGAGCGCATCGGCCAGGGACGTGAGAACGTTAAACAGTTCCTGAAAGAGAACAAAGACGTCACCGCCAAACTGGAAACCGAGCTGCGCAAGGAGATGGGCCTGAAGTCCCTGGCTCCCGAGCCGCCCGCGCCCACCGCCGAACAAAAACAAGCGGCGTCTGCCGCACATGCCAGAGTTCCCGTGGGAAGACGGTAGTGGGTCAGTTTCAAAAAATGACCCATGAGCATCAGCGTCTAGCGATTCGCTCGCCTGCCGCGGCGGGCCTTCAGCCAGACATTCATCTGATCTTGGCAATCTTTGACTTTCGGCGATCTTCTCTATGAAGATACGACCTAGGGCTGTCTTGATACGCTTGCTGTACATCCCCATCGTGCTCTACCTGAGCGTGGCGATCTACGCGTTGTTCTTTTCAGATAGCGCAATCTTTCTTCCGCATCCATCCTCCTACCGGGATACACCTGACATTCTCAAAATCAGAAGCGCGAATGGAAACGTGATTTCGGCGCTCTATCTGCCCCAGCCGTCCGCTGCGTTCACTTTGCTGGTAAGCCACGGCAACGCCGAAGACCTGGGCGACGACCGCGAATGGCTGGAGAACTTGAGGCGCGCGGGTTTCAGCGTTCTGGCGTATGACTACCAGGGCTACGGAACCAGCCAGGGCAAGCCGACAGAGAAGACAGCCTGCGAAGATGAGCGGGCCGCTTACGAGTATCTGACCCACGAGCTGAAGACGTTGCCGGACCGCATCATCATTTTTGGCCGCTCTGTGGGCAGCGGCCCGGCAGTCCATCTTGCAGCGCGCCAGCCTGCAGCAGCCCTGATTTTGCAGAGTCCCTTCGTATCCGCTTTTCGCGTTGTGACGCGCGTCCCGCTCCTGCCTTTTGACAAGTTTCCCAACTACAAGGAAATCGGCCGCGTGCGCCGCCCAGTATTGATCATCCACGGCGGCAACGACAGCGTGATCCCGCTCTGGCATGGCGAGGAGATTTTTGATGCCGCCAACCAACCCAAACAATTCGTTGTCATTCCGCGAGCCGACCACAACGATCTGGACATAGTTGCCGGGCCAAGCTATCCCAGAATTCTTCAGACATTCACAGCGACCCTGTCTAAAGGCGGCCCAAGCCTTGGTGTCAGCAAGTAGCAACAGCAACCGCTGACATTCCGTGGCGCGCCTTGCCGCACTTTGCCGCTTGCCGGTTCCTTTCGCTGGGCTGACAATCCGCACATGGGAAGGCGAAAGACGATCAAGCCGGTGAGGCGAAGGCTCCCGATCTGGGTTGATTGTCGTTCGGCCTAGGCGGGTAGCTGCTGCCTCAGTTTCTCGCGGAACGGCGGCTGCGCGTCTCCTTGGCCAGGCGTGCTCAACGGCGCCGGAGGCTGACACTTCCGGCGCTCTTGTCTCCTTCCGGGGCACGCTTGGCCTTGGCGATCTCTTGCTTCTCCTGGAGCGAGCACTACACACGACTTCATAATTCGATCGACTGCGCCCGTGCATTGCTCCAGTTCGACTTGCGAGAACGCAAAAAATTCCGGGGCCGTTGCGGCCCCGGAGTGTTGTACCGAGAGAGTTGTTTACTGCACGTTTAACGCCGTGTCGTCGATCACAAACGACGTCTGCAGGCTGCTGTCCTCCCTGCCCAGGAAGCGGATCCGAACCGTCTGACCCTTGAACTGGATCACACTGAACGAATGTTGCTGATACCCGGCAGCATGGTTCAGGTTAGAGAACGTGCCCAGAGTAGCCAGGACGGTCCCGCTGCTGTTGAGCACTTGGACTTGCAGCGTATCAAACGCCGTTGTCGTTGTGGTCTCCGCGGTGTCGATGTGCAGCCAGAAGCTGAGTGTTGCCGTGGTTGCCGTCGACGGGATGGTCACCGTCTGCGTAGCGGAGTCGGTGTGGGTCGTGCCGTAGCCGTCCAGCCATGCATCCCACGCCCCGCTGTGTGGAGGCTCCGATGCCGAGTTGTTGATGACAGCCGGCGTTAGGGTCCAGGGGGCGGTATTGGTCCCATTCTCAAATCCGGGGTTGCCCAGCAGTTGCTGTGCAGCAGCCGAACTGATCGTGAGACTGATGGTCGTGGTGTGCGTCAGGCTTCCCGATGTTCCGGTGACGGTGATGTTGCTCGTCCCGGTGGCAGCGGTGCTGCTGGCTGTGAACGTCAGAACGCTTGTCGATGTGGTTGGATTCGTCCCAAATGAAGCCGTCACGCCGCTGGGCAGCGCTGAAGTGGACAGTGTGACCGATCCCGTGAATCCACCCGTTGGCGCTACAGTGATCGTGCTGCTGCCGCTGGTGCCCTGCTTTACGGTCAAGCTCGCCGGCGACGCCGAGAGCGAGAAGTCAGGCTGCGCTGGGGCATTCACCGTGAGCGAGATCGTAGTCGTGTGAGTCAACGAACCGGAAGTTCCGGTGATGGTCACGGATGCCGTTCCCGTCGTCGCAGTGGAACTGGCCGTGAACGTCACCGAGCTGGTTGAGGTGGTTGGATTGGTTCCAAAGCTGGCGGTAACGCCCGAGGGCAAACCCGAAGCAGACAGCGTCACGCTTCCAGTAAATCCGCCCGAAGGTGTGACCGTAACCGTGCTGCTTCCGCTGCCGCCTTGCGTAACACTCACGCTGGACGGTGAAGCCGAGAGCGAAAAGTTTGGCGTTGGCGTCGCATTGACCGTAAGCGAGATCGTAGTCGTGTGAGTGAGGGAACCGGAAGTCCCGGTGATAGTCACCGTCGCAGTTCCCGTGGTTGCAGTTGAACTCGCGGTGAAAGTCACGGAGCTGGTTGATGTAGTTGGGTTAGTTCCGAAGCTCGCGGTTACGCCCGAAGGCAAACCGGATGCCGACAACGTCACGCTCCCTGTGAACCCGCCCGACGGGGTAACCGTAATCGTGCTGCTGCCGCTGTTGCCCTGTGTAACGCTCACGCTGGACGGTGAAGCCGAGAGTGTGAAGTTTGGGTTGGCTGCGGCCGGGGGCAAGACGCAATTGTTCGCAGCGTTGGAGAACTCCAGCTGGATGGTGTATGTCGTCCCGTTGGCGGTGTACGAACCTTGCTGGCCGTTGCAGATATCGCCAATCTCGCCGTTGGTCATGTCATACCACGCCAACGGAGGGGAGAACGTCGTAGCGATGCCGACGTCCGCGTCCGTAATGGCTTCCGTCAGTTCGTGGCTGGTCACCGATGTGTAGTTGCCGAACACGCTGGACGTGCCGCAACCGCTAGAGCATCCGCTGCCTGCCTGCATGTCCGGGAGTACCCCGTAGAGAAGGTGGCTTGAATTAAAGGTAGTGGAAGTGGTGCCGTGGTATGCGCAGAACCCTCCGCCTACGCAGCTTGACGACCCGCCTTGCGTGATGGTCTTCCCCGGGGGGAAATAAATCATGTAAATGGTGTTCACATTGCCTGCGGCATCAAGAAGCGGCGCGGGAAGGTGTCCGGCGTTGATCTGGGCCAGAAGCTCCGCCTGGATATTCGAATCGTCGATGGTGGAGCCGTTGTTGGCTGCCGACGGAACAATCTGAAACAGTCCGTCAAACGTGCCATTCCCGATCGTTTGATTGGTACCTCCCGAGGCGGGGGTGTTGTACTGTGTGAGTAAATTGACGTACCCGCTGTTGGTGCCGGTAAGGTCGCCGAAGAAGTTGCCCATGCTGGGCGTTGAGGTTCCAGCAACCTGCGCGTTGTAGGAACCGCTTCCGTACAACACTTGCACCACGTGAACGTTTGAAATCACCGGCCCACCAAAATAAGAGAGATGCGCGCCGGCGGGCGCTGCGAATATTACCGGCTCCGCGGGATCGCGGAACGGCACAATATGCAGCCTGGGACGAGCAGGCAGAGGTTGAACCGGATTCAAAGCCGATGGTTGGGCTTGCTGAGTATTCGACTGATCAGTTGGCTGGGCAACCTGTGCCAGTGTCGGCAGGGCTGCGAAAATCAGGAAGAGACACAGAAACAAAACTGGATAGCGCAACGATCGAGGCATTCCTTTTTACTCCTTGTGCATTTCTTCTCTGCAGTTCCGAGAGAGAGTTGGCTTCTCCTTGGGGCCGGGGCACAAATATTTTTGACCGGGACTCGTGGCAGTACATCGCGAGCGATGTTTGGGTGTTATCAGGTATCCGAGGGGCCGAAAAACTTTCTTGAGACGGGAAACCGAAACCGGCGGACTCACTGCAGAATTAGGCCGGAATCAGCACTGAATAATACACGAATACTCGAGGGCCGATAGACAATTTTATGCAGACGCGCAAATTACGCAATTAAAGAGATTTAAGGATCCGGGGGATTGTTTTATTCATTTCTTTGTCGCAGAGATCTTCTGTTTGGTTGGAGGCTAGTCGACCATCCGTTCAGCGAGGACGGGCCGTGGGGGATGATCACGGTTATTCGGAGAGTTCCAACTCCGCTGCCAGTTCTTCCCACTCCGCCATGCGCGCCGCCAGCTCTTTTCGATAGTGCTCCATGGCGTCGGACTGGTTCTTGGTCTCTTCCGCGCTCACAAAATTCTGCAACGCACTCGTCGTGGCTGCGACGCCTGCTTCGAGGCGCTCAATCTCTTCCTCCAGCTCCTGGCAGCGCTCCTTCATTTGCTTGAGCTTGATGGGATTGAGGCGCTTTTGCGAAGGTACCGCCAGGGACGCGCTCTGGCCTTCCAGGTCAGGAATCGCCGCGCCGCTTGCCGGCAAAGACGTGACCTCAACTTGTCCGCGCCCGTTGACGGCCAACTCCAGGTCGGGCGCCATGCCTTCGTGTCCTTGCTTGCGCCACAGGTAGTCTTCGTAGTTCCCAGGAAAAACTTCAACGCGGCCGTCCCCGATCTCAAATATCCGCGTGGCCAGCTTGTCGATGAAATAGCGGTCGTGGGAAACGAAGACGACAGTGCCGGTGAATTTCTTGAGGGACTCGAGCAAAACGTCCTTGGCGCGCAGGTCGAGATGGTTGGTAGGCTCGTCGAGAAGCAGGAAGTTGGAAGGATGCAACAGCATGCGCGCCAGAGCATAGCGGTTGCGCTCCCCGCCGGAGAGCACGCCGATGGTCTTGAACACATCGTCCTCGGAAAAAAGAAAGCAACCCAGCAGGCTGCGCAGCTCGGTCTGCGTGGATCGTGGCGCAACAGAAAACAGGTCGTCGAGCATACGCGCCTGCGGGTCCAAGGCTTTGTACTGGTCCTGGGCAAAGTAATCCACGTCCACGTTGTGGCCCAGTTTGATCTCACCTTTCGTGGCCGGCTCCAGAGCGGACAGCAACTTGATCAGCGTGGACTTGCCCGCTCCGTTGACGCCGACCAGAGCGATGCGGTCGCCGCGCTCGATCACGAAATCCGCCTTGGCGAACACCTGCTTCGCCCCGTAGCTCTTGCCCAGGCCTTTGGCTTCCGCCACCATGCGCCCGCTGGGTTGCGGCTGCGGGAATGAAAAGTGAATCGTCTTTTCCTCGGGCGGGATTTCGATTTTCTCCATCCGCTCCAGTTCCTTGACGCGGCTCTGCACCTGTTTGGCCTTCGTCGCCTGATAGCGAAAGCGGTTGATGAACGCCTGCAACTGCTCGACCTTGGCTTGCTGGTTCCTGTAGGCGGCTTCGAGTTGCTCGCGGCGTTGCGTCTTCTGGGCCAGATATTTTTCGTAATTGCCGGGATAGAACCAGACCTTCTTGTTCCAGATTTCCGCGATCTTCTCCACTGTGACGTCAAGAAAGTAGCGGTCGTGGGAGATCAAAACGTACGCGTGCGGATAATCCCCAAGGTATTGCTCCAGCCAGTTGCGGGTCTCGAGATCAAGATGGTTGGTAGGCTCGTCGAGCAACAGCAGGTTGGGTTTCTCAAGGAGTAACTTGGCCAGCGCGATGCGCATCTGCCAACCACCGGAGAATTCCTCCGTGCGCCGCTCCCAGTCTTCTTTCTTGAAACCCAGGCCGTTCAGCACCACGCCCACTTCGGATTCAATGTTGTAGCCGTCGCGGGCGTGCAGCTCGGCCTGAATCTGGTGAAAGCGCTCGGCGATCTGCTGGTATTCTTCGCCTTCGTGGTCCACCTCCGCCATGCGTGCCGCAAGTTCTTCCATCTCGCGCTGCATCTGGTGGACGTCATGGAAAACGGAGAGGCATTCCGCGAAGACAGTCCGCCCGGAAAGCGAAAGACCGTCCTGGGGAAGATAGCCGCAGCGTATGCCACGCTGGCGGTTGCTGGTTCCGTAATCCAAAGACTCGCCGGCCGCCAACATCTTGAGCAGGGTGGTCTTGCCAGTTCCGTTGGCGCCCACCAGCCCCACTCGATCGTGCGGCGTGATCAGCCAGTCCAGGTCTTGAAAGAGGACCTTGGGGCCGAATCGTTTTCCGGCGGCGGAGAGTTGGATCATTCCTTCTATCTAACCATAGAAAGGCGACGGAACGCTTACCGCGGAAATTGCCGGCTAGTGGGTCAGTTTGAAAACTGACCTACTAGCAGCGTCTAGCCTGCCACCGACAGACCGGACTAAATAGTCTGTGACATTCCAGCGGGTGATCGCGTCATAGGAGAACAAGGTTGCAAGGAAAGGCCGAGTCAACGACATCCCATCCCGAAGCTCTGAAACTTTGCCTTGCGTGCCCTATCGGTAAAATCAGGCTGCGGGAAGTACGTAGCCCTGGGAGGCTTGGTATCGTCATCGCCAATGTGATAAACGGGCTCGCCTGAGACGGCGTAGTCCGCGCGCCGCCATTCCGGTTTCGTGTGGTCACCGGCATCGCCATCCAAGAAGAAGACACGATTCAGAGCCGCGTATGCATCATCCGCCGACTGAAAAGGGTGGTCCAGCCGTATCTCAACGTTCACGGCTTTCCCGAGGTTGATCAGAACTGGTTGGCCATCCTTCTGCTGTCCGAATCCCACCCGGTGGCCTTCCAGGCGAAGTATCTCTTTGGACCGTCCCAGCTTCTCAACGCGAAGACCACCGTAGGCTAGCCACGGACCGCTAGGGCGCGGATGCAAAGGCTGACCGGCGGAATCAAAGGTCATCTTGCCTTGGGAGAAGGGCGTTCGCAGACCAAGGACTTGACCTTTGTACTTGCTATTGAGCGTGTCCTGGAGGCTTTCACCCCACGCTGCGAAGCACACGGCGGGAGAAACAGCACACACGAGAATGCCTGTCTTCACGTTCATGAAATCGATACTGTAGTCCAACCTCTATCGCAGATGAAATGCGACTTCGACGTAAACAGCTACCGCCACGGGTTGGCCATCCTTTGTGGCGGGGTTGAAGCGCCAAGTGCTGACCGTGGCCACCGCATTTTCATCCAGGCCCATGCCAAGGGGACGAATGATCTTTACATTCCTCACCTTGCCCGTGGGATCAACGACGATGTTCAAGCCGACAACGCCCTCGAAGCGCCGGGCGCGAGCCGCATCGGTAAATCCGGGCTCCGGTTGATACAAGATCTGAGGCGCACTAACGTGCGGGGCCCCTAAAACCACGCTAGGCGAAGCGTTTCCGCTCTGCGCATTTCCCTTTTCTGGTTGCCTGCCGGCGTCCTGGGCGTCAGGCTTCTTCACGTCCTGGGTATCAGGCTTCTTCACATCCGGGATGCCAAACTCCTTCGCTAGAGGCGCTTGCCAATAAGCCGGAGCGGAACGCACAATCTCCTCGGGCGTCAGAGCAAAGACTCGGCTGAGAGCCGCAGTTGCCTCATCCGCCGAAGAGAGGGGCTGTTGCAAACGCAAGGTGATCTTAAGGCTTTCAGCGGGATGCTTGCGGTCCTCTTGAAACTGTGTGAGAGTCCCCTTCTTGTCGAAGAAGCATTGCGCGCGCTTGCCTTCGAGTATGAGGCTTTCCGCAGTGACGGACACTTCCTTCACCAGCATGCGTCCGTAGAGGGTCCAAGGGCCTTCTTCACCAGCCGTGAGTGGAGCGCCGTCGATCGCATATTCCTGCGAGCTCGACCGGTAAGAATGGCGCAGTGCCAGGACCTTGTCCCCGTACTGGCTCATCAGCTGGCGTTCCAAATCGTTGTCGGCTGCGTTGGCTAGCGGGGCCAGCGCGCACAGCAAGGTAAGAATAACCGCTACTTTGCGCTGCATGCTTCAGCAGTGTACCCGAAATCTATGGTCAAGGACTCCCGGGCGGCGACAACGCCCCGGTAGCCGCAGCCTCGGCATTATTAAGGCGTGCCAAAACCCGAAGGCGAACCTGGTGCCCGTAACGGAAAGCCCAAACCATTGTGGCGATGGTCAGCACGCCGATCAGAATAGGTGAGACGACCAGGACGACAGCCGCAGGCAGCTGGTAGATCAGGATGATTCTGAGGATGAGCTCGCCCAAGAACACAAATCCCCACACGGTAGTGATCAGCCGGTGGCAGAAACGCACATCCGGGAACTGCCATGAGGCGTTGAATCTTGCCTGCCGCACCGGGTCTGTACCCGCAATGAAGTACCGGCTGAAATAAAACATCATGGGGCGAGGCAAGAGAAGCGACACAAGACAGGCGACCCCAAATGCGCCGGTGAACATGGACTCACGAACCAGTAACAGCCGCGGACTTCCCCCGAAGAGCATGGCTATGGCGTCAGTGACAATGCCTAACAGAACCAGAATGGAGATAGGGTCCAGTTGCCGCCCGCGTACAAGCCCGTAAGCGCTCTTTCCCAGAGGGAACATGGCAGCGACCACGAGAGCCGCGAACTCGGAAGCCGAGAAGTACCGCCGAGCAAGCTTGTAAAGGATCACGGGGACGGCGGCATTGAGAAAAATGCCCCAGGCAATGCTGCGCACCGGCGGCCGGGCTTCTTGTGTCGGGGTGGGGAGAGCTTGCATGGAACACCGCGAGATTTCAGGGAGGGCGTGGAGGCTCCATTATATGCACTGGAAGCCGATGCCTGGTTTGACTGTCTTGGTGCGTCCGGCGTTGACATCCTCGCGCCGCTTTCAGTATCCTTAAAGCTCACTGCTCTGCAGTTAGCCCGCCTTGTGTCTTCCAGTCGGAAGTGGGTACGGCATCATCGAGCGGTCTTTCTAAGCGGTTTTATTCTCAGGAGTTTGGGACATGGTTACCCGTTTTCCAAGCGGGCAGGACATAACGCGCAAGTGGTTTGTGGTGGATGCCCAAGGGCAGACACTGGGCCGGCTGGCCTCGCGCGTCGCCGCTATTCTGGCCGGCAAGAATAACCCACAGTACACGCCCTTCCTCGACGTGGGTGACCACGTGATCGTGGTCAACGCCGAAAAGATCCGGATCACGGGCATGAAGTCCGAACAGAAGGTCTACCGGCACTACACCGGCTATCCCGGTGGGCTGCGCGAAGAAGATTTTCGCAAGCGCTTTAACCGCAATCCGGAACAGGTGGTTCAGGAGGCGATCCTGGGCATGTTGCCGAAGAACAAGCTGGGCCGGGCGATGGGCAAGAAGCTGAGAGTTTACAAAGGCGACAAGCATATTCATCAGGCGCAAAAGCCTGAGGCGCTGGCCGTGGCCAAGCAGGCCTGAAGCCGGCGCGAGAAACTGGAGTCGAGAAACGAACGATGGCTGAACTGGTTCAGTATTACGGCACGGGACGCCGCAAGTCGAGCGTAGCCCGGGTCTTCCTTCGTCCTGGTAGCGGCAAGTTCCAGGTAAACGGGCGCGAGATGGACAAGTATTTCCTGACCGAAGCCCAGCGGGTGGAAATCCGCCAGCCGCTGACCACCAGCGAAACCGGATCCACGTTTGATATCAGCGCCAACGTTTCCGGCGGCGGCATCAACGGCCAGGCCGGCGCGCTGAAGATGGGCATTGCCCGAGCGCTGCTGGAGTTCAACGTTGAGCTGCGCAAAAAGCTGAAGGTCGAAGGCTTCCTCTCCCGCGACGCCCGCGGCAAGGAGCGCAAGAAATACGGACAGAAAGGTGCGCGCAAGCGCTTCCAATTCAGCAAGCGATAGCTTTTTGAGGACGGCTCAAGCCGTCCTCTATTTTTGGATTTCATTGAGTTGTTCGCCGGCGTGAAGGTCCTGCAAGCCGGTGGACCAAGGGTCACCGGGACCAAAAAATCTTCCCTCCCGCTCCGCCGGGAGCGGACGAAGGGAATCAATCTGGAGCGGGCAGTCTGTAACGCGAAGGATGCAATTCAATAAGGAGGTAGTTTGGCTAACATCACCATGAAGGAGCTGCTCGAAGCGGGCGTCCACTTCGGGCACCAGACCAAGCGCTGGAACCCCAAGATGAAAGAGTACATCTTCGGGGAGCGCAACGGCATTTACATCATCGACCTGCAGAAAACGCTCAAGATGTTCAAAGACGCGAGCAAATTCGTGCAGGAGGCCGCGGCGCAGGGCAGGACCGTGTTGTTTGTCGGCACCAAGCGCCAGGCCCAGGACGCTATCGCGGAAGAAGCGCAACGCTGCGGCATGTTCTACGTGAACAACCGCTGGCTCGGCGGACTCCTGACCAACTGGGTCACCGTGCAGAAATCCGTGAAGCGGCTCAAGGACCTCGACGAAATGGCCACAGACGGCCGCTACGAGCTGCTGCCGAAGAAAGAAGTCATCAAGCTGGAACGCGAGCGCAAACATCTGCAGGCCAACCTGGCCGGCATCAAGAGCATGAACCGGCTGCCCGACATCGTGTTCGTGATCGACTCCAACAAGGAAGCCATTGCGGTGAAGGAAGCCCGCAAGCTGGGCATTCCCGTGGTCGCAGTGGTGGACACGAACTGCGATCCGACGGAAGTCGATTGGGTGATCCCCGGCAACGATGACGCTCTGCGCGCCATCCGCCTGTTCGCCTCGAAAGTCGCTGACTCAGTCGCTGAAGGCGCTCAAGCCGCGACCGACAAGCACGCGGCCGAGATCGCCGGCGCTATCGCCAGCAGCGAAGCCGCCGCGCCGCCTGCCGAGACCGTCCCGCACACGCCTACTTCCGCCGACCTGGCCGAAGAAGAAGAGCTGGACATGGAAAAGGTCCTGGGCGGCAAAGTGCGCCGTGAGCCGGTCGCCGCGGAAGCTCCTGCGGATACTTCCTCAGACACTACCGAGGATGTTCCGGCGACGGGAACTCACTAGCTCGCCTCCATAGGCGATGAGAGCCGCACGTTCCACCGCAAGGAGAATCATGTCTCGTGCGGTCGTGCATCGTAAGAAATCAAAACCCAGGAACTCCAAGGAATGAGTGATGAGCACAGAGACCATGAACATTTCCGCAGCCCAAGTGAAAGAACTCCGTGAGCGCAGCGGCGCTCCCATGATGGACTGCAAACAGGCACTGACCGAAGCCAAAGGCGACGTGGAGCAGGCCCTGGTCGTCCTGCGCAAGAAGGGCATCGCCACGGCGGCGAAGAAGGCGACGCGCGTCACCAGCGAAGGATCGGTCGCCAGCTACATCCATGCCGGCGGCAAGATCGGCGTGTTGGTGGAAGTCAACTGCGAGAGCGACTTTGTGGCCCGCACCGACGACTTCAAGGACCTGATCAAGGACATCGCCATGCACATCGCCGCGGCCGACCCCAAGTTCGTCCGCAAGGAAGATGTCACGCCCGACGCCTACGAGCGCGAAAAGGAGATTTACCGCGCCCAGGCAGCCGCCACCGGCAAGCCGGCGCCCGTGGTGGAGAAGATCGTGGAAGGCAAGATGACCAAGTTCTATGAGGAAGTCTGCCTGCTTGACCAGCCCTTCGTGAAAGAGCCGGGCATCACTGTGCACCAACTCATCGCCAGCAAGGTGGGCAAACTGGGCGAAAATATCTCCGTGCGGCGCTTTGCCCGATTCAAGGTCGGAGAGGCCGGCGAGACCATCGCTATCAGCAAGCCGCAGCAGGAAGCGAAAGAGTAGCTGCTAGCCCTGGCTTCTAGCTTCTAGAAGGCGGCGCGAAAGCGCCGCCTTTTTGTCAAAGCCAAACAGGTTCCGTACGTAGAGACGCGACATTGTCGCGTCTCTGAGACGTGGCCATGCCACGTCTCTACGCCCTGCTTTGTCGCAATTCCTCCAGCTGTTGTTTGAGCTCTGCGACCTCGCTTCGCAATTCGCTCACCTCTCTCTCCAGGCGGGCCACACGACTGTCGCTGGAGGCACCGGGTGCTTCCGGTTCTGCCGGCGCCTCATAGCCCTCCACGTCACCAGACAGCAGATGCGCGTATCGCGATTCTTTCGTACCGGACTGGCGCGGAAGCATCTTGACGAGCGGAGCTTCGCGTTCCATGAGACGCTGCAGAGTGGATTGCACGTCAGACAGCTCCTCGAACCGGTACATGCGCTCCGTGCGTCCCCGCAGCTCTCCCGGTGTCTGCGGGCCGCGCAGGAGAAGCACGTCGATGATGGCGGTTTCCGCCCGCGTAAAGTTGAAAACTTCTTGAATGCGGTGCTCGTACTTGGTTACCCGGCTGTCGGCGCCGCTCGCCGGGCCCGCCAAGTGCTTCGCCTGGAGGTTGTAGAGAGCCGTGCGCACCGTGCTCTCATCCACCGTCATCACCGGATCGCGATTGTTCTTCTGGTTACAGGCATTGACGAGTGCGTTCAGCGAGAGCGGGTAGTAATCCGGCGTGGTAATCTCCTTCTCGATCAAGGCGCCCAGCACCCGGGCTTCAACGGCATTCAGGACAATCGTCACGCTTTCTACTCCACCCAATCCGCCACAAAGATGTTGGTCTCATGCGGCTGCTTACCGTTGCGGTTCGAAGTCCACACCAGCCGCTTGCCATCCGAACTGAACATGGGGAAAGAATCAAAGTCAGGATAAAACGTCACGCGCTCCGGGCCGGTACCGTCGAGGTTGATGATGTAGAGGTCGAAGTCGCGGGCATTCTTCGGGTCGGCCACGTTGGACGCGAAGATGATGCGCTTGCCGTCCGGGAAGAAGTATGGCGCGAAGTTGGCGGCGCCGTTGTGCGTCACTTGGCGCTTGTTGTTGCCATCGGCATCCATCACCCAGATCTCCAGGTTCCCTGGGCGAATCTTGCCTTCCGACAAAAGCTGTTTGTAGTCGGCTATCTCGGCCGGCGTCTTAGGATGTTCGGCGCGATACACGATCTTCTTTCCGTCGTACGACCAGAAAGGCCCGCCGTCGTAGCCGAGCTCGTGCGTGAGCTGTTTCACGTTGCTGCCGTCGGCATTCATGGTGTAGACGTCGAGATCGCCGTTGCGCGTGGAAGTGAACACGATCTTCTTTCCGTCGCGGGTGATGGTGGCTTCGGCGTCGTAGCCGGGTGAGCTGGTCAGGCGCTTCAGGTCTCTGCCGTCGGGCTTGGCGGTGTAGATGTCATAGGTGTCATAGATCGGCCAGACATAGCCCTTGGAATAATCCGGCTTGGGCGGACAGTCGGGACTGGCGGCGTGCGTGGACGAAAACAGAATGCGGTCGCCCGCAGGGAAGAAATAACTGCACGTGGTGCGGCCTTTCCCGGTGCTTACCAGCTTGGGCGTAGCCGGCTTGCCGTCCGGTGTATCAACGGGGATCGTGTAGATCTGATCGCAGGGAACGCCATCGCCTTGATGCTGGAAGATGAGGTATTTGTCGTCCGCCGAGAAGTAAGCCTCGGCGTTCTGTCCCCCGAAGGTAAGCTGCCGGATGTTACGCAGGTGCTTCTCGCCGGGGTAGGCGAGGGATGCGGGAGCCTGCGGCGTAGCAGTTGACTGCTGGGAATAGCTGAATGGAACTCTGGCAACGAGACAAGTAAGGATCAGAAAAGTGAGGGTTATTCTTTGCATCGGCGTCAAGCCTATGGATGAAAGGACACGGCTCGATTATACTGCCCACAAATTTACGGGCTTCATACCGGAAAGGAAGACCATCGTGGGCACAAAAAAGCCGGCCGCCGCTCCTCCCGACAAGGTGGACTTGTACGACAAACTGATCAAGACCCATCCCAAGATCGAACGCCAAGGCGCCAGTATTCCTTACACGTCTTTGAATGGCCACATGTTCAGCTATCTTTCGGCTTCCGGCTCTATGGCCCTGCGGCTCCCCGAAGAAGAGAGGGAAGCATTCTTGAGGAAATACAAAACCACTCTGTGTAAGGCATACGGAGTGGTTCAGAAAGAATACGTGACCATTCCTGACGCTCTGCTCAAGAAGACTAACCAACTTCAGCCCTACTTTGCGCTCAGCTATGACTATGTCAAGACCTTGAAGCCTAAACCAACCGCAAAGAAGAGATGAGTTGACTCAAAGCCGGGAATAGCCAGTCCTGCGCGCGGCGAAGTCCTGCGCCCGGCTGCTATACTGAACACCAGCATGCTTGCCTTCAAGCGCATCCTGCTCAAGCTTTCCGGCGAAGCCTTGGCCGGCGAGAAGGGCTTCGGCATCGAGACCGCGCGTATCCACTCCATCGCCGCCGAGATCCGCGAGGTCCAGGAGTTGGGCGTGGAAATGGCTCTGGTGGTGGGCGGCGGCAACTTTTTCCGCGGCGTGGCCGAGCAGGCCCGGGACATGGACCGCGTCTCGGCCGACCACATGGGCATGCTGGCTACCGTGATCAATTCGCTCGCGCTTCAGGATGCTCTCGAGAAACAGGGCGTGCACACGCGGGTGATGTCAGCGATTGAGATGAACCAGGTGGCCGAGCCTTTCATCCGCCGCCGCGCGCTGCGGCACCTGGAAAAAGGACGCGCGGTGATCTTCGCCGGCGGCACGGGCAATCCCTATTTCTCCACCGACACCGCCGCCTCGCTCCGCGCCATGGAGATCAAGGCCGACGTGATTATGAAAGCCACCCGGGTGGACGGGATCTACGACGCCGATCCCCGCGTGGTCTCAGGTGCCAAGAAGTTTGACCGCATCGAATACCTCGAAGTACTGAAGCGCGGCTTGCGCGTCATGGACGCCACCGCCGTCTCCCTGTGCCAGGAGAATAACCTACCGATCGTGGTCTTCAATCTGAACGTGCATGGCAATATCAAGCGAGTGGTGAGCGGGGAAAAGGTGGGATCGCTGGTCTCAGCGTAGGAGCCGGAGCCCAGGGGCCAAGACTCAGCCTGCAGATTTTCCCAGATAGCCGCAGATCAAAGCCCCGTGGCCGCGAATTGCTCGATCCACCACCATTAACCACAAAGGACATAAAGGAGCACGAAGAAAGGCCACCGACTATTCCTTGGTGTTCCTTCGTGTCCTTTGTGGTTCCGAGTGGTCGTTGGGACGGATGGACCGATGGGGTGACCCGGTTTTCTCCGTGTCTCCGTGCCTCTGTGGTGAGAATTGCTGCTAGGCGTCGGCCGTGACTTCCGGGAACTTAAGCTTGCACTTGGACAAGGCCTTGTTGAGCAGGTCCTCGACCTCCGGCTCCTCGGCGTTTCTAGCCAGGGCCAGCTCGGTAATCAGCAGGTAGCGTGCCCGTTCCAGCATCTTCTTTTCGCGGAAGGAAAGCGGCTTCTCCTTGGCCAGGAGCAGCAAGCTCTTGAGCACGACAGCCACTTCCAGCAACGAACCGGTACGCATCTTGTCGGAGTTTTCCTTGAACCGATATTTCCAGTCCGCGTGGTTATCGCACTTGCCGTCGGCCAGGAAACTGAGGATCTTGGTGACTTCCCCGTTTTTCACCACAGGACGCAGGCCGACCGTCCCCACGTTGTTGAAAGGGACTTCCACCCGCAGGCTGCTGGCTTTGATCTTCAGGAGGTAAAATTTCTGTACGTTGGGGCCGATGGTGCGACTGCTGATCTGTTCAATGACCCCCACACCATGGTTGGGATAAACAACTTTGTCGCCGATTTGGAAGCTTAATTGGCCATTCATGAAACACCCGGCTGGGGGCTAGTCTCTGAGGGGAAACGGCTAAGACTCTTTCATTATAAGCCAGTTCTTAACATTTGTGCAACTCTGGCACGGACCTCCGCACTGCCGCGGACTGCGGGTTAACGTATTCAGGGCAAGGGATTTATAATGATATTTTCACAGTTCATTCTGGGTTACTCTGGAACGAGGAGTTTTTTGCGGCGCAATGCCTGAGCACATCAAGAAAAAGCTGGAAGAGGAAATTCGTACGCTGGAGCACGAACTGGCGCATGAGCTCCCCAAAGAGATCAAGAAGGCAGCGGCCATGGGCGACCTGAGCGAAAATGCCGAGTATCATATGGCTAAACAGCGCCAGGAGTTCGTGAATGCGCGGCTCGGACAACTGAAGCGGCGCATGGGCGAGCTGGCCCTGGTCAACCTGAGCAACATTCCTAAAGACCGTGTGGCCTTTGGCTCGCGGGTGCGGGTGTTCGACAACACCAGGGACGAAGAGATCGAGTACAAGTTTGTAACCAGTGAAGAATCAGACGTTTCCAAAGGACTGATCTCCACCACCTCGCCCATCGGCAAGGCTTTGATGGGCAAGAAGGTCGGCGATACGGCGGTGGTGGTAACGCCCAACGGCAAGCGTGAAATGGAAGTGCTCACGCTCATTACGATTCACGACGAGGCGCCGTAAGGAGATGACCTGGACCGGAGCATTTGGACGAGCCTGCCGCGTGCTGCTGCACGCCATCGTGCGCGGCCTGGCTCTCACCCGGATCTCCCCCAACGTACTCACCTTCATCGGCCTGGTCATCAACAGCATTGCCGCGGTGCTGTTCGGCTACGCCAACTCACACAACTATCCCAGATTGTTCCTGTATGCCGGACTGGTCATTATCGGCGCCGGCATCTTTGACATGGTTGACGGACGCGTGGCTCGCGCTACCAATCAGGTCACCACTTTTGGCGGGTTCTTTGATTCAGTGATCGATCGCTATAGCGACGTCGTCCTGTTCTTCGGCCTGCTGGTTTACTACGCCCGCGCCAACCGCTTCTTTTACCTCGTCCTGGTGGCTTTTGTGATGGTCAGCTCGGTCATGGTCAGCTACACACGCGCCCGCGCCGAATCGCTGATCGGCTCCTGCAAGGTCGGGTTTATGGAGCGTCCCGAGCGGATTGTGCTGGTAATCATCGGCGCTTGTTTTGCCTGGGCGGGCGCGATGGCCCCTGTGCTGTGGGTGCTGGCCGTGCTCTCAACTGTAACGATCATTCACCGCATCGTGTACACCTACCAGCAGACGCGAATCCTCGATGCCAAGGCCGCCGAAGCCGCCGCCCGGCAGCAAGAGCAGCCTGTGGCTTCCGAAGCAGGAAAAACGCCTCCTCAGAAGCCGCAGCGGGTAGCTTTCAACTAGCCGTCAGCAGTTAGCAATTAGCAGCCATTCGTGTCCATCCGTGTCCATCCGTGTCCATCCAACGACAGCCCTGTCATCCTGAGCGAGCCCGAGCAACCGCGAGGGCGAGTCGAAGGACCCCGAGAATGGGTGGGGCAGACATGCAGCGTCAAGGCATTCTCACAAGACAACATTCAGAAAACTCCCTGTCACGGCAACGCAAAGGGCTACATCTTCGGGGTTCTTCGACGCGCGCTCACCCCCTTCGGGGGCTCGCGCTTGCTCAGAATGACAGGGTTAAAGACGGCTACTTCCTCGCCGCCAGCTCAGCTTGTCGTGACGCCTTCTCGCTGGCCTTGGAAGTCGCTCCGTCGACCACCAAACGCGCGATGCGTTCCCGATGAAACGTTGCGTCGCCCAGCATGGTTTCTGACGCCTTGGCTCGGCGATAGTAGAGATGCAGATCGTTTTCCCAGGTAAAGCCCATCCCACCGTGGACCTGGATTCCGCGATTGCCCACACTGCGCGCCGCGTCACTCGCGTACATCTTGGCGATGGAGACTGCGGCGAGGGCATCCGGCGCGTTCTCCTCGAGCGCCCACGCCGCGTAGTACGCCGCCGAACGCGAGCTTTCCGTTTCCAGATACATGTCCGCGCACTGGTGCTGCACCGCCTGGTAGATGCCGATGGGTTTGCCGAATTGTTTGCGTGTCTTGGCGTAGGCCACTGTGGTTTCGAGGGCGCGTTGCATCCCGCCCACCATCTCCGCCGCCAGCGCCGCTGTAGCCAGGGCCAGGGCCTTGCCCAGGTTTTCCGTCCCACCCAGTCTTTCCCCGGGTGTGCCTGCCAACTCCAGGGAATAGATCTTGCGGGTGAGGTCCATGCCCTTCATCGGCTCGATGCGGAGGCCGGGAGCCTTCGCTTCCACAACGAACGCCTCGTTTTGCGCGATCACCACGATAAAATCCGCCACAGCTGCGTCGCTGACGAACAGCTTGGTTCCGGTGAGCTTGTTGCCGGCGGCTTGCAGTTTGACGTCCGCCGGATCCCAACTCCCGCCGGCTTCGAGCATGGCGAGGGTGGCGCGAGCTTGCCCGCCGCCAATTCGTGCCAGATATTTCTTTTTCTGCTCCGCGGAAGCCACGGCGTCGATCGCGGCTCCGGCCAGCGCAACCGTCGAGAAGAAAGGTCCGGGAAGCAGCGCATAGCCGGCTTCTTCCATCAGCAGAATGAGTTCTACCTTGCCCAGCCCCATTCCGCCATATTCTTCCGGCGAGATGATACCGGTGAAGCCCTGCTCCACCAGCTTGGTCCACAGCTTAGGGTCGTAGGCGGTGTCGGTTTCCATCAACCGGCGGACCCCGGCGATCGGACACTCGCCGGAGAAGAACTTGCGCGCGGTGTCTTTGAGAATCTGCTGGCTTTCGCTCAGTCCGAATTGCATCTCATCTCCTTGCCGTGTTATTCCTCGGCCGCGCCTGAGCCCTCGCCGGCTTCGCTCGCTTCTTCCGCTTCTTCAACCACCGACTCCGGCGTGTTCTGATAGTCAGCGATAATCTCGCGGGCTTCGTCCGCCCGTGAAGGATTCACACGCACCACCACGCCTCCGACGCCGGGCAGCACGTCCTGTGGCGCCTGCAGGTTGATGACGATCGAGTCAATGCCCGACGAAGCCAGCAGAGACTGGACCACCATGGCTTCCGATTCCTGCTGGGTGTCGAAGACTGTCACCAGTTCGGGATCGGCGTTTGAAGATGTGCCCATGCTCGCCTCCTCAACAAACCATATCGTAACCCCACACACGGCACAACCGTGATTAAGATGGTAAACATCCCAGAGGAAGGTCCGACTGGGGCCGTTCCAGAGCTAACTGCTCTTATCAACTGGCTTAAACGGCACCGCTTCAGCCCTGCCGATAAGACCGCTCAGAAGATTGGGCTTTATGGAAGCTTGTATTAATAATGCATTTTGGGACACGACGAACTTTTCAGGCTGTCATTCTGAGCAAGGGCGAGCCCCGGCGCACGCCGGGGTGAGCGCGCGTCGAAGTTGAGCCGCTTTGCGGGCGTTTGAGCCCGCAGGCGAAATCCCGAGCGGAGCCGAGGGAACTCGAACCCCGAAGGCGTGTCCCCTGCCATGCCGATCCAGGGAGTTTTTTTCACGCTGCTTGGGGAAAACGCCTTGCGGCTGCATTCACGCTGCCAGCATTCTCGGGGTCCTTCGACTCCGCGCCCGTCAATCGCGTGAAGGACACACGATCGCGGCGCTACGCTCAGGATGACAGGGAGTATGGATTGTTGCCGGGTTAGACGAGAGGAAAGCGGACATTGCTTGTCTTGGGCAACGATCAATGGCCCCTGAGATTTCAAATAAGTTGGTAAGACAAGAGAGATTTATTTCATGACCCTTGATCCTGAAAACCCGCCAGCCGAAGGCTCGACTGACCAGGAGCAAGACGCCGAGCTTCGCAAGCTTCGCCGCCTGCAGATCATGGTGGCCATGGTGCTCTCCTTGTTGCGCCAGGATCGAGATCTGACGCTTGAATCGGCCCACGAGATGATGGCGAATTGCCGGAACGCGGCGCTGGCAATGTTCCCCGGCAAAGAGCTTGCTTTCGACATGATCTACCAGCCGCGCCTGGAGCGTGCGCTCAAAGAGCGCTTTGGAACGCCGTAGAAAAATCCGGACGTAGAGACGCGGCATTGCCGGCGTCTCTGGCCACGGCCGTTCCCTTTTACCGAACCCGCCCCACTCAGCAATCTGCCCTGCAGACGTGCTCCTCAGCGGCTCATCTCCAAGAGCTGCAGCGGAGCCTTGGCGGTCACGGCGGGAGCCGGCTGATCGCCTTTCACAATGAGCCACAGAATTCGATTGAAGAGCTCGTCGTTGACCTTGTCCGGCGCGCTGAAATCGAGGTCTTGCGACATGATGGCGGCGGCTGTATGCGCCGGATTGAGCTCCTCCATGTTCGCGGTGGGCATTACGGCCTGGTAAGGCGTGAGATCCGGCGTTGCCGCGAAGACATCGGAGAGTGAGCGGCTAAAGTAATCGAACTTTGAGAGCCGCCCCAGGCCAAGGATGTCTTCAATGGCGGCAACAACGTCGGTGGTGTTGGCGAAGCGATGGATCGTACCCGGCCGGCTGTAAGCGGAGATGGCCAGAAATGGCGAACGATGGGAATCTACGTGGTCCGGACCAGCCTGCGCGTCATCTTCGAGAACAAAAACCACGGTGTCTTTCCAGAACGGCGACCTGGAGAGCGCTTCCACGATCCTGCCCAAGGCCAGGTCATTGTCAGCCACGAAGGCGCGAGGCGTGCGATATCCCACGCGCCCCCCCGCGGTGTGATCGCCCGCCAGATGCATGAGCTCCAGTTGCGGCATGGCGCCGTCTTGAACGAACTGGTTCAGCTCCGCAATCCAGGCGTCCGCGCGCTTCTGGTCTGTGGTCTTCATATCGAACGGGACGTAGGTAGGGCAGATGTCTGCGACCAGTCCTTTCTGCGTGACCGGCCATCCCCCGTCGGCGCTGTTGACCATCTCACCATAATCGCGAAACCATATCCCTTTTTTGGCCGCCAAAGTCCACAAGAACCCGTTCCCGGGTTCGTCCGCATCTTCTCCATCCACGTCGTCCCGGCGGTCCGAATACACGGAGGGGACGGTCTTCTCTCCGTAGTCGGTTACATAGGCAGCGGTCGACCAGATGTGGCCCTGGGAGCTGACCTCGGCGTTGGTGAAGAAGCGATCGAACAATCCAAAGCGCTCGGCCAGAGCCCGGTGGTTGGGCGTGCTGTCTTTGCCGAAGAACACAAGGCTGGCATCGCCGTCGCCCTCCGGTAAATCGCCGAAGATCTGATCGTAGGTGCGGTTCTCTTTGATGATGTAAACCACGTGCTTGAACGGCGGATACGATCTCTTAGCCTGCGTTTGGCTCCAGTTGTTGGCTGCGGCTACGCGCCGCGAATACTGTGCGAGGGCCCCGGTGCTCATCTCGCTGGGCACGACGCGCAAGGATCCGTTGAGCAGGCCGAGCGCGTAGCCCAGAGGCCTGGCGAAGGGCGATGTGCCGGGAATAGGGCCATCTGGATTTGCGTGGCTGCCATGACCTTTTCCGCTCAGGATGAGCAGCTGTTTCCCAGCCGCGAGCACAGCAGTCGGATACCAGTCGGTGGGCACGCGGCCGGCCGGATGGTCCGTGGCGGAAACAGGGCGCGCACCAGCTTTGTCCGCTCTCACATCAAACACCGCCACGGCGTTGTTGTCGCCCTCGGCAACGTAGAGCTTGGATTCGTCCTGAGCGAGAGCCATTGCATTGGGGGTGCTGCCTTCCGCCGGACCGCCCGGGGCGGCGTCGCTCAGTGTGCGCAATACCCGTTTTGCGCGTGTGTCGACGACCGCGATCTGGTCCGTTCCCGCGAGCGCCACGTACAGCCGCGAGCCTGAGGCATTCACCAAAAGCGCCGACGGACGAAAGCCAACCCTCAGCCGGCCTTCGTTGATTAACCGTCCATCTCCATTCTTGCGCTCGCGGAAGATGGACACCGTTTGCGCGCCCCACGCGGAAACATAGACGCGCCCGTCGGACGCAGTGACAACCCCGTAAGGATAGTGGTCAGTCGGCAATCGCTGGACCACCTGGCCCGAAGTTGGCTCGACAACGGCGAGACTGTCGCCGACATTCTCGGCGACGTAGAGCAGCTTCCCGTGGCGCGAGGCAGCGAGGCCGGCCGGATAGCGAGACCCGAATTTGACTTTATCCTTATCCTTATCCGTATCCGTTTTCTTCTCGGCGTTCTTGTCGGTGAGGGCGATCTTGCGCGCGAAGGTCGCAACTCCGTCCTGCCACGTGTAACAAAAAATATCGTCTTCGTTGCCCCCGGAGACGTAGAGTTCTCTTCCGTCACTGGAGAACGCCAACCCATAGAATGCGGCGGGCTGCTGCAGAGTCTGGGTGACGCGCATGGACTTCACGTCGACAACCTGAATGCCTTGTTCTCGCCATCCGCTGAGTACGACCACGAGACGATCGCCACCCGGCGAAAGCGCCATAGCCAAAGGCATGCTCCCCAAGTCGACGAAATCGCCAACTGGGTCCAGCCGCAAACCGGTCGCGAGCGGCGAAAAATAGGGTGGGTGCGCAGGCGTTGAGCTGGGTATCTGCGCAACACCCGCCGCTCCGCAATGCGCCGCGCACAGTAGCATCGCAGCAAGGATTTGGCAGGTTCTGCGAATCACAACCGGAACAGAGTTGAGTTTAGCCATGGTCGTGGGCTCAATTATGCATTAGACGTCCGCTGAGAAAGGCCGTGAGCCCACAGTGTTATACGGTAGAGACGCAACATTGCCGCGTCTCTTGGACCTGGAAAACATCCCGTCTGTCCCCGATTGAGCCCGATTTAGCCTGTCCCCGATTTACCACGATTTACCCACATTCCGAGGCTCGGTTCCGCTGTGCTACCCGAGGTGGTGACGGTCGTAGAACCTGGCCGCTTTAGCACGATTGCCGCAGCCCTGCATGGAACACCAGTTGCGAGTACGGCTGCGCGTTGTGTCATAGAAATAAAGAATGCAGGCCGGGCTGGCGCACTTGCGCACCCGGCCGTGGTCGCCTTCGGCCAGCAGACGAGCCGCCGCCTCGGCCACAGGAGCTAGCAGAGCGGCTTCAGCCGAGCCCCGATTGCGCCACTCCAGGCCATACCCTTTGCTGCCGCGCACGAGTTCAGGCACCCGGGGCGAATCCCCCAAAACGGAGTTGATGGCTACCATCGCCCGCGCGCTGACCGCTCGGCGGCTGACGAGCGCTTCCGCCATCTCGCGCACCCCGGAACGCAGATTGCGCGCCCTCTCTAGAAGGCCGTTCGCTGCCCCCTTGTCGCGGAGAAACAGCTTCTCTCGCGCGTTCAGCTCCGCAGCGGTGACCGCCCCTGACCGCCGTAGCCACTCCAGCAATGCGGCCGGTGATTCAAGCAGATCAACCCTGGCCCCTCCTGACATCTGCTCCGTGTTCACCAGGTCCAGCGCCAGGTGACCGGCATGGAAAATAAATTCAGGCAAAAAGTGAATCCTTTCCTGCGGCATATCTTCTAATCGCGTATAACCGTCTATTATATGTTTAGATGGTTAAACAATGAAAACGATGCGAAGGAGCAACTGGTCATGACCCAAACTGCATTGCAAACCGGACACATTGGATTGAACGTCACCGACCTGGAGCGTTCGCGGAGGTTTTACAGCGATATCTTCGGCTTTGAAGTCCTGAGCGAATCCACGGCCAGCGGAAAAGAATACGTCTTCCTTGGCCAGGGAAACAAACCGGTGCTCACGCTGTGGAAACAGAGCCAGGGCAGCTTTCCCAAACAGAGTCCTGGCCTGCATCACCTGTCCTTTCAGGCCGACTCCATTGAGCAAGTCAAGGCGGTTGAACTCCGCCTGCACCGCTGGCAGTCGAAATTTCAGTATGAAGGCGTAGTTCCCCACGCCGAAGGCTTGCACAGCGGGGGACTCTTCTTCGAAGACCCGGACGGCATCAGGCTGGAAATCTATGCTGCTGAGGGCGCAAACGAGCGTCCGGCGCCGGTGCCCGACGGGCCCAGCTGCGGATTCTTTTGATGTTCACTGCCATCGAATCACCACCCCGAATGGAGGCGGCCATGGAGGCACGGCAAAAAGACGGAACGCTGTGGCATGAAGGCGAAATCGAAGTTCAGCGCCGGGCCGGCGTGCTGGAACAAATGAGCGCAAGGCAGGGCGGGGTCTTTTCTTCGCTTCCCGTTCCAGCCATCCGATTCCTGCAGGAGCAGCAGCTCGCCGTCCTTTCCAGCCGCGACCAGCAGGGACGAGTGTGGGCGACTGCCCGCTTTGGTCCTCCCGGGTTCATTGCTGTGCCTGATCCGTTTACGCTCCAGCTCGCGCCGGCAGCCGAACCCGACCTGCTGGCGCGCAACGTTGCGTCTGATTCGGACTTGGGGATGCTTGTGATCGATCTGGCCCACCGCCGTCGGGTGCGCCTGAACGGCGAAGCACTCAACGAGCCGGACGGCTCACTCACCTTGCGCCTCAAACAGGTCTATTCGAACTGCCCGCGCTACATTCAGGAGCGGCAGTCGCCCGCGGGGCAGATGGCCACCGCGCCGCGGCTCGGGCAGCAGGCTGAGCAGCTCTCAGAGGAGCAGGCGGCCTGGATTGGACGCGCCGACACGTTCTTCATCGCCACGGCCCACCCGCTGCGCGGCCTTGATGCCTCGCACCGCGGCGGTATGCCCGGATTTGTCCGCGTGGAGAGCCCACGCCGGCTGGCCTTTCCCGATTATGACGGCAACAAGATGTTCAACACTCTGGGCAATATCGCCGCTGATCCGCACACCGGCCTGCTCTTCCCTGACTTTTCGACCGGCAGCGTCCTCATGCTCACGGGCCGGGCGCGGGTGGACTGGGAACCGGCGCGCGCCGCACAAATCCCGGGCGCGCAGCGCGTGGTGGAATACGAGATCGGTGAGGTTCAGCAGCTCGCAGGGGTGCTTCCCCAATCGTGGGAGTTCAAGAGCTACTCCCCGCACAATCCCCGCTGATCAGCAAGAGCACTACCTGCCGTCTACCCGCAACAGCGTGAACGTCAGAGTGCCCCAGTACATGTGGGCGCGCGCCTGGACCGGGATGCGCGCTGCGTCGTCGGAATACCAGATCCAGATCTTGCCTTTGTCTTTCAGTACGCCCGACGTAGCTTCCGGTTGCACGCGGATCGCGGAAAAAGTTCCCGCCGGCGTCTTGACCTGCTCGCGGGCCTCCACATGAACGTTGACGGTGATGGTCTCGCCGCCGTCGTTGAGCGGGAAGTTGTAGACTTTGCCCGTCTCGAGAGGGAGCGAAGCCACGTAGTAGATGGCGGAAAGTATGTCCGTCACGCAGCCGGGAATGGGATGCTCTTCGTGCCTGCTCTCCTTCTTCTTGAGGTTCTTCTGGTCGAGCACGGCTTTGCCACGCGCGTAGTCAAAGCTGATGTTGGTGTCCACGCGGCGGAAGCCTTCTTGAATCTGACGCGAGGCGCTGTGAGAACAAAACGTAGCCGGATCTAAGAACGACTCGTACCGGTTCTGGACCTTGTAGAGCAGCGCCGCCGTACCGGATGCTTCGGCGCTTCCAGTGATGCGGATTTTCCCGGTCTGGTCTTTCTCCATTCGCAAGGAAGCAGTGCCGGCGTTAAACACCCGCCAGATGCCGGCGTAGACGTACGTTTGCCCAACGGGAAGAGAGTATTCTGCGCGCGGCTTAGCGATGGCGGACCCGTTGATCGTCTGCGCTGGTGCGGCGGGAGCCGGCGCTGGCAAGGGAGACGGAGTTGGCGTGGCCTTGGGCTGTTGCTCGGCTCGGAACGTGACCGGCGAACTGATTAGGCACACCAGCAGCGCGATGAAAGCGAAGCCGACCTTTCGCGGTTCCCGGTGGAAGAGCGGCTCTTTAGAGCCGCGTAAAGTGGTTAAAATCTCTCGGGCTTCAGCCCCAGTGGCAGCCTTTGGTAGCAGCTTGAGTGAGCTCTTCGACCAGGGGCTAAAGCCCAACCTCTTGTTGCCCCTCGGCGCGGCTCTGAAAGGGCCGCTCTTCCACCGCAGCGGGAAAAAGCTGTGGTTGCATGGCCATAAACCTAGCAAGGCAACGAGTTGGTGAAATCTCAGCTTCATCGACAATCAGTGGCGCATCAGCAGCAGCTTGGCGATCAGCGCCGCCATCATCAGCGCCGAACCAAGTGCCGCCTGGTATTCGCGATGCTTCATGTACAGTTCCCGCGAGTACCCGCCGGCGGCCTCGGCGCTTTTGTAGGCCGTCAGGCGGGGAAAAAACCGCGGCACGCTCGCGGCGTATTGATCATAATCGGCAAACACGGAGCGCAGGTACTTCTCTTCCGCCATCACCACAGGAACATAAATGACTAGAAACATCATGGCCGCGGCAACCGCGATCCACACATTGCGTGCCGCCACGACGAAACCGATGGCGATCAGGATCGAGCCCAGGTAGAGCGGGTTGCGCGAGTACGCGTAGGGGCCAGTAGTGGTCAGTTCACGGTTCTTCTTGATGTGTCCGGAAGCGGCGGCCCGAACGGCAAGTCCGGCAATGATGAATGCGGCCCCGGCGCCGATCCACGCCCACGTGGGATACGCGAACCATAAGTACGCCGCAGCAAACGCGAATCCCAGGGGCACACGCGCGCGTGTGGCGATTCGCGACCAGCTAGCCACGGGCGCCCCCCAGAAGGTGTCGCGCCGCGCTGATCACTTCGTCAGCGCTGATCTTCAGCAGTCCTGAGTCCGGGTTGCGATGGTGCGAGAAAGTT
>DATFQZ010000020.1:0-2568 GCA_035263765.1 Candidatus Angelobacter sp. | reverse complement strand
AACAATACCAGTCAATGAATTCATCCATGGGCATATTTATACGATCGCCTTGACTGCAGGGGGGCCAGGCTGTTGAGGACGGACCTCTTCGTTTGGTCGAGTTCGGGAAGGCTTGGCCGGTCTGTTCGTCTGGGACTTCTTCTGATTGACACGCTTCATGAAGGGCGGCCTCCTGCGCCGCTCCCCTCATATTTGCGTTGCTTAAGGTTCTCCGCTGCCGAATAGGGGATTTCCCAACATCTACATCTGGAAGCCTTCGCTAGCCGATCTTTCGCAGTTCGCGGGTATTCCACAGGCTAAGTACTTGAAACGTGGTGAAACTGAAGCAAAGGTCTTCACCACAGCGAGGGCTGGGTGGCCGGTTCGTTTTTGGGTAGTGGCGGCACTTGCGAGCCCTTGACGCGAGGCGGCGGCTGGGAGGGCAAAGCCAATCGCAGGTGGTCCAACACGGCCTGGACGTCTTTGTCCGGCTGGGTGTGGCGCGGCAATACCAACCAACGCCCATCCACCATCGGAATCCAGACCTCGACCATCTGGACGGTCGCCAGCTTTTCCAACACGGCCGCGGGCGTCAGCCCCGGCGCGTAAATCAACAGGCGGTTCTTCAAGGTCACTGGGAGGCAGTAAGCCAGAAAGGCGATCAGCACATGCGCATCGGCCCGATGCTCCAGTTGATGATAAATAGGTCGGATGCCCAACTCGCTCTTCAGCGAGCGGAACACACTCTCGATCTGTGTCAGTTGCACGTAGCGCGTCCACAACACGGCGGGATCTTCACGGGTGAGATTGCTGCGCAGCAGATAATGCCCGTCGCGTTGCTGAGCGGCCTTCAGTTTGGCTTTGTCCACCTCAAATGAGAATGTCTCGCGCGTGACTGCCTGGCCTGCCTTGGGAATCTGGATCTTCCCAAACCCGAAAGCGCGGCCAGCCTCTTTCTTGGCGGCGCCGAGGCGCAACAATAGCTGATCGCGTTTGGGCAGGCTCTTGCGCATGGCGCGCAGTTTGCGCAGTAGGCGCACCAGCCGCTTGCGCCGCATGGCCATTTCTTTGGCCTGCCGTCCTGCACTCTTGGCCAGCACGTACAACTCGCCCTCATGCTGGTACAGCTTCACTTCCACCGAGTCCCGCACCTTTTGCCAGGGCAACTCCAGCCACTTCTTTTCGTGCTGGTTGATCCGCCCTTTGGGCGTGCCCACCAAATAGAAGGTCTGCCGCTCTGGCTCCCGCATCTCCTTAAGGATTGCTTCGCTGGGAATGCCGCGATCCATCACCCATACGCGTTGCGCTTTGCCGTAGGTCTCCTCGATCTTCTTCAAGAAATCGCGCAGCGTGGTGCGGTCCGAGGTGTTGCCGTTCATCACTTCATACGCCAGCGGAAATCCATCCGGCGTGACCACCAAGGCGATGACTAATTGCAGACAGTCCGGTCGTTGATCGCGGCTGTAGCCGCGCTTGGCCTTGGGATTCTGCTCCATCTCTCCTTCGAAGTAGGTGCTCGTCAGGTCGTACAGCAGCACTTCGAAATCGGCGTGGAACAGGTCAGCCCACTTCTGTTTTAACCAGACAAACAGCTCCTGTTTATGCTCTAATACCCGATCCAGACAGCGATACAGGCGATCTTTTTCCGCCACCGCGAAATTCGTTTCTAGCAACTCATCCATGGCGCTATCCACGAACCACTGCCGATGCACGCGAAACTCGCTGCCAGGGTCCAGCAGCCGATTCGCCACCAGTAGCCGCAGCACCTTCTCCCAACTCACCCCTTCGCGGGCTTCGGGCAGGCGCTGTTGCCAGAACTCATCCAGCCCCAGTTGATGCCACAGCTCGCAGGCCAGCCAGCAGTTGCCGAACACTCGCGGCCGCCGCAGTTCCAGCCCGCTCAGCTTTACCGGCACACTGTCCAGCGCATCAGCCGGCAGTTCCCGGTCGTCCGGGAACAGGCTCATGGTGGCGTAACGTTCTTCGTCCTCGATAAATACATCCAGCGTTCTTCGCCAGGCGGCCTGCTGCTGGTCGTTGATCTCGCCCAAGTACAGAACCGTCCGTTGCACGGTCTTACCGCCAGCCAACCGATGATTCTCGACGATGCTGAAGTAGCGGTGGTCCTTGCCATCCTTTCTTCGGTTGGTGCTGCGCAAGAACATGGGAAGCAGCAGAATGCCAGAGTTCTGTCAGAAAGAAAAGAGGGTAGGTCTTCACTCAGCGGTTTTCCGCGAACTCGTGTTGGGGCCAAAGGGCTTGGGACCTACGCTCTGGCGAAAGGCGGCGGGAGCTGCGAAGATGAGGCTAAGTCTTACTTAGCAGGGCTGAACAGCGAGCGTGAACCAAGGGAGAGGCGAAATGCCCAGAGCGCCATGGCCACAATCCCTATTACGATGGCGAAGGAACTCTGGCCGTACCACGCCGAAAAATCCGTCGTCAGGAAGCACGCGGTCAAGGTATCAAGCACGAAGAGAGCGACGACCAGGGTGAAGAACCCGAAACGGAGCATGATCAGAACCAAGAGGGAAAAAAGGAGTGTCCAGAAGACTCCGGCAGTAATTGCGCGCTCAGGCGAGCCAAGGGAAC
>DATFQZ010000019.1:0-6715 GCA_035263765.1 Candidatus Angelobacter sp. | reverse complement strand
GCCCGCACCAGCAGGACGCGACTTTCCTTGAAGAGCTTGCCGCGCAGAGCTTCAATGACCGATTCCGCGACGTATTTCTCCGGCACGATGGACACGCCCACGCCTTCCGACTGAATCGCCGCCGCTGTGGCCGGGCCGATGGCTACGACCAACAGATGCTGCATGTCCTCAATGGGAAGTCCCAGGCGATTGTAGCGTTCGAAGAGCACTTCCACGCCGTTCACGCTGGTAAGGATCAGAGTGTCGTAGTGGTCGATCTTGATCAGGGCGTTGTCGAGTGGCGCCAGGCTTCCCGCCGAGTGAATCTCGATGGTCGGAACTTCGATCACATGGGCACCGAGCTGCCTCAGCGGTTCGGCCAACGCAAACGCTTGATGGCTGGCCCGGGTGACAAGGACGCGCCGTCCGACCAGCGGCTTGCCTTTGACGCGAAACGGAATCGGCGCTTTGCTCATGGTTGTCTGGGAACGGCGGCTTCCTGGCCGTACACCTCGCTCAGGATTCTATCTGCGCCGCGCTTGAGCAGCGCCTGCGCCGTCTTACGTCCAAGCGATTCCGGATCCCTGCCCGAAGCCTGCTCGCGCAAAATGAGGCTGCCGTCGGGCCTGCCAACCATGGCGTTCAGGTGCAGCCCATCGCCGGACTTCTCTGCGTGCGCGCCGATCGGCACCTGGCAGCCGCCGCCCAGGCTACCCAGCAGGGTTCGCTCGCAATCGATGGCCAGCCGAGCGTCTGCATCGTCGAGAAAGCCGAGAATCGCGCGCGTCGCACTGTCATTGCGACGGATTTCGATAGCCAGCGCTCCCTGGCCTACCGCCGGACACATGAGTTCGGCGGAAATGCGCGAGCGCACGTACCGGTCCACGCCTAGACGATGCAGACCGGCAGCGGCCAGGATGATGGCATCATACTCCCCGGCTTCGAGCTTTTTGAGCCGCGTGTCTACATTGCCGCGCAAAGGAAAAATCTCCAGGTCTGGACGCAAGGCTTTGAGCTGGCACTGGCGGCGCAAACTGCTGGTGCCTACTTTTGCGCCGCGCGGCAGATCATCGAGCTTGGCAAATTTCACGGAGATGAAAGCGTCCCGCGGGTCTTCGCGCTTCATGATCGCGGCTAAGTCGAACTGGCTCTCGAGCTCGGTGGGAACGTCCTTCATGCTATGCACCGCCAGATCAATGCGCTTCGCCCCCAGCGCCTCTTCGATCTCCTTGGTGAACATGCCCTTAGTGCCGACCTTGGCCAACGCCACGTCGAGGATCTTGTCCCCCGTGGTCTTGATGATCTCGATTTCGACCGCGTGGCCCTGCCCGCGCAGCAGCCCGGCCACATGATTCGCTTGCCACAGCGCAAGTTGCGATCCGCGGGAACCGATGCGAAGGTTGGCCATTAGTGGTCTTGTTTTCCGCCCGTGAGGTTGAAGATGCGGCGGATCATTTCGTGAATGGTCGCAGCCTCGGGACGTGTCGCCGAAGATTTGAGCGTGGTGATGGGAGTGTGCAGGAGTTTGTTGATAATGGCGCGGCTCATGGCTTCAATGGCCGCCTCCTGCTCGGGTGAAATCTGGCCCAGCCTTCCGCGGATACGGTCGATCTCCGCCTGGCGGATGGTCTCGCAGTACTCCTGGAGTGAGAGGATGGTCGGCACCACTTCCAGTGACTTCATGCGCGAAGCGAAGCGGTCCACCTCCAGTTCGATGATCTTCTCGGCGCGCTCCGCCTCTTTTTTTCGCTCCGCTGTATTCTTACCAGCGATGGACTGAAGATCGTCCACGTCGTAGACGAACAGGCCGTCCAGCTTGTTGACCTCCGGGGCCACGTTGCGCGGCACCGCGATGTCGATGAAGAACACCGGGCGGTTCTTGCGCACGCGCAGCAAGGCTTCGCCGTGCTCCTTGCGGAAAACCGGTTCGGATGCGCCGGTCGAAGTCAGGATAATGTCCGCGTGATCGGCGAATTGATGCAGACGGTCAAACGGCACCGCCTGCCCGCCAAAGGCTTCCGCCAGTTCCACCGCACGGTCGTGGGTGCGGTTGCTGATCATGATCTTGCCGGCGCCGCGGGCCATCAGGTGCCGGGCCGCGAGCTCCGCCATCTTGCCGGCGCCAAGCAGGAACACGGTCTTGTTTTCCAGCGACCCGAAGATCTTTTCCGCCAGCTCCACCGCCACCGAAGCAATCGAAACCGTGGAACTGCCGATCGCCGTCTCCGTACGCACGCGCTTGGCCACGGCGAAGGCGCGCGAGAGCAGGGCGTCCAGCGCGGAATGGATCGCACCCAGCCCGCGAGCCACGGCATATGCTTCCTTCACTTGACCCAGGATCTGGGGCTCACCCACCACCATGGAGTCCAGGCTCGAAGCCACCCGAAACACGTGACGCACGGCTTCGCGCTTTTCAAATTCGTAAAAGTGGGAGTCGAGCTTCGGACCCAAGCCGAAATAGCTGCGCAAGAACCCGCGCAGGTCCGCACCCTGGCGGGTGCTGGTGAGCACCTCCACCCGATTGCAGGTGGAAAGCACCATGCCTTCGTCCACTCCCGGCTGCTTCACCAGCGTGCTCACCACTTCCGGCAGGCGGTCTTCGGAGACAGCCAGCCGTTCGCGCACCTCCAAGGGCGCTGTGTTGTGGTTCACGCCGATGAGCTGAAAGTTCATGGAATAAACCTATGCGTGTGGCTCAAGTTATTGGCGGCCCAGGCCACCACGGCGGCAGCGAAGGCGAAGGTGGCCATGTAGGCGGCGCGGCGTCCCCGCCAACCCGCGTTCCAGCGCGTGTACAACAGGACGGTATATACCACCCACATCAGAATGGAGAGGAGGACTTGAGCATCGGCAAAGTACTTTGATCCATAGCGTGTCTCGGCCAGAATCGAACCGGCGATCAGCCCCAACGTCATGAACGGGAACCCCCACACCAGGCACTTGTAGCCGATTTCGTCAATCGTGGCCAGCGCGGGGAGCCGTGCCCAAAATCCGCCCGTCGTCTTGGATTTCAGAGCCCTCTCCTGGATCAGATACAGAATGCTGGCAATAAAGCTGAACAACAGCGCTGCATAACCGATCATGATCAGAGCAATGTGCATGAAAATCCATTGCGTGCTTACAAACAACGGCAAGGCAGGGCCCGAGGGTTTCGGCCTGAGCGCGGCGGAAGCCGTCAGCAAGAACACCACCGGGAGGAGGGCCAATCCCGGCGCCGTAGCTTTATAGCGCGCGTAGATGGCAAAGAAGAAGACCACCAACAGGAAGGCCAGCAGCGATTCCGGCTCGTGCGCAGAAGGCATCCAGACGTGGCTCATCATGGCCGTTTCTATGAGCGCGACGAAGTGGAAAACCATCCCCAGGCCGACCGTAGGCATAGTGATCCGGGTCAGGACCTGCCGCCCCCCCCACAGCGACGCCAGGGCGCAAATCAGCCCCAATCCGTACAAGCTCAAAGCCACGCGTAACCAGAATTCCGGCATAGACTTAACCCAAATTATAGTCGCCGGGATGCACATCGGCGATGTGATTAGCCTCACACGGAAGCCTTCAGCGGTCAGCCTCTTTCTGTAATCCCGAGCGGTAGCGAGGGATCCATATGGTCTTTCATGCTCTGGAGGTCAACCATTGCACTGCCTTCAAGGAAGCCTCCATGCGGAACTCCCCAGTATTGGCCTGGGGCTCTCAGAAGAGAGACTCGACCTCATGATTCTGGACAATGATATGGATCCCTCCCCTTCGGCAAGCTCAGGGTCGGGATTTCAGGAACAAGCTCCCTTACCGGATCGCCAGTTTCCTAAGGCGTTGCGCCGCGACTTCCGAGGATACCGGCGTAAAGTACACCTCTTTCAGGAAGTACGGCTTGGCCTTCGTGGCCAAGACCGGAAGGATCTCGATGTGCCAGTGGTAGTCTTCGTCCACGGTCTTCCAATACTGCAGGATGTTCGACTTCTGGTAGGTGTTGGGAACGGTGTGCAGGACCAGATGGAAGGCCTCGGCGACAGTCATCACTCTTTGCAAGGTGCGGCGAATCAGCGCGCTCAGGTCGGCCAGCGATTCAGCCGGGGAAGACGCCACACGCTCGAACGACGATTCATGCCGCCGCGGCATGATCCAGATTTCGTAAGGCACGCGTGGAGCAAACGGGCACAGCGAGACATAGTTGCCCCGGGTTTCGACAATGCGGACAGGGTCACGCGACTCCTGGTTCAAAGTGTCGCAGAACACGCAGCGTTCTTTTTCCAGGTAGTAGTCGCGGGCGGCACGCAGCTCGTAGAGCACGCGCCGCGGAACGAATGTGGTTGCCGTCACCTCGGCAACGGGATGGCTGAACTCCTGGCCCGCGGCCGCGCCGTAATTCTTGAATAAGGTCACGTACTTGAAGCGCAAATCCTTCTTCAAGTCCTGGATACGTTGCGCAGCCAGGCGCAGGAACTGCGTAATCTCCGCGTCCGACGATTGCCACAGCTCGATATCGTGGCGCACGCCTTGGACCAGCACCTCGTGCGCGCCCACGGTGTTCATGGCATCGTAGATACCCTCGGAACGACGTTGCGGTTCGCCTTCAATCCGGTAGAGGGGCGCGGGATGCACCATCGCTGTGGCGGCGCCGGCCCCGGTCTCGCCTGAATCCAAAGCGGCGATGACCTGCGGCGCAACCGGTGATCCTGGACAAAAGGGGCAGTAGCCGTGCTGCCCGGGCCTTTCCGCATCATCACCCACGATGACCCAGGAGCGCGTGATGGGATCCTTGCGCAATTCCATGCAACTCTAAGGAAAACAGAGGCGGCGAACGGCGTCAATAGATGAGCTGCCTTTCGCGCAAAAAGGTTCGGTAGTGGGTCAGTTTGGTCGAGAATCGCGTGGCACCGGCGCCGGGGTCCCCGACACGCGCTTCGCGTGGCGGGGTGGAGGCGCCCTCGCTGGTGGATTCTGCACAATCTAAGGACTGCACAGCCGAGGGCGGCTGTGCCACACGAGCTTGCAAGCCAAACGGACCCAGTACCAAAGGCTCTAGTCCTTCTCTAGGAGGGTGCGGTTCGCGATAGAATCATGGGCGATCAACCCCAAAAACTCAGCGACTCGTTCAGGAAGCAGCGCGACGATGTGCGCATGCACAAGGAGAAGGACGAATGCGACTCAAAAGAATCTTGTGGCAGAGCCTGGTAATGTTTCTCGGCCTCGCTGGGGCCGGCTGGATGGCACCGGCTTCGGCTTTCGGCCAAAACGTGACTATGATCACGAGTTGTCCGGAGGACCCCAAGATTCCCGTCAGATTTCAAATTGACTGCTCGCACCTGACTGACCCCGCCAGCAAACAGCTGTGCCGGCCGTTCATAGAAAACCAGGCGTGCAAGGTTTTCCCCGCGTACCGGAAGATCACCGGCATCAAGCTCGAAGATAAGTGCAAAGCGATCTTGTTCACGATTTATGAAGACAGCAATTGGCCAAATCCCAAGGGCGAAGGCGGGCTGGCGAAGAACTGCGCCGTGGATTATCTGGAGCAGTACTCGGTGAACTTCCGCAAGAGTTCAAAGACGGGTCCGTACGACGTTCACGAGCTCCTGCACGAGTATCAGTCTACGATGGGCCCGCTGCCGAGCATGCATCCGCTGTTCAGCCCCAGCATGGCGGAGGCCACGCGCGCGATCGGCGACGACGAACAGTATCAGATCGACATCAAGCGAATGCAGGCCGAGTCAAAACGTCTTTACGACGAACTGCAGAGCGGCAAGTATCAAGGCAATCCTAAAGAATGCTCCATCGCTCAAGCCCAGGTCGAAGAGAGACTGTATCTCGAGAACCCAAAGCTAGTCTCCATGTACTACCTGAAGCTGCCCCCGGCCAAGGGCAACAGCCAGGCCGAGCGCGACGCGCGCTTCAATCAGATGTTCTATGTGCTCTCCGGCCCCAAGCCTGAAGTCAAAAAGTTCCTGACGGATCATTGTGGGAAGTTTTGATGAGTAAGCAATCAGCATTCAGCACTCAGCAATCAGCATTCAGTCCGTCAGCATGCTTTGGCAGTTGCGTTTAGACGTTGATCCCGAAGGCGAGGAAGCATCCGTTTGGCATCTATCCCCAGCGCCGTCAGGCGCGGCAACAGGGTAGCCCACCCTGAAGGCGAGCGCAGTGAAGCCGAAAAGGGTGGGTGAACGGTCAAACAAATTCCAGCCCTGGAGGGGCGGCACATTTTCGACAGTCCTCTGGAGGCGAATTTGGAACCAGGAGCTTGGCAAAGGCTCGAAGAGTCCAAAACGCGAGTAGGGTGGTGCAAGAAACGAGGTGGTCCAAGTCGTGCCCGGCTTCTGCGTCGCCCCGCTGGGGCTCACGGCCGCTTGCACTGGAACCCACCCTTCCGGCTTCGCGGCTCTCGCCGCTGTGCCTCCAGGGTGGGCTAACCTCTAGTCGCGCCTAACGGCGCTTACACTATCCCGAAGGTCAAAAGCCATCCTTCCCTTCGGGTGGTCGTGGTTCAGTGTCAAGCCACTCAATCTCATGGATGAAACGGCTGGTTATCAGCTCCGAGGATTCGGCCAGATTCTTGCAAATTCCTGCGACAAGCGCGAGGGCTGAATGCTGAGTGCTGAATGCTGATTGCTCCTTACGGATTGAGCCGTTTGCCCCGATACACACTGACCTCCGATCCTTCTGCTAAAAAAGCCGAATCCGGTTTGCCGCGTAGCACTGCCGCCAGGCCACGCCCATACAACTCTTCCACATCGCCATCAAATCTCGC
>DATFQZ010000018.1:0-3723 GCA_035263765.1 Candidatus Angelobacter sp. | reverse complement strand
AAGATCACGTCGAGTGCTTGAAGACGCATAAGAAAACCTTTGGTGCCGCTCCCGAAGTCTTTGCCGCCGATCGTGGCTTCGATAGCACGAACAATCAAAAGCTCTGCCGTACAGCACGTATTGAGTGCGCCAGCATTCCTCAGCGCGGCGGAATCAAAACCTCTGCACGCCAGGCTCTCGAAAGAACTCAACAGTTCAAGAGAGGGCAACGATTTCGCGCCGGAATCGAGGGCCGTATCTCCGTTCTCTTCCGTGGTCGCGGTATGAAGCGTTGTTTGTCTTGCGGCAGACAGCGATTCGACTTATTGGTCGGCGTCACCGTCATGGCGAACAATCTCCTGAAAATCGCTGAACTGCTCGACCAAGAGCACAAGCCTCGACGTCGTGCAGCATAGCCCCCCACCTCATCCCCAACCGCCCCAAATCCCGTGCAGACATGCCTTTCCACGCGTCGTCTCGCAGGCTTTGACTCGATTTTCCGCCCCAGTTCGTCAATGCTACGTCCACACTAAATATGATCGCCAGGCCGCACACCCACGCCCAGCGCTGGTTTTCGTAGTTTCGAGACAGAAACTAGCTAGCAGACGCTACTGCCATTCGCGAATGGGCAGTCCCTTCTTGCATCCACCGCTTTACGCCCTTGAATCCGGGCAAGAAATTGGCTGACCCTCTCGAATTCGGTGTCTGTCCCCAGAACTCAGAACTTGAGCTGTAAGTTCAGCCGCATCATGCGGGGGTTCAGGACAGCCGTCGGCACACCGCCGGGCCCCCCTCCCACATAGGGCTTGATGCTTGATCCCAGCGTGTAGCTCTCCGTCAGAACCGCATTCGAGTTGGTGAGGTTGAAGAACTGAATTTCGCCCATTGCCGTGAACTTTTCGCGGCGGAAGACCTTGCGGGCCCCCAGGTCCAACTGATTGAGCCGCGGCGTGAGCCGCGAACCGGGGGGAACCAGCGTGATTGTCTCTGCGCCTTGTATCAACCCGGGGTCCACCAGGCCGCCGGGGTTCGGACAGTTGCAATCGGCTGGATACCTCACGGTCGGGGTGATTTGCCAGACGACGGTCTTGTATCCCTGCACCTGGCCGGCTAACACAGCCCCAGCCTGCGCGACGGCGCCGGGATTCACGCTGTAATTCGTGCTGAAAACCGGATCGGAGTAAAGCGAGGCGTTGACCTCGACGCCCCATTTGACCGGCACATTGGTCTGAAGCTTGAATTCGTTGCGGTAGGGTATCCTGCTTATCTTGCCCAGTTCCTGATACAACTCTCCGTTCTGGTCACAGTACCGGAGCGAGTTGGGATCGTTCAAGGCGGTCGACAAAGGATCAGTGTTCATGTCGCAGCCTTGATCGCGGATTCGGTCGATGGTCCAGCCCGCCAGCACGAGGGCGCCACGGGGCAGCCGGGCATTCACGGACAACTCGTAGCCGTTATAGACGTTTGAGCGCCGGTTTTGCGGTGCGTTGGTCTGATGAAGATCGGGCGTCAGGCCGAAATAGGCGGGCAACAAGTTATAGACGGTGATGGGAGTGCCGTCCAGCGGATTAGAGATTGTGAACGGCGTCCACGCAGACGACGGCACCGCATTGTTGTCGACGTGGATCGCCTGATAATTTGCTTGATGGAACCACATGAAATTCATGGTGACGCCGCGCCTCAGCTCTTCCTGCACACCCAGGTTGTATTGCCACTGATACTCGCGACGGAAATTGGGGTCGAGGTTCACGGTGTTGATCTGTCCAAATCGGGGATTGGGATTGGGACCGATATCCCCATCGCTGAAACCGTTGCCATGCGGGTAGCATCCGATCGGATCGTGAGTCTGGCACGCCGTGGTGGGGCGATTGAGCCACTGAATCGTTTGATTTCTGAGAGTCATGGGGTTGAAGTTGGTCACAACCCCGGTAGCGATGGGAGAGTTGAACTTGCCTATGCCGGCCTTCACCGCGGTCTTATGGCTGCCAAACACATCGTAAACAACACCGATCCTCGGCGACCAGTTTTTGAAGCAGCTCATACCTTTGATCACGGAGCAATCAATCTTGGGGAAGTTGCGCGGCCCGCCGGTGAAACGGCCTGCCGGTGCCGTTTGGGCATCGACCTGCGCCGACAGATACTCCCACCGTACGCCCGCCGTCAGCGACACTCGCCCGACGTGCCAGGTGTCGGTTCCGTAGATTCCAAGGTCATGATTCAGGCGGGGCTTCGAATACGTCGGGGTGTTGTATGCCAGGATGCTCAGCGGTACGCCATTGGTGTACTGATAAATGGCGTCGCCATTGGCAATATTGTCCAATTGGGCGATGCCAAACGTATCCTGGATTCCGAACTTCACCTGGTGCGAACCGGTCACGTAAGTTGCCGAGGAGTTCCAAAGATACCGGTCATACTTGGAGTAGGTGTTGACGGCTCCCGCAATACTGCGTGCATTCAGGGTCAAATCCAGCTCCTGCGCGTTGGCAAACCATTCGGGTGTGAACGGAGTCTTTCGCACGCCCGTATGGTACAGGATGTTGTAATCCAGCTTGGTCAATGTGGCGCCGGCCTGCACTAACAGTCTCGGCGTAACTGTGCCGGTCCAGCGGCCCTGCAGGACGTAATACATCTTGGGACTGCGCTCGAGCGAGGAAACCAGGGGGTTGACATCGGTCACCTGGCCGCCTGTGACAACGTCCTGCTCCTTGGTTTTCCAATCTCGCGTCCAGGTGGCGGCGACCTTGTTCTTGGAATTGATTTGATACGTCAGGCGAAGACCGCCCGTGTAAATGTAGCTTCGCTCGACTCCCGGCGTCCCATCCAGGTTGAAGGAATTAGCCGCCTGCACGAAAGTCAACTGCTTGCGCCCGCTCAACAAGAACCAGAGCTTGTCTTTTTTGAATGGTCCACCGAGGGAACCGTCGAAGTCTTCAATTCGTTGCACGGCAGACTGACCGGTGACGCCGCGGCTTCGCAGCGTCTGATCGACGTTGCTGGACACAAACCGCGAGGGAATCCAGCCGAGGAAGAGATTGCCGTGGGGTTCATTACCTCCATCGCGAGGGACGAAGTTGGCTACCACTCCGCCGCCGGTGACCTCCACCGAGTTGTTCGCGTTGTTATAGGTGACTTCCTGCATCAACGCGTTGTCGATGTAGATCTGGATTTGCCCGTCGGCCTGCATGGTGTTCACCATCATCCCGTCCAGCAGGTAGGTATCGCGCGCAGACGGGTTGCCGTGAGAGATCAGGTACGTCTGCTCGATCTGCTGGGATCCACCCACATCCGGCAGGTTGAGGTGGACACCAGGCGTGTAGGAGCCCATGGACTGCGGGTTCCGCGCCGTGGGGAGCGCATCCATATCGGTGCGCGTCAGCACCTGCGGGCGCAGCGTGGTTTCAATATCCACGGTGGCGACCTGGGCCTCCACGGTCACTGTTTCCCCCACCGCCCCGACTCTCATTTCGGCATCAACAGGCACCGATACATTGGCCGGCACGGTGACTTCCTGCTTCACCGTACTGAAGCCCGGCAAAGTGAAAGTCATTGTGTAAATGCCCGGACGTAAGTCAACAATCGTGTAGCGTCCATTCTCGTTGGTGGTCTCGGTGCGCGCTCTCTCGATCAGCGCCTCGCTCGCAGCTTCCACTTTCACGCCCGCCATCACCGCGCCGGAGCTATCCCGAACTTGTCCAGAAATGATGCTCTGTGCCGAAGTCAACGATGCGAAGAGCACCACCAACA
>DATFQZ010000017.1:0-68623 GCA_035263765.1 Candidatus Angelobacter sp. | reverse complement strand
ATTAAGAAGGCCGCGGCGCGCACCGTTGCGGAACATGAGTTTCCCAAGCTGGCCGAAGCACACGGTGGCGGATACGAGATCAAGGACTCGCCACCCCTCATCTATCACCATCCCCACATCAACGCCAGCCGCGAGAATCTTAAGGGTGCGTTAGCCCGATACCGGGAGACCCTGCCACCCGAGCGCAGAGTACTGCTCGACCGATATCAGTTGATGGACTTCGCGTTGAAGGTGGTGGGGGTCGGCAGCGTAGGAACGTTGTGCGCGATCGCGCTCATGATGGCCGGCGGCGACGATCCGCTCTTTCTGCAGATCAAGGAGGCAGGACCATCAGTCATGGAGACGTATGTCGCCAAGAGCAACTACCCGAACCACGGGCAGCGCGTTGTGGCAGGCCAGCACCTTATGCAGGCCGCGAGTGACATCTTTCTGGGCTGGACACACGGCCAGGCTGGCCGCCATTTCTACATTCGCCAGCTGCGCGATATGAAAATCAAACCTTTGGTTGAGTTGTTCAATCCAGGGACCATGTTTGACTACGCCATGATGTGCGGCTGGACTCTAGCCCGCGCTCACGCACGCTCCGGCGATCCCGCGATGATGGCGGGGTATATGGGTAAGAGCGATGTCTTCGACAAAGCCATCGCCGTGTTCAGTAAAGCTTACGCCGATCAAGCTGAGCGGGACCATGCTGCTTTCAAGAATGCTATTCGCCAGGGCAGGATCGAGGCCGAGGAGGAGGCGGAAAGCTGAACGCTCGTTGCTCAAAAAGGATTTTGCCGCCGAATGCGTGCTTTTGCCCCACGCAACCATCAGGGCTGCAGATCACGCCGCAAATACAAGTACAAGCGGTTGCCGGGACGCAGCTCATGGGTGCTAATCAGCCGGTACCGCGCCCCTAATTTAAGTTCGACTTCGGCGATCTGAGTCTCATGGACGACTAATATGGCCTCGGATGTGTCCACGACTTTGCCGTAGAACCCTGCGTTCTTGTAGTTGCGCAGATACCAGGGGAGCGGCCAGTGCTCCGTGGACATCACAACGATGCCGATGTCGTTGCCGGCGGGCTGGCCCGCGGCGATGGAGTTGATCTCATTCACCAGGGCGAGGAAGTCGCGTTTCGTGTGCGCGTACACATAGGCGCGAGAGTCGTCGTCGTAATGGTAGAAGTTGAGATCGATCGCCTGATAGAGTGAGATGCCCGTCGCGATCACGATCATGACAATTGCTGCGCTACCATGGGGTGCCAGGAATGCCCACCATCGTCGTGGCGGACGAAGTTCCCACCATCGTGGTGGCGGACGAAATTGACGGATTTGCTGCAGTCCGTAGCCTGCCGTGATGGTGAAGGGAAGAAGAATGTTTAGCGCGCACCACGGCGTCTTGTAGCCCACCAGGCTGTAAGCAGCGAGAATGCCCAGCGACCAGAACGCCGCGAACACCGCGAACCGATTGCGCGCCTGCCAAAATGCGATCACGATGCCTGTGGCGCCGAGAATCAACGTAGGAGCATCTTCCTGCCAGATCCATTCAAGATACTTGGTTGGGCCGTACTCGTGTGCGGAATGGCTCGTCTGGAACCAATAACCGAAGGTGCGCACCGAATCGATGACACCCTGAGGAAAATTGGTGAAGAAGGACGAATAGAACAACACCCACACAATCGCAAACAGCAGCGCGGCCAGAGAATAGAGCTGCCAGGGACCCCACGTGCTCCCGTTTTGCGCAGCGCCTCCCACGCCAACAGGATCCTGTCGAAGCCTCAACGGCTGCGGAACCAGATCATCTTCTACAGCCATCTTTTTCCTTCGCAGAAAAAGCCAGGCCCAGGTGCAGGGTAGCGCGATCAGCAACACTGCCACCGTGATCACCCAGGTTTCCTTGGTGGCGCCCAGCAAGGCGCCGGAAATCGCAGCCAGCATCAGGTAACGCGGCTTTCGGGTCTGGCGATAGCGAAGGACGGCTATCACCACGCCCAGCGTGAAAAAGATGAACATGACTTCGTGAATGAAATACCGCGAGAAGAAAACCATACCCGGAGAAACCGCCGCCAGCAGGGCCGCAGAGAGGATGCCAAACGTCCCCAGCTCGCGCCGCAGACACAGCAGGAGCCAAACCACTCCCACGCCGAACAGAACGGTGGTCAGGCGGATCGCAAACGTGCTCAAACCATCTTTGCCGTACAAAAAGCTGTTGAAGGTGGTGGTGATCCAGGCGAAGTAATAGAGCGTGGGCCCGTGAAAGTTGCTGGGATTGTAGACATAGGGCCCGCCCCTGAACAGGGTAGTCAGGAAAAGTCCGTTGACGCCTTCGTCGTGATGCAGGGGCTTGAGCGTGAGTTCTACCAGCCGCAAGATTGCCGCCGCCGAGAGGATAGTCGCCGCGCCCCACTGCCAGGGGCTAAGCCGCCGAACGAACCTTTCTTCGCTGGGGACCGGTTTAGTCGCGGGGGCAGCGGAAGCGCGCGACTTCTGCCCGCCTTTCCGCTTTTCCATGGAAGCCGGTTTCATCTTTTCATTTCATTCGAACTTCATGATCGAGGAGGCTCTGGGCGACGTCAATCATTTCCTGGGTGACGCAACGGGTTTTGGCGATAGCGTCCGTGATGGGTACTGACGTGATTTCACTTCCTTTGAGGGCCACCATGTGTCCGAAGCTGCCCTTGTGGACCAGATCAATGGCAGCGACGCCGTAGCGTGTGGCCAGCATACGATCAAAAGCTGTAGGCGTGCCGCCGCGCAGGATGTGTCCCAGGCTCACGGCGCGGGTTTCAAAGCCGGTGCGGCGCTCGATCTCCGTGGCCAGAACGTTGCCGACGCCGCCCAGGCGAACGTGCCCGAACTCATCCTTCTTCGCGCCGTCGGGCGACAGCCACGCGCCTTGACCGAGCTTGGCGCCTTCGGCTACCACTACAATGCTGAAATAGATGCCCCGGTCGTGGCGTCGCTTGATCGTCTCCGCGATTTCGTCGATGTCGAATGGGCGCTCGGGAATCAGGATCACATCGGCGCCGCCGGCCACGCCGCTGTAGAGCGCAATCCAGCCGGCTTCGCGTCCCATGACTTCCACCACGATGACCCGATTGTGGGCCTCGGCTGTGGTGTGCACGCGGTCAATGGCTTCGGTAGCAATGCTCACCGCGGTGTCAAAACCAAAGCACAGGTCGGTACCGCCCAGGTCGTTGTCAATCGTCTTGGGCACTGCCACTACGTTCACGCCGAGTTCAAACAGCTGCTGCGAAACCGACTGCGTGTCGTCACCGCCCAGCGCGATCAGGGCTTCGACGCCGTTCTTCTTTAAGTTCTCGATACACCGCTCCATCCCCTTCTCTTTCTTTGCGGGATTGGTGCGTGAAGTCCGCAGGATGGTCCCGCCTCGGGGCAGAATGCCGGCCACGGCTTCCAAGTCCAAGGGCCGCGTCTTGTTCTCCAGCACGCCGCGCCAGCCTTCCAAAAAGCCGACAAACTTGTCTTTGTAATGAAATATTCCTTTACGGACGATGGCGCGGATCACCGCGTTCAATCCCGGACAATCGCCGCCGCCGGTCAGGATTCCGATCTTCATGCTTTCCCCTCTTTCATGGTCTGCTCTTTCTGCGGGTCCCGCTGGTTCGGTAAAGATGATAAGAGCCGATCTGCGCCACTTGGGGCCACTGCGACCAGAACTGCGGATTGACGTTCAAGGACGTGAGTTCCGCCGGGCCGATCAGCACGTAGTCCACTTGATACTGGCGCAAGAGCGCCGCTGCATCTGGAGCCCCGGCGTACATGCGCTGGATCTCGGCTTGCCGTTGCGACGAGTCCAGCCCGCGGGACCACATCCATCCAGCATAACCCATCAGCGAGCGCCGCCCGGTAAGGAACACCGGAGAATTAAACCCCGGCGCGTACAACACGACGGCGCGTGGCGGTACGCGCTCGGAAATGATTTTTGCCATGGCAATGCCATCGCGGTCGAACTCGCGGTACTCGGCTGCGTCCGTGACGACAGCCAGGACATCCAGGGCTCCGGCGGCTAGCATGGCGGCCAGCGCGCCCGCCGCCAGCCAGCGCAGGCTGCGCCGTTGCGCGAAGCCTTGCGCCACCACCCACGCCACCAGCGGCGCTGAAGCCACGTACCACCAGAACAAGACTTTGATGTTGTCCCAGATCCACGGCGCGACTTTGAAAAGATTCGGCAGGATGAAGCAAAGGAGGAACGGCGCATAAAACTTGAGCACGCGGCGAGGTAAGGCAAATCCGGGGCTTCGCCACAGGAGCGCCATCAGAAGCAACGGTATGAAGAGCCCGGTATTGGCCAGCCAGAAAACTACAGGATTGAAACTTGCATGGTCCCAACCGGGCTGCCAGCCCAGGTAGCTCGAGAGCTGCACGCCGCCGCTTCGTCCCAGCCAGAGAAGTTGAGGGAGAGCAACGACGATCGCGGTCGCAAAAAAAAGCAGCCACATGCGCCACTTTTTGTGGAAGATCAATGCCAGACACCCGCCCATAGCCATTACCACGAGAAAGGTGTGCGCGTGAACCAGAGGCATGAGCCCGCCAAAGATTCCCGCAGCCAGCATGCGCCTGGTTCCGGCTGTCTGGGGGACGGGTTGGGCCTGCTCCTCAGAATCACTGTCAAGCGCAAGCCACCACTGGCAAAAAATCACGATCGCCAGGGGCATGCCGAACAGAATGCTCCGCTGCGGGACAAACAGGGTGGTGAGTGAATTGCCCCAGCGAAGAATTTCGGCTCCATCCATGATGGTGTAGCTGTGCGGCAAGCTAGCCAAGAGAGGAAAAAGGCCGTGCTCGCTATCGTGGACGTCCTGAAAAATCCGTGCCCAGCCCACCCCGCCGCTGAACAGAACAAGGAGCGGCGCGATGAATCCTGCCAGCCGGTTGCGCGTAAGCAGCAAGGTCCAGTAGTGCAACATGCCAACCAGTGCCAGCGCGGAAAACATGTTCTCAGCCCACATGGCGCGGATGGCGTCTGTTCCTGTCGCTTTCATCAGCATCGCGGTAAGAAAATCCGCCATAAACGGATACGCAAAACGCACGCCGGCGAACGTCGGATCTTCCGGCGGCAGGTTGCGGCCCAAGGCGAAGCTCGAGATCACCTGCAAGTGCAGAGGCAAGTCGCCCAGGTTATTGCGCACGGCGGTGAAGATGCCGTCAGTGGTTTCATACGCCGCGGACGCGAAGACCGCGGAGAGCAGGATCGTCAAGGCACAATAGAAGAGAACGTAGGCGATGGTCGTGCGAGTGGGACGCCGCGCGGCCTGTAACCCCGACTGCAAAGCTTCTCTGGTTTGGCCCACCACGTACTCGCGGAAGTTCTTCCGCACAAGAAGCAAAGACGGAAGAAACAAGACCAGCAGAGCCAGGCAGATTGACGCCGCACCAAGCCCTAACCACAGGGCGAAGAGGTATCCGACCGCCGCGAACAGAACCATCCCCGTGGTCGCCCCCATCACGAGACGGGCGGGGAAAGGCGCCGAGCGGTCGTAGAGGAAGGTGAGCAGGGAACCGCTCACCGTGGCGATCGCTAACAGGGCGCAGGCTGCAAGCATTGCGTAGAGCCAGAGATTTTATCGCGTCTTAGGAGATATCGCTGAAGACCAAGGGTTCTTGTAGTGCTGAACAAGTGTCAACGGTACGATTTCAAGGGAAGCTGGCAGAAGAATTCGTTTATCTCAGGCGGTCTAGTCTTTAACTTACGACTCAACGCGCAACTCTTGAACGACGCTCTTCTATTCGCAAGCGCACGCAAGCATGGGTGCGCTTGTGCTGACTCGACCATTGGCTGCCATTCTGCAGTCGATGGGCGAGGTCTCCCACCACCTGGAGAGTCTCGCCACCTTCCACAAGATTGTTCTGGCGATGAGGCTAAGGCTTGTGACGCTTCCTCATCATCTCTAAGCTCTAAAAAACCTCTCCTGCGAAACCTTACGGCTGCTTAGATCTTGCCGGCTTTCATGTCGGCCACGCGCTTCTCAAAAGCCGAGGTGTTGGCGTTGTCGGCTTTACCCTTCGCGATGGCCGCGTCCCCAATCTTAAGGGCTTCTTCTTTCTTGCCGGCCGACCAAAGGATGTTTGTCTTGGTTGAGAGATTTCGAAATGTTTCTTTAACCTTAATCGATTGGTCAGCGAACTTCAGCGCCTCGTCCCAATTCTTTTCGTTGGCATAAGTCTGGGCCACCTGAAGCGGAAGGGCTTCGTTCGTCGGATTCGCGGCAATGACCGCCTCAGCCTTCGCGCGCCAGAGCGCCTTTACGTCCTTCACTTCGACGGTAAAGGGAACGCGAACCTTTTCCCAACGGATGTTGACCGTCGCGGAATTCTCGGTGACGGGATCAAAAGTGTAAATCAACGATTCCTCATTCTCGCTCACCGGCTGCGGCTTCGTTTTGACGCGCAGCGCATCCTTCTTCGAATCATACGTAAAGCTGCCCCACTGTCCGGCGTCGCTGTTGAAGATGATGGCCCACTCGTCTTTACCGGGCACGGTGTGCAGGCTGTAGGTACCGGCCTTGAGCGGCTGCCCATTGATCAGAACGTCGTCCGTTACCTGAAACACCGTTGCGTCGTTCGCGCCGGCGCGCCAGACGTGGTTGTAAGGAACGATGGGCTCGCCCGGCTTGCGCTCGTTCTGGTTGTCGAGAGTGGCCTCGCCCTTGGCCCGCGTCTCCATCGTCGCCGGGGCATCCGCGAAAATCGTGCGGCCCTTCACCGCCGGCCGGCTGTAAGTGATGGTGATGTCGGTAACGCCAATGGTCTGCATCACACTGGCTTTTGGGCTGGGATATAACTGCCTGACCCTCACTGGCGCCTGCTGTGCCTGCACATACGGCGCCACGCACGTCGCGGCAAAGAGAACTGCAAAACTGAAAGAAGAAAATCGTGTGCGCGAACTCATTTTGGCACTCCTTGATCGTAGAATCTGGCCAGCATTATGTAACGCGGGTGGGGTGAACTACAAGCGGAGTGGGAATCCTGGTTCGGGAAGAACACCAACCGTGCCGGGCTATTCTCCGTGGACTCGGCGCCCATCGCGACCTCTTAGTCACCAATGAGAAGTCCGCACATCTTGCTGAACGCCTAGTCTCACCACTTCCAGTCCTTATATCTGGAACGCAGCTCAGACTTCAGCAGCTTGCCAGTCGACGTGTGGGGAAGCTCTTCCACGAAAACGAAATCATCCGGCAGTTGCCACTTCGCAAACTTTGCTCCCAGGAACTCCCTCAGTTCCTGGGGTGTGGCGCTCGAGCCGCTCTTCAGCGCAACGACCGCCAGCGGACGTTCCTGCCATTTCGCGTGCGGCACCGCGATCACACCCGCTTCACGCACCGCGGGATGGCCCATCAGCGCGTTCTCCAAATCCACCGAGCTGATCCACTCGCCGCCGGATTTCACCATGTCTTTACTGCGGTCGACGAGCTTGACGCAGCCGTCGGGATCGATGGTGGCCATGTCCCCGGTGCGAAACCAGCCATCCGTGGTCCAGCGGTCCTCCGTGCCGGGGGCATTGTAGTAGCGTCCGGTCACCCAGGCTCCGCGGACTTCCAGCTCGCCGATCGTCTGGCCGTCGCAAGGCGCCACGCCACTGTTTCCTGCAATGCGCAGCTCCAGCAAGGGCGACGGCCAGCCTTGCTTACTGCGCTGCGCGTACTGGCGCTCTTCCGGCCATTCGAGCATGTGCGGCCTCAATTTCATCGTGGTGCCCAGCGGAGACGTTTCCGTCATTCCCCAGGCGTGGATCAGAGAGAACCCGTGGCGGTCCAGCCCACGCATCAAGGCTTCCGGCGGAGCGGTGCCGCCGCAGAGAATACGGACACCCCTTTTCGGTTTCCAGTCCGTGCCGCGCCGGTCAAGAGCCGCCAGCACCGCCAGCCAGACCGTAGGTACGGCGCAACTCATGGTTACGTTCTCCTGATCGATCAGCTCCATCAGGCTGTCGGCGTCAAGATGCGGCCCAGGCAGGACGAGCTTGCAGCCGACCATGGAGGCTGCAAACGGCAGCCCCCAGCCATTGGCGTGGAACATCGGCGAAGCCAGCAGGACCACGTCATACTGCGACAAACCGCAACAATCGGGCAGGGCCTGCGCCATGCTGTGCAACACTTCGGAACGATGCGAATACACCACGCCCTTGGGATTGCCGGTGGTGCCGGAGGTGTAGCACATGGCCGCGCCGTCGTTTTCGCTGATCTGCGGGTACGTGAAACTGCCGGAGGCCTGCTTCAGCCATGCGTCGTAACTTTCATAAGAGCCGGCTACTGCCTGGCCGCAGTGCTCGACTACCAAGATGCGTTCGAACTTCACCCGCGGCCCAAACTTCTCGAGCACCGGGAGCAGTACGTCGTCCACGATCAGGAAACGGTCCTGGGCTTGGTTGGCGATGAAGGCAATCTCATCGGGATGAAGCCGCAGATTGAGAGTATGCAGAATGCCGCCGGCTGCAGGCACACCAAAATGGGCTTCCAGATGCGCGTAGTGGTTCCACATGAGCGTGGCCACGCGGTCGCCTTTCTTCAGCCCGGCGGCATGCAGGCTTTCCGCCAGCCGCCGCCCCCGTTCTTCGATCCCACCCCATGTAGTGCGATGGATCGACCGGTTGGGCAAACGGGAAACGACCTCAACGTTGCTGAAGTAGCGGCCGGCGCGCTCCACGATCGTGGTGAGCGTCAACGGGTAATCCATCATGGTGTGCAGGGAAGCGGGCATGGGTGGTTGGCATTCTACCCGCATTCTGGATTGTTAACCACAAAGGACACGAAGGTTCACAAACGTCGTCTGGACTCATTCCAGCCGTCGTTTCCCTTTGTGTCCTTCGTGGTTTTGTGCAGCCTTAGCGGTACGTGATCCGCATACGGTCCACGTAAACGCTGTAGGGCTTTGCCGCGCTGTTGCTATCAAGCTGGACGGCGTTCGTGAACTTGTCGAACGAGCCGCTGTTGAAGGCCTTGTGGGTAATGTTCACCGCATGGCGCACGCCGTCTACGGTTAGCGCGTCGTGATAGACAGTGTGCGTGGCCAGATCGTTGTGGTACTCGGCCATGATGTGGTGCCAGGTCCCTGGCGTGAACGGGGTAAAGACCACGGGGGTGGGGTCCCAGGTCTTCGAGCCGTAGTCGAAGATGCGCCAGATGTTTGCACCGTACTGCGCCTGCCAGCCAAAGTTGTACACCCATCCTCCGATGACCTGCTGGCATTCGAATTCAATCGCCTGGGAGAGATTTTCCATCCCTGGGGGAATATACAGGTCGAATTCGTAGGTCAGCGCATTAATCTGGCCGGCGACCGGGCCGTGCTCCAGCCAGTAATAGGCGTTGCTGTAAGGCGCCGAAGGCTTGATGGAAAACTGCGTAGACGTGCCGTCTTCACTGGGCGAGGCAATGCCCGGCATAAACGATTGACCCGCTGTGGCCCCACTGGCCCCAGTGTTGCCGCAGTTGCCACAAGTCTGCCAAGTCCGCGTGTCTTCTACGTTGTCGAGGACCGTGGCCCCGGCCGGGGGAGCAGGAGTCGGCGTCGGCGCTGCACCCGGCGCTGGGCTGGATGAAGGGCTCGACGAACTGCTAGACGTCGGGGTCTTGGTCCCGGGGCTGCCGCCGCAAGAGGTTATGGTTAACGTGATAAAGAGAGTGAGAACTGAGAATACAAAGAATCGGATACGCAATAGCCGCTCCCGGGGGAAAAAACTGGTCTGGCAAAACTAGTCCGGTCACTCTATCGGCCAGTGGAGCGGAGTCCATTCCGGGAAAGACCCCATTTCGCGCGGTAAATGGCAACTAATCCGAGTTAAAAAAGGAGGGTTAAAGGAGGGTTAAGAGAGGGTTACGAGGATCGCCGTGATCGCGCGTCAGCGCCCGTCATCGCGGTGATAGGAGGGTACTGCTTTTCCGATCTCGCGCGATTTCGGCGATTTCGACGATTCCTAGCTCGATTGTCCGCTGGTGTTTTGTTCGGCGGCCTGGAGAGTCTGCGAAACGGTCTTGGCGTAGTCCTTGAGCTTATCGAGGGACGCCTTGAGGGAAGTGGCCTTGTCGGCGAGCCCGCGCGCCCGGGCTACCGCCATCAACTGTTCGGCCTCCATGTTTACGCGGTCCAGTGTGGTTAAGAGATAGGTCAAAGCGTCAGCATGCGGCTTCCACAGGTAAGCGGAACCGGCTTTCTGGTTGTACTCGTCGGCTTCCACGATCATGCGCGAGAGGTAGGCCACGATGGTCATGGTGACGCTGGCGTAGTTGGCGCGGAAGCTCTTCTCGCCTTCGAAGTCGGCGCGGAAAGCTTCCACTTCGGCCGGTGACAGAATCAGCTTGGCCTTCTTGATCGGAACAACATTGGCCGGCTGAGGTTCTTTGGCGGTGCGAACGTGTTCCTTGATCTGCTGCCGGGCACTGTGAATCTTGCCTTCCTGGACGGAGTTGTGCACCGCCTGCGAAGGCGGGACCGCCAGCACTTCAGCCTGGACCTGTTGTCCGGAAACGGCAGGGGCCGACGGACGTGGAGGAGGCGGCGCCTGCGCGGGCGGAGCACTAACCGGGGCTGCCAGCGGTTGGGCGACCACTCCGGCTTCCGGTGAGGCGGGTGGGATGGCCGGGCGCGGAGCCGGGGCCTGGGGCGCTGGTTCCGCAGGGGCTGAAGCCACTGGACGAGCGGGCGCTGGGCGCGCTGGACGCTTGTCCACCACCTTCTGGAAACGCGAGACCTTTCGAAATTCGTCTTGCGCCGACTGGTAATCCTCGGCCAACAGCTCGCCGGTCTCGATTTCGCTGAGCTGCTGGACCGTGATGTCGCCTTCGACGCGGGAAAGTATGCTTCCCCCTTCCCTCTGCACCTTTTCGGCGAAGGTCTTGATCTGTTTGGTGGCGTCGTGGAAGAGGAGGTCGAACTTGCGCCCAAAAATGTCGTTCCAGGATGCGATGTTGGCCAACGAGTCAGGATGATAGAACGCCTTGCCCAGCGACTGCTTCATCTCACGCACTCGCTGCACGATTCCCGAGTCCATGATCTGGTCGAAGTGGCGGAACTCTTCAAGCTCCTGGTACAGGAACTCGAATTCCCGTAGCAGACGGACTTGGTCGTCGGACATGGATTGGTGCTCGACCTCGCCCAGAACCCGGTAGAGCTCGCCTTCAAAGGCCAGCGCAGACTGGGAGATGATTTCGTACGATGTATCGACCTCGGGCCGGTGCCACGCTGGCGGCACTCCAGCAGGGTGGCGGAACAGATGCGTGATGATGCAGTCGGTTTTGTCGCGGTCGCCGGAGCGTACGGAGGCCTTTGTGGTGAAGTAACGCAGTAGCGAGTGCGCAGCGTCAAACGAAGGCAAGGTCTTCAGCGCGTCGCGCACCAGGGGCGGAGTGGTCGCCAGATCCAGCAGGGCCAGCCAGTTCTTGAGGACGCGGGCGGCATCGGGAGCGGCTTCTTTGGCTTCTGCGGTCTTCGCGACTTCCGCGGGCACCGGTACACCGTGCCCCAACCCTTTTTCAAGAAGGCTGAGGTAAAAGGTGTTTACGCTTGTAAGATCTTGCAACTCCTTTGAGGAGTTCTGTACCACGGGCGACTCCTGACAACTTTCTTTCGTTTGGGCCTTGGGGAAGAGAAGCCGGATGTTGGCGTAGTTTAAACCAGCTTAATGTGGAACACAAACCAAGCCTGTTTATGAGAGAGGGACTCTCTGTAACATATTGATTATTAAGTACTTAACTAACAGGTACTTAAGGCGCGGTCCTACTTGCCACCGAGCACAAGTTTAGCGATGGTCTGCAATTGCATGTTGGATGTGCCTTCGTAGATCTTGCCGATCTTGGCGTCGCGATAAAACTTTTCCACAGGATAATCCTTGGTGAATCCGTATCCACCGTGGATTTCAACCGCCAGAGATGCGACGCGCTCCGCAACTTGCGAAGCAAACAGCTTGGTCATTGCAGCTTCTTTAACAAAGTTCAGGCCGGCATCCTTCATGCGGGCTGCGTTGTAAACCATCATGCGAACAGCTTCGATCTCCGTGGCCATCTGCGCCAGTTGAAACTGAATGCCCTGGAAGTCAGAGATGCTCTTGCCAAACTGCTTACGTTCCTGTGAATACTTGAGCGCAGCTTCCCAGGCGCCGCGCGCCAGCCCCAGCATCTGCGCGCCGATCCCGATGCGGCCTTCGTTCAAGGTTTCAATGGCGATTTTGTAACCTTTGCCGGGCTCGCCGAGGACGTTCGCTTTAGGCACGCGGCAATCTTCCAGGATCAGCTCGCATGTGGAAGAAGCGCGTATGCCCAGCTTGTCTTCCTTCTTGCCTACGCTGAAGCCGGAAAAGCTCTTTTCCACGATGAAGCCGGTGATTCCCTTATAACCCGCGGCGGGATCGATGGTGGCAAACAGGATGAAGACGCCGGCTTCCTTGCCATTCGTGATCCACAGCTTGCGTCCGTTGAGGACGTAATCGCTGCCCTGAAGCTGGGCGCGCGTCTGCATGGCAAAAGCGTCGGAACCGGAAGCAGCTTCACTCAGCGCGTAGGCGCCCACGGTATCGGCAGTCATGCGAGGGAGGTAGCGTTTCTTTTGCTCCTCATTCGTCCAGCGCAGCAGTGCGTTGTTGACCAGCGTGTTCTGCACGTCAACGATGACGCCCGCGGAAGGATCGATCCGGGAAACCTCTTCCACTGCCAGAATCGCCTCAAAGAAACTGCCGCCCGCGCCCCCGAAGTGCTCCGGGACCTCGATTCCCATCAGCCCAAGCCGGAAAAACTGCTCAATCAGCGCACGCTCGAAGATGCCTTTTTCGTCCATCTCGCGCACCTTCGGACGGATGCTCTCTTCGGCAAACTGGCGCACATTGTCCCGAAACATGATTTCGTCTTCCGTGAGAACAACCAAAGGCTGAGGGGCGGGCGCAGCGGGAGCGGAGACTTCGGCCATAAACAAGAGGTCCTTCTTGGGAGTTGAGCAAACTAAAAATTGTAACACTTAAGAGCAGTCAGCCATCAGCAGTCAGCCTTCAGCCCGCGTGCGTCCACTCCCTATTGAGGAACTTGTGGGCGTGGAGGGCAGGCTGCGTGCGGCCTCTCGCCTGAGGGACTTTTTTGGCGTGAGGCGGTTCAGGGGGCTGACTGCTGAGTGCTGACTGCTGAGTGCTGACTGCTGAGTGCCTTCTGCTAAACACACTTGACGTGGACGCAGCGCCGATTTGTAATGCCAACACTATGCGCGTAGCCTTCTTAGGACTTGGAATTATGGGACGGCCCATGGCCATCAACCTGGTCAAGGCCGGACACGATGTAACCGTCTGGAACCGAACGGCTAAACCTGACATCCCCGGAGCGGGCATGGCGGTAACGCCCGCGGACGCTGCCAAAGGCAAGGAAGTCGTGTGGATCTGTGTCTCTGACACCAAAGCCGTGCAGCAGGTACTTTTTGGCCCGCAGGGCGCGGTTGAGGCCCTGGGCGGCGGCACCATCGTGGTGGATTCAAGCACCATTGCGCCTTCTGCCAGCCTGCAATTCATGGAAGACCTGCAAGGCCGTGGATGCGAGTTCATAGATGCGCCCGTGACCGGCTCCAAGATTGCCGCCGAGAGCGGCCAGCTGATCTTCATCGTTGGCGGCACACAAGCCAACATCGATCGCGTGCAACCCCTCTTTCAGGCCATGGGCAAGCAAGTCATCCACATGGGTGAGAACGGCAAGGGGCTGGCCGCAAAGCTGGCCCAGAACATGAATATCGTCTTCATTTACGAAGGGCTCTGCGAGAGTCTCACCCTGGCGAAAAAGATGGGCGTGCAGACGGAAAAAATGTTTGAGCTGATCGGCGCCTCGATGATCCGGTCCGGTGTGGCGGAGTACAAGCAGCCCTTCATCCTCAATCAGGATTTCACCCCGAACTTTCCTCTGCGCCTGATGCACAAAGACATTCACCTGATGTTGGATGCCGCTCGGGAAAACCACGTGGAACTTCCCGGCCTCACCAAGCTCGACGAAATCTATGAAGACGCCAGCAAGGCCGGCCAGGACGAACTTGATTACGCCGCGACCATCATTCTGCTGGAAGAACGCGCCGGGCTGCGTCAGAAGGCAAAGTCTAATTCCTGAACAGGCCTAGGCAGAATTTAGACAGCGTCGTAATAACAGAACTGTCATCCCGAGCGCAGCGCCAGAGGAATATGTCCCCGTAGAAGAGTCTTTGGCGCGCAGTCGAGGGACCCCGAGATACTATCCCCCATCACGCTGGCTAAGGGAGCTTTCACGTGACTGCCCCCAGAGCGTCCCTCGATGATGCGCAAGAGGTTAGTCGACCTGCGAGTTCGGGCATATCTTGGTCTGCCAGCATGAGGCATCTGGCAGGGAACCAGGTCGACGTCTTTCTCGCGGGATTGCGTCTGGGGAGAATTCCCCGAATCTACATGGAAGATGGACGCTCGCTCGGGGTCCCTCGACTCCGCGCCGCTCGAGATGGTTCGGGACAAGCTCTAGCCGCCCTGCGCTCGGCATGACAGCCTTGTTGAGGGCGATCTAAGAAGTCGAGCGGGCACAACTTGATCACTTTTCGCCACCTGGTTCGAACTGATAGCCCAAGCCGCGGATCGTCAGCAGGTGCCGCGGGCGGGCAGGTTGATCTTCGAGGTAGCGGCGCAGGCGGACAATAAAGTTGTCGATGGCGCGAGTGTCAGTATCTTCGTGCAGGTCCCAAACATTCTCCAGAATCTCTTTGCGGGAAACCGGCCTCCCGCCATTGCGGATCAAGTAGCGAAGCAGTTCCGACTCCATCAGCGTGAGCTGAAACACCTGGTGCCGAGCCCGCACCTGAAGTTTCTGGAAATCAACAATTGTGCCGTCGAACTGAAATGTATTGTCATCAGGTGACATATCCGCTCCGCCAGTTTCGATCGGGACGGCGCTTTGCAGCCAGTGCTTGCGGCGGAGCAGGCTCGCGATGCGCGCGATCAGGATGTCGAGATTAAAAGGCTTAGGCAGATAATCGTCGGCGCCGCTCTCGAAGCCTTTCAACACATCCTCCGGGCGTCCGCGGGCAGTGAGCATGAGCAAAGGAATGTAGTTGCGGGCGCGGCGTAACTCGGCCGCAACCGTGAAGCCGTCTTTTCCGGGAAGCATGACGTCCAGAACCAGAAGGTCGAAGGGCTCGCGCTTCCGCAATAAGCGCTGCAGACCTTCCTCGCCGCTCTCCGAGACCACTACGTCATGGCCTTCGGCTTCCAGGTTGAAGCGCAGCCCCTGGGCAATGTGGCTTTCGTCTTCGACCACCAGAATGCGGCTCATACGTGATACACCCTGGGCAAGCGGATGGTGAACGTGCTGCCCCGGCCTTCGCCGGCGCTTTCGGCCGTGACGTCGCCGCCATGGCGGCGCACGATGGCGCGCACGATGAACAAGCCCAGACCTGTGCCCTTGACCTGGTCCGAGCCGTGAGCATACACGCGGTAGAAGCGTTTGAAGATTCGCTTCAACTCCGCACGCGGAATGCCTACGCCGTTGTCGCTCACCCGAAGCAGCACAGTATCGAGATCGGGTGTGAGAATGTCCACCACCACTTCCCGTTGCGGTCCGGAGTACTTCACCGCGTTCTCCAGAAGATTCGCCACGGACGTGCGCAGCTCCTCCAGGTTTCCCATCAGCGTGATCTGCCCGGGAGGCTCGCCGCCGAAATGCAGTTCGTTCTCGGAGAGGCCGTGCCGCAAGCGGGCCAGTTCCAGGCTCTCGCGAACCACGGCGGAAAAATTCACGTCTTGCCAGTTCTTGCGCGCGCTGCGCTGGCGGACTTCACCGGCTTTCAGCACCTGTTCGACTGTGCCCAGCAGACGATCCGTGTCCTCGAGCATCAGGCGATAGAAATCACGGCGTTGGTCGTCATTGATCTTGCGCCGCTCCAGCGTTTGCAGGTAAAGGCGGATGGAAGTGATCGGGGTCTTCAGCTCGTGGGTCACGGCGTTCAGGAAGCTGTCCTGCTGTTCGTTCCTGCGGATCTCGCGGACCAAAAAAATAGTGTTCAACACGAGGCCGGCAATGATGAGTGGGAAGAAAATGATCCCGAGCACCAGCGGCGCTACGCTGCGCCAGTGGACCACGATCCAACTGATGTTCAGAAAGATGGCCACGCCCACCAGGCAGCTTCCCAGGGTGATGAAAAACGCGGTCGCTTTGGTGCGGCTGGTGATGCGCATGGTTGTCCTGGAAAAATTGTAGCCGAGGGAGGCGGTTGCGAGGAAAAGCAGTTAGCAATTAGCAAATAGCAAATAGCACAGCTAAAGCCAGAGCACACTCATAAGGGCCGCTTTAGTTGGGCTAGTTGCCAATTGCTAGCTGCTAATTGCTTCTTCTAGTCGTCGCCCGAGGATGCGGAAGGTGTCAGATTCTCGATGCGGATGGCAGTTCGCGCGGCGGATTTCTTTTCCAACTCTGCGAGCCTCGGTGCTTTAACGTCCCAGGCCAAGCCGAGCATACGCAGTGCGCAGATGCCGTACCAGTTCATATCGAACTCGTACCAGGCCAGTCCATGACGCGCCGATTGCGGATGCGCATGGTGGTTGTTGTGCCAGCCCTCGCCGAAACTCAGCATCGCCACCCAAAAGCTGTTGCGGGACGTATCGCTGGTAAGGAAGCGCCGTTTGCCCCACATATGGGTGGCCGAGTTGACGAGCCAGGTAGCGTGCAGGCCGACAACCGTGCGCAAGAAGATGCCCCACATCAGATAGGGCCAGCCGCCGACGGCCAGCAGAAGAAGTCCCAAAACGGTGATCGGTACCCAGTGCCATTTGCTGATGAAGGTGTGGAATTTGTCCTTGCGAAGGTCAGGGATGTAAGGCAGCAGGGCGGACGAGTGATTGTGCAGCGCGCGTCCGGTAACGATCCAGCCGGCGTGCGCCCAAAAGCCGCCATCGCGCGGAGAGTGAGGATCAAGCTCTTTGTCAGAGTTCTGGTGATGGACGCGGTGGGTCGCAACCCAGAAGAATGGGCCGCCTTCCAGAGCCAGCGTCGCGCACAGAGTCAGGAAATACTCCACCCACTTGTAAGTTTTGTATCCGCGATGCGTCAGCAGCCGATGGTAGGCCATTCCGATGCCCAAACTTCCTGAGACCCATAACAAGACCACCGCTACGGCCAGCGCCTTCCAGTTGAACATGAACAGCGCAGCCACCGCGCCTACATGGAATGCCAGCATAAAGAAGAAGGTAATCGGATTCAGACGCTCTTTGAACGTCCGGTCATTTGAGAGGCTCATGGCTGGGAATCTCCTTGGCTCGGCCTACTGTGTCGGCACACACGCGACCCCTTACTGTTCCCAAACTAACAGCAGATGGGGATCAGGTTTGTAATAGTTGTGTAATTTTCAGCGAGAGCTCAAGACAGGCGGGTGGAAGCACTTCCCGCCAGTTCGCGCATGGAATCAAACATGCACGCGCGCGTGGGCGAACCAGGAGCAATGCTTTCCAGGGGCAACGTCACCGAGAAATGGGGGGAGCGGCGTTGAAACCGGATTTTCGTAAATTCGCGATACCCTCCGTTGGCCAACGTGACCATGGCGGAGGATATCTCCTTCTTCCAGTCCCTGCGCGTACTGACCACAAAGGGGCCGCTGTGTTCAAAATCCCACGGAGTGCGGCTATTGGGCCCATTCCAGGCGCTCCGTGCAAACCATCGAAAGTTGTGGACCTGAAGGTTAAACGCTGGGGGCAGGTCCAGATCGGCTTCGAACGTGAGTATCTCCCGCTGGTGGCTGGCCTTGCTGAGCAGCCAGTGCAGCGGTAACTCGCGTGGAGGAAGATCGACGACCATCCAGGCGCGATTGAACCCTGCGTGCCGCAGCCGCAAGGGAACCTTGAATTGGGAACGGGCGAGCCAGCGGATACCGGCCACCTGGCCTTGTCCCGCCAGCGCGCCTTCGATCCAATGCACCACTTCGAAGGCGCGGCGCCGGTTGTGACGCATGGCAAACCAGTACCACGCGGCACAGAACACTACCGCGATCAGAATCCAGACTGCGGACAGGAGCATTTGCTGAATGTGATGCGTTTACTGTCAGTGCCAGATGTCACTGCCAGAGCTCGAATCGCGCTCACAATCCGTGGTAAATACCGCCGTCGGCGAGGATGGTCTGACCGGTAACGTAGGAAGCACGTTCCGAGGCCAGCCAGAGAATCATGTCGGCGATTTCGTCCGGCTTGCCCAGACGGCGTACCGGAGTGTCTGCTGCCCAGCTCTCGTAAATCTTTTCTTGCGAGGTACCTGCGGCCAACGCGCGCACACCGGCCAGTTCCTGGAGACGTTCCGTAGCCGTGTAACCGGGGGCAACGTTGTTGACCAGAATGCCGTCTTTGCCGAATTCGTTAGACAAGCTTTTGACCAGCCCGACCACGGCGGCTCGCACGGAGTTGGAGAGCACCAGGTCGGGAACGGGCTGCTTTACGGAGACCGAGGTGATGGTAATAATCCGCCCCCAACGGTGTTTTTGCATGTGAGGAATTACCGCTCTGGCCAGATGAACGGTACTCAACAGGTTCATGTCCACGGCGCGGCGCCATTCATCGAGCGTAGTCGAGAGAAAGTTCTTTGCAGGCGGGCCGCCGGCGTTGGTGACGCAAACATCGATCCGTCCAAAGCGCTTGGCTGCCTGCTCGACAAAACGTTGCACCTGCGAGGCATCGGTCACGTCCAGGGGTTCGTCGTAGATCTCTGCGCGCGTTTCCTGGCGAAGGCGGGAAGCCGCATCGCGCAACGTCTTTTCGGTGCGCGCGCACATGGCAACTTGTGCGTCTTCGCGAGCAAAAGCCTGCGCTGTCGCCAGGCCGATGCCTTGGCTGGATGCAGCGACAATCACCCCCCGGCCTTTGAGCCCAAGATCCATTGTTCCTCCGCCAAGCTATTTTGCCGCACCGGGCAGCTCGCCGGTAAATACCGGGACTGGCGCTCCGGCTTTGATTTTGTTTTCTTCGAAGCTTGTCTTGATGCGCCGGCGTAGCTCGCGACCTACATCGTGCTGTCGTCCCGGCCGGACTTTCGCGAGAAAGAGATAATCCACTTCCAGGCCGCGTACGCGCTCGATCCCAGGGACCTCCGGCTCGGCGACCAGATCGCCCGCGAAGGCAGAATCCTCGTAAACGTCTTTGCCAATTGCTTTGAGAAGCTCGATGACGCGGTCGCTGTTCTCGTGGTAGTCCACGGCCACATGCAGAGTGACCTGGGACCAGTCACGAGTCAAGTTGCTGACAACCTGGATGCTGCCATTAGGAATTACATGGAGTGCACCGTCCGCGTCACGCAGCACCGTGCGGCGTATGGTGATCTGTTCGACCTTGCCGGCGACACCCGCGGCGCGAATGACATCGCCCACCTGGAACTGATTTTCCACCAGGATGAAGAAGCCGTTGATCGTATCCTTCACCAACGTCTGGGCGCCAAATCCGATGGCCAATCCGGCAACGCCTGCGCTCGCCAGCAGCGGCGCGATGTTGATGTTGAAGGCGTCTTGCAGCACGGACATCCCGGCTACGAACAGGATCAGAACTACCCCGAAGTTGTGAATGACGCCAACCACCGTCCGCACCTGCTGCGCTTGCACGGTGCTGCCTGCGCGCTTCTCGCTCAAGGCGATGATACGGCGGGTGATCATCCCCAAGAGGCGTAGCATGATAAAAGCCCCGACGACGATGATGAGCAGTTTAGGTGCGCGGTCCCGCGTCCACGTAACCAGGTAGTTGTGCCAGTCCTGGAGGATGTTGCTGAATTTCAATTCCATCGCGCTTGGGTTCATCCGGGGGCGATTATAGCTGACGGTGGGAATGTTTATAATCGGAGCGGAGTGGCTCAGTTTCTACGCAACAACTGAGCCACTTCGGGTGTCAGCGTCCAGTCCCGGGGAAGGCCGGGAAGGGCCTTTAGGCAGACGTCCAGCGGAGGATCACGTGTATAGAAGACTTCTCGTTGTCATGAGTGTGGCCGCACTCTTGGGCGGGTCCGGCCTTTGCGTGCTGGCTGGGCCGCCGCCTGCGCAGTTGGGTCCTCCGCAAGGGCAAAGCCGGGAGGAGAGGGAAATGCTCGACCGGCAGGCCAAGGAACTCAACAAGAAGCGCCAGGACGACATCCGCAATGACACTACCAAGTTGCTGCAACTGGCCACAGAACTGAAAGACGCCGTGGACAAAAGCAACGAACACGTGCTTTCACTCGACGTCGTGCGTAAGGCTGATGAGGTGGAACATCTGGCGCGCCGGGTGAAAGAGAAGATGAAGGAATCCGTGGGCCGGCCTCAGATCGAACCGGGCACAGTGCCTCGGCCGCAATGAAACAGCCCGCCTTCCGGCGGGCTGTTGTTTTGAACTTCGCTTTGGAGACCTTTAAGCCGCTTTGGCGCTGGATTCTTTCTTCTGTGCTCCGATCCGCATTCCGTAGAACGAACGCCACACAAAGAACACTGAGATCAGGAAAAATACCACAGCTAAAGCGCTGGTGAGCTGCGAGCCTTTCTCCCGGTTCAGTGTTACCGCAAGTTGTACAGCCAGCAAGCCGAACAGCGTAGTGAACTTGATGACCGGGTTCAAAGCCACGGAGGACGTGTCCTTGAAGGGATCGCCCACCGTGTCGCCCACCACGGTAGCTGCGTGCAGGTCTGTCCCCTTTTGCTTGAACACTACTTCCACGACTTTCTTGGCGTTGTCCCAGGCGCCGCCGGCATTGGCCATGAAGATAGCCTGGTACAAGCCGAAGACCGCGATGGAGATCAGATAACCGATGAAGAAGAACGGCTCCACAAACGCGAAAGCCAGCGTGGCGAAGAAGACCGTCAGGAAGATGTTGATCATGCCCTTCTGCGCATACTGGGTGCAGATCTCGACGACCCGCTTGCTGTCGGTGACGGAAGCCTTCTCCACGCCTTCGAGTTTGATATTGCGCTTGATGAACTCCACGGCGCGGTAGGCTCCGGTGGTCACTGCTTGCGTTGAAGCCCCCGTGAACCAGTAGATGACGGCTCCGCCGGTGATCAGGCCGAGCACAAACGGCGCATGCAATAACGAGAGGCTCTCCGTGTGTTTCGTCAAGCCCTCAGTCAGCGACATCATGATGGCGAAAATCATGGTTGTCGCGCCGACCACCGCGGTGCCGATCAGCACTGGCTTGGCTGTTGCTTTGAATGTGTTGCCGGCGCCGTCGTTTTCTTCCAGAAGATCCTTGGCGCGGTCGAACTTCACGTCAAAGCCGAAGTTCTGCTTGATCTCCTGTGCGACGTTCGGCACCTGTTCGATCAAGGAAAGCTCGTACACCGACTGGGCGTTGTCGGTGACCGGACCGTAGGAATCGACGGCGATGGTCACCGGTCCCATGCCCAGGAACCCGAAAGCCACCAGGCCAAAAGCAAACACGGCCGGAGCCAACATAATCGAGCCCAGGCCAAGGGTGCTGAAGTAGAAGGCTACAGCCATCAAGGCCACGATGCTGACGCCCAGCCAGTACGCGGAGAAATTCCCGGCCACCAGCCCGGAAAGGATGTTGAGCGAAGGCCCGCCTTCTTCGGAAGAAGTTACGATTTCCCGCACGTGGCGCGAGCTCATCAAGGTAAACACCTTGACCAGTTCCGGAATAATGGCGCCCGCCAGAGTGCCGCAGGAGATGATCGTGGCCAGTTTCCACCACAGCGAGGAATCGCCACCAAGGTCAGGAATGATGAGCTTGGAGACCACGAAGGTGAGGACGATGGAGATGATGGAAGTGACCCAGACCAGCGATGTCAGGGGCGTCTCAAAATTCATCTCGTCGGAGTTGCCGTAGCGGGCCTTGGCGACGGCTTCGTTCACGAAGTAGGAGAGAGCGCTGGCCACCAGCATCATCACACGCATGACAAAGATCCAGACCAGGAGCTGTACTTTGACCGTGGGATCGTGCACCCCGAGCAGGATGAAGGTGATCAAGGCCACGCCGGTCACGCCGTAGGTCTCGAAGCCGTCGGCGCTGGGGCCCACTGAGTCGCCGGCGTTGTCGCCGGTGCAGTCCGCGATTACGCCGGGGTTGCGCGCGTCGTCTTCCTTGATCTTGAAGACGATCTTCATCAGGTCAGAGCCGATGTCGGCAATCTTGGTGAAGATGCCGCCGGCGATGCGCAGTGCCGCGGCGCCAAGGGATTCGCCGATGGCGAACCCGATAAAGCACGGGCCGGAATATTCTCCAGGGATGAAAAGCAGAATGCAGAGCATGATCAGCAACTCCACGCTGATCAGGAGCATGCCGATGCTCATCCCAGCTTTCAGCGGAATGGCGTAAATCGGATACGGCTTGCCGCGCAGGCTGGCAAAAGCCGTGCGCGAGTTAGCAAAGGTGTTCACGCGGATCCCGAACCAGGCCACGCCATAGCTGCCGGCGATGCCCACCAGGCTGAATGCCAGGATGATAGCCACTCGCGAGGCGCCCAGAGCTTGCAACACGCCGAAGTAGAGCACGATCACTACAGCGATGAAAGCCCAAAGCACGAGGATGAACTTGCCCTGTGTGGTCAGGTACGTTTTGCAGGTCTCATAGATGAGCTCGGAGATCTCGCGCATGGCGCGGTGCACCGGAAGGTTCTTCAACTGGACGTAGATCACCAGTCCGAAGAGCCATCCCAGGCCGCAGAAAATCAGGCCGATGGAGAGCAACTTGTAGCCAGTAATCCCGTTCAGAAACTTCACGTCCAGGGGTGGCAGCTTCAGGCTGGCTTCGCCGCCGGCCTCATGGGCCGGAGCCGGTGTGGCCTGGGCCTCGTTCGAGGCCTGGGGAGCCGCTTGCGACGTTGGCGCGGGTGCCTGCGTCGTCTGGGCATGGACTGCGGGAAGAACAAACATTAGAAGGGCCAACACAGCCATCAGCGCCAGTCCACGGCGCGAGATTACGCGGTCAGTCAGGCCCGCTGCGAGCCAGTTGTGCATACGAGGTTCCTCCAAAAGAAAGCTCAAAGTGTGGGTTTTTGAAATTACTTAGCGCCTATTGGCATCCTGAAACGCGCTTCCACATCAAGAACCGTGGTTGAGGTTTGGCCGCGTTGGGCCCACTGAATGCCGGGCCGTCAGAGGGTCTTTTCTCTGCAGCCAGCAGATCAGTAAGACCTTTTTTTATAACATTTTGGAGAAAGGAAGGTCAATCGCGGTTGCCTTGGATTGAGCGATAAGGTGGTCGGAAACAGTTTTGTTCATTCGCGCATCTGGCCAAGCTTGATCTGCACGGTCTTGGACTCCTTTTCAGCCAGCACCACGCTGACGCTGGCAGGGGACTCAAGTTCATCCTCCTCGACGTCGTTTTCAACGTCGATAGCCAGCACGCGATAGCTGCCTGGAGCCACGTTCTTCACCACGAAGTGGCCGGTTTCATCGGCCCAGGCCGCATTGGACCTATCTAACTCCGACTGTCGAAAGGGATTAACCGGCTCAGGTATCAATTGCACCTTGGCCCCAGGCACGGGACGGTCGCCTCTCAGGACAACACCGTCAACCTGAGCAACTTCAGGGCTGACCGTTACGTCCAGAGAATGCCCGGCGTCGTCTCCGGCGAGCCTCAGCCCATTCTCCAGAACGTTCTGGCTACCGAATGCGGCGGAGCGGACATACCAGCCGTCCGGCAGCTCCGCCACGCGAATCCGATACGTGGTGCGCCCCATATGGGCCAAGTGGAATGTTCCGTCTTGGTTCACATCATCACCGTTCTGCCATAGCGTCCTTGCGCCGATCCGCAGATAGACGCTCGCGTCCTCCAGGTAGACGCGAACGGTCCGAAAATCAAGCCTCGCACCTCCAAGCGCGGTTACCTTGCCGGAGATCTCCACCTCGCCCCTCAGTTGGAGTTCTAGACCGGAAACGTCGTCGCCGGCCACTTCAACTGGTTGCTCCGTCCAATATCTCCTGAATCCCGTTGCATCTTCGACGTCGGCATTCGCTGAGCTCAGATAGGAGCCGGGCAGAACCTTCTTGATCTCAAACTTGCCTTCCGCATCCGTGCGACAGCTGAGGTCGTCGCTGAACGCGTCGTTCGACTTGGTTAGCGACGCCAGTTGGACATCGGCCCAGCTTGCGGGCTTGCCATTGGGATCTAACACGCGGCCGGAGACGGTGAGCACTTTCACCGGCCGCAGGGAGAGATCGATGTGCGCTTCCTGCCCGGCGCTCAGGCGTATCTTTTGCGCCTCGCTCGCCTTGAAGACGCCGGGATAATAGAGGAGCGGATGGTTGCCGGGAATCCGGTTGAACAATCCCGAGGCCAAGTCCAATCCTCTTGCTGGCCTTTCACCACCCATATAGGCCAGTTGAACGCGAGTATCACTGGCCGCAACGTAGTAGCCGCCTGGCGGCAGATTGTAGAGTCGGTACTCGCCCAGGTCGTCGGTCAAAGCAATTTCGAAAAGATTCATCCCAGGTGGCATAGTGTCTACGAAGTCGGTCATCTTGACGTGGTCCATTGCTGTTTGTGAAACCAGAGCGATTACTGGGACACTGACCAGCGGCTCTCCGCTTTCGTCGGAGATGCGTCCTGTGATCACGCCAGCCCGGCCAAGCCGGAACATCACCTTGTCGACTTTGTCGCCTGGCGCCAGCGTTAACAATCGCGCCGGACCCGATGCATCCGGGTGGTAGGCCTGCTCCGCATAGCCGAGCTTGCTCGCCCGGAAGTGATAGGTGCCTGCCGGCACGCCACTGATGACGAATTTACCGTTCGGGTCCGTGAGGGCCTCGGGCGCTTTGCCCTTGCGGTCGATGAGAACAACACGGGCTCCCTTGAGCGCTTCTCCTGTGCTAGCTGACACCACTGTGCCTTGGACCGTGCACGTCGCCGGCTCTGGCTTTGAAGTTTGCGTTGGCTGTTCGCTTGGATTCTGGCCGGAGCAGTGGGTGGCAAAAACTAGGGCAACAGCAATCAGCAATGGCTTCATTTTTTTGATCACGAAGCACCTTGGATTTGGCTGGAGTCTTCTCTCAACCCGGAAGTATGTGTCGTCAGGCTGGGCACGTCAAGCGCTGTAAGTCGTTGTTATTGACGCAAGGGACTACAGAGCGCTCTTGTCGTAAGAAGGCGCTCGGGCTTACGCGAAACGGCAGCGGAGCAGGTCCCTCACCGTGCTCGTCCGCCGCGGCGGACTCCGCAGGGTTTCGGGATGGAGTCTCGTGGGGGTAACTGTCGGGCAAAACGGGAAACGGGGAACCACCAAACAAATTAGGCGAATTGCTCGAGCGGGTTGCCGATGATGCGGAAACTCTGGAAAGCTTGCCGTGCAGCTTGCAGCCTGGGCGAAGTCTGAGTCATGGCATCCAATCCGCGGACAAGCTCAGCCAAATTGCGCACACGGCCGCCGGCAAACTGCTGTCCTGCAAGCGACGCAAGCTGGGCGTTGGCACGTAACGGGACGGCAGCCGTCGATCCAAAGTAGCTTAGGGCGCGTGCTGAACAGACCATCCGGCAGCCAAAGGGAAGCTTTGTCTCGCGCTTCACAGTGTCACAGGCAAAAGCGATCATGCTGCAGCAAGGTCGGAACTTGCGCACGGCGACCACGTCGCTCCACCGTAATCCGAGGTATGCTGACAGCCCTTCTGACCGCCCATGGCCCAGGTAAAGCACAAGCCGCGCCCCGGCTGCGATTCGTCGGCAGACTTCGTGGCAGTTCATCTCATTGGCGAACCAGTTCTCGATCGTGCCGTAGCTTCCTGCTTCGAGCCACCGGTGAAACCGGGCGCCCAGTGACAAATAGGAACGGCGCCACATGGCCATAATGCCGGCGCCGACGCCGGCCGTCTTCTGGCGGCGGGCTTCCAACCACGCCTCCAGGTCTTCTGGCTGGTCAGCCGGCATCAGGCCCGCAGGCAAACCGCCTATCGTAGGCCCTGGCAGTGCCTTCTGCGGCGAGCAGCGCTTCGGTACCAGCAATAGCACGGCACTGACTTTGTCGGCAGCTGCAGTCCGGCAATACGACTCCAGCCGGGCAATCGAGCCCGGGGACTGCGGGCGCTCTTCTGTAACAAAGAGCACCCGCTCCCCGTCCGATTCCCAGTTCTGCATGAACGTTGACCGGAAACGCTCCGGTCCCACGCAGAGGAGCAGGTCGTTCATGCTAGGCTGCCGCTCCGCGCGCAAGAGCGCCTGCGGGCGCGGTCCGAGGTTCCGGTTTAAATACGGCCTGCGCGAGGGCTTGGTATTTCTTCCAGTCGATCCCCGCATTGCCACCAAACCGTCCCCACCAGTAGTTTTCAACGACAACGGCCTGCTGTTCGCGTTCCAGCTTGTTGAAGTTGCCATTGGCTTTAGCCAGGTCAGCGTCGGTGACGTTGTATCCGCGGCCGGCAATCTGCGAGCAGAGGGCTTCCACCATGTAGACAGGGCCGGCGGTGGTTGCTTGCCAGACGTGGGTCAACTCATGGATGAGCGTGTGCATGTTTTGATCGATGTGGTCCCAGGAAGCGAAGTTGATCACGTACATGGTGGTGAACGTGCGGTTGCCGTTGATCCAATTGATCACGTCGGCAGGTACGGACGCCACCGCGAGCTTGACCCGCTCGAGAGGTATGGACCATCCGAACACCTTCCTGGCCTCTTTGATCTCTTGCGCATTCAGCGGACGGTGGCCGCCGAATACTTCCATGATCACGGCCAAAGCCAAGCCTAGAATGGCGCCACCTGCCTTGGCGGCAGCCTTGATGATCTCCAGAGGAGCCTTTCCGATTGCGATCAACCCCTGGAAAAAGCCCTTTCGGAATCCTTCAGCGATTCCGGCGCATATTGAGGCCACAGCATCGGCCAACTGGGCTCCGACCATAAACAAACCTTCCAGCACCGTCTGAATGATCGAGAGCGCTGAATTTGCGACGGATGCCAGGATCTCGGCAACCTTCTTCCCGAGACGGTAGAGAGCCTGCACCACTTGGTTGAGAGCGTTGGCGGCCAGCCGAATGGCTTGTGAAAGCACGTCAGCTACTTTGCGCCCCGCGGCCAACAACGCCTTCAGAACGGAGCTCAAGACATTCGCGGCCTGCTTGGCAGCCCACTCGAGCGCGGACAAAATACTCTGCCCGGCAGCCACCAATGCCTTGACGAATTTCTCCAGCGTATCGAGTCCCTTCTTCACCGCCTCCGCAAGCAATGCGGCAACGCTCTTGCCCGCCTGGATGAGAGCATGCACCAGATCAGCGAGCCGGTTCGCTGTCCATTTTGCCGCTTCCTCGACGACGTGCGCGAGCGACTTGCCGGCGGCTTTCAAGGCGTCGCCCACGGTCTGGATCATGCCCTTGGCCGCATCTACCACTTTTCCCGCGACTTCCTTCACTTTGTTCTCGACCCATTTCACCGCGTCCCCGGCAGTCCCTTCCTTCTTCGAATCCAAGTTCTGCCGCAGCACTCCGCCGGCGATCTCCAGCCATTGCAGCACTGAGCCTAAGTCGCCTCCGCCTTCGAAGAAGTCCTTCATGTAGGCACGAGCGTCCTTCTGCGTGAGCTCGGCGATATGATGAACAGCTACCACGCCGAGCTTGGACTGTTGAAAGGCCTGGCACACCATTTGCCGCTGCTGGGCGCCTTCTTGCTGCGCCCACTGAAAGAGGGCGCGTGCGTGATCCTCGTTGCCCTGCGGAGACTGAGCATGCTGCAGTACCGCTTTGGACAGTTTGAGTGCATTGTCTTGCGAGGTCTTGTAAACGTTGCTCATCAACGGGCTGACTTGCCGCGGTTTGAGCTTCATCGTGTCCAGGGAGCGTGCTCCTGCGTCGATAGACTTGAGATCCAGCTGTCCGACCATCGTTGCCATCGTGGCTGGCTTAATCACTGCCGGCGTAATCACCTTGCCTGCAGTCGTAAAATTCACTGGTCCCTTTCCAGCCGGGACCGTCGTCGTGTTTGGCATAGAAATTCTCCTTTCGTCGTGGTGTAGAACTGTTCCAACCGCTGACAGCCAGTGCCAACCAGATGGAAAGTTCGCCACTTCAGCGGAAGACACACCGGAGCTTTCGCCCCTGATCTGTGGTGACAGCTCGGCGAGAATCGTTTCGAAAATGCGAGTTAAGAATTTAGTGAGGGCGTTCCTGATTTGGGACACTTGCAGACGTCAATAGGTGAGCGTAGTGGTGCAGTTTAAGAGCTGCACCACTTTACTGACCTCACAACGGCGAGCCAGAATGTTTCACTGCGAGCTTACCTGCCACAACAGACACTGGACGTCTGATTCTGACGCGCCTCAACAACTGACGATCTTGCCCACCTTGACCGTTACCCCTGCGCCTCTCGGTCGCACGGCCAGGGTTACGGTGTTTCCCGAAACAAAGTAAGGCTGGGCCGCTTCTGCCGCCTCAGGGTCCAGTCCCACCAGGGTGTTCTTGTCAGCTTGCACGGGAACCGCTTGCTTTTTGGTCATAAACAACAGGCTCGAATAGTCGTCGGTTGCAATTTCGATCCAGAGGTCTAGATGCTGCTTCTTGGCGCTGTCGATCTCTAACACAAGCAATCGAATGTCGGACAAGTTAACCGCTGACTGGATGTCGACGGCGTGAAAGGAAGGACAGTTGCTACCCGGGGGCCGACAACCAGGGTTATTAAACGGCTCAATGGGCGCGAGCACAACGCCCGTGTCATCAGGCAACAGCATAGGCTTCCCTATTTCGGGTGCAGGGGGTTTCGTCATCCGAGTGACTCCTAGTTGGATTTGACTCAACTTACTGGGCACTTTCGAACAAGACAAGATTTGCCGTCTCTCTGCCCCGGACCAGAGCCAGCGAGTGTCCATCCGGGGAAGGGCTGAAAGCAAAGATTGTCTCCTCACTGAAATGAGTTAGCTGTCGTGGCAAACTGCCATCGACCGGCTGGAACCAGACGTTGGAGGCCCCATTCGTGGTGGCCACATAGAGCAAACCTTTGCCATCCGGTGACCAGTGAACCATGGCCCTACCGGGCACACCTGAAAAGGAACGCACAATTTGCCCGCTGTCGGCACGAAGGATGACGGTCGACCAATCCCCCAACCGAGCGTCGAAGTAATTGCAGGCAATAGAGGCGCCGTCGGGTGAGACCTCGGCTTGTTGAGTCATCTCAGGCGTAATCTGAGCAGGCGGACCGCCATTCAAGGAAACCTTCCACAAGGCCCACTGACCGCTGCGATCCGACGTATAAATGATCCACTTTCCATCCGGAGTGAGCGCCGGCTGATAGTCGTACGACGCGCCCGATGTCAGCCGCAGAGGGTCGCTGCCGTCCAGGTTGGACCGCCACAGGTGGCGGCCACCCTCGCGATTAGAGGAGTACACAACATGTTTTTCATCGGGGGTGACTGCGGGGTCGGTTTCAATGTAAGGATCGTCGGTGATCCGGCGTGTGGCGCCCGTTTTTACTTCGATCGACCACAAATCAGGCTGGCCGCCTGTCTCGGTTTGCGATATGACCTGACCGGATTTTGTCCAAGCCGCGAAATCGTATTTGCCGTTGGCGACGAGCCTCGGCGTTTCCGGGCCGTTCAGCCGGGTCACCCAGAGGCTTGACTCCCTGTGTCTGGAAACTCCAAGGATCTTGTTTGCTCCCGCCGTCGCATCCAGGTCGTTGTAGTCTTCCGTGTCATGCGAGACCGGCGTCACGGTGCCGTTGGGCACGGCAACTTCCACGAGCTGGCTGTGGTTGGAGTCGGCGCCCCTCGCAGCGACGACGATTCCGTGCCCATTCTTGATCCAGACTGGCTTGTAGATGCGGTCCCAGGACTGACTGCTAATCTCTCTTACTGATTTATCGCTAATCCTGACGGAAACAATCTTAGTGGGGGTTTTGGGCTCGCTTCCCGCATAGATGCCACCGAGCACTGACGTTCCGTCAGGAAACCAGAGAGGCCCCGGCCAGAAACTGTCGGGGTATTTCAGCGCTGCTAACGTCATCTCTTCAGTGCTGTTCACGGATTTTATAATCAAGTAGGATTCCTGGCGATTTTCATCATTGCGCCGGAAGACGAGGCGGGACCCATCGGGCGAGAAGCTCACGGGCGAGTCCACATCTTCAGCGACCAATCTGGGCTCGCCGGCAATCAGCGGGAGCCGATAAAGCTTCCCGAAAAAATTCTGCACTAGAACGTAGTAGATAAACTGCCCGTCAGGGGAGAAGGTCAAACCATTAAACGTTCCGGAACGAGAGGTTAACTTTTCGGTTTCCGAGCGAGACCCCAACTGCATGACTTTGAGGGCCTGCCCGCGAGTGTCCTCTGTCACAAAGGCGACGTAGTTTCCGTCGGGAGAAATGGCTCCCAGGCCCAGTCGCACGTTCCCGCTGGTAGTGATAGGAACCATGCCCTTGATGCGAAAGGGTTCGCGCAATGAGGTCCAGTAGAACCAGTAACCCACGGCGCCCATGGTTAAAACGATGAATAACGCCAGCGCTGTCCAAGAGAGCCTGCGGCGCCAAGGCGACCAAGGGTGTGACTGCGCCTGCAGCTTCGGGCGAAGCTCCGCAAGGTCCCTAAGTGCGTCAGCCATGCTTTGATAGCGTGCTTCGACCGGCTTGGCCAGTGCCTTGGCGGCGATCCGGTTCAGCTCGGGGTTTTGGGACGGCGGTCCCGGCTCCTGGTTAAGGATGCCCGCGACTCCGTCAAACGGGCGGCGCTCTGCGAGCATTTCATACAGAACCACACCCCAGCCCCAGATATCGGTGCGGGAATCCACTTCCTCGCCGCGCACCTGTTCCGGAGACATGTAGCTGATTGTGCCTATGAGCGCGCCAGGGACGCTGACGCTGGTCTGCGTCGATTGCTCACGCAGTGTCCTGTCGGGCGCGGGCACCGATCCGACTTTGGCCAGCCCGAAGTCCAGTACCTTGACGTACCCATCGGGCCGCACCATGATGTTTTCCGGCTTGATGTCGCGATGAACAATTCCGGCGGCATGAGCCGTCTGGAGCGCCAGGCCGATCTGGCGGGAGCAGTCGAGCGCCTCGGACGGGGAGAGGTCGCCGATCAGCTCGCGTAGAGACACGCCCTCGACCAGCTCGCTGACGATGAATTGGGTATCACCCGCCCGCCCGAAGTCGTAAATGGTAAGAATGTTGGGATGGTTGAGGGCGGACGCTGCCCGGGCTTCGCGTTTCAGACGTTCGACGCGCGCAGCGTCGCCGGCCAGGCTCGGTTGGAGGGTTTTCAGCGCAACGCGGCGCTTCAAACGCTCGTCATAGGCTTCGTAAACCTCTCCCATCCCCCCTTTGCCCAGCGGGCGGACGATCCGGTAGGAAGCAATGCGGCTGCCCTCGGGGAGAGCATGCTCCGGACTCTTCGGGAATGTGGGGACGGGACCATCTTGCAGCGGGGCATCTGGCTTCTCGTGTGCTCTCAGAAGAGACACCACCTTGCGATAGAGCTCCTGGTCGCCGTGGCAGGCCTCTGCAAGGAATTTTTCGCGGTCAGCTTCCGGCTTGGCTAAGGCTTCGTGAAAAACTGATTCAACGGTCTTTGCTCGCGCTTCCTTCATTGAGGTCCCCTTGTCCTCTCATGTCGCGCGTAAGTCAGGCCTTCGTGTAATTTTGGTCCCGGACCGTGTTCGTAGAAACCCCAAGTACTTCCCCCGAAGATACGGGAGGTACGGGCACAACAATTCCAGTGCTGAAAATTGGGCTAATTCTAGGCGTCTGACCGCTAAGTGTCCACAACGTTCTATTAGCTTCGCCTAGGCAAGTCTTCACGATTCCCTGTAATCCGGGAGTGGCTCCGAAGCCACGATGACGCATTTCAGACTAGAGAAGGTAGTTGCAGGGATTTACTTGCAAAAGAAAGGAAAGGACCATGTCCAGATTGCGCAGATTGCTGCTTTGCCCGGCACCGGCCATGTCGGTTTGCGCTGCACCAGACAAAAAAGCGGAAGCCAAAACGATGCCTGGCCTCCGCCTGCGCTAACGTAAAAAGTTATTCGATCTCGATATCGCCCGACCCGGTGTGCAGGTCCAGCAGAACGCCGCCGCCCCCCACTTTGCCCTGGATCTGATTTCTGGAAAACGTGCCTTGGGTGGTGATCTGGCGATTGACCTTCAGTGTTCCCGAGGAGGTGCGAGCGTTTAGATCAAACCCTGCCTGGGCAGGAAGCCGCAACGTGATATTCCCTGACCCGGCTCCCAGACGCCAGTCGTGCGTCGCCTCGCCTTCGGCTTGAATGTCGCCGCTGCCGGTGGACGCCCGCAGGCCGCCTTTGACGCCTCGCAGCTTCACGTTGCCGGAGCCGGTGTCGACTTTGATGTCGCCGGCAGCGACCTGGTCCATCTCGACGTCACCGCTTCCGGTACTGGCAAAGATCGCTCCGGCTACGCCTTGGGCGCGGACGTTGCCGCTGCCGGTGTCGGCGTGCAATACGCCTTTGATGGAGTTGATCTTCAGATCGCCGGAGCCCGAGCTGATATGCGCATCGGCTCCAAGGTTCTCTGCAGTCACATTGCCGGAACCCGTCTTAGCCACCACCGGCAGCTGGATTCCGCTGACGAATGTGTCGCCGGAGCCGGTGTGGCTGCTGAGTTTGGTCTCCGCGGGTACGGTCACGTCGTAGTCGATGGAGATGTGCCGTAGCAGATCATTGTCCTGAACGTGGCCGATGCGAATAGTGTTGCCCTGCTGCTCGATGGGCGGATTCTGCTCGATACGCCTGACTTTGCCTTCTTCGTCACCGCCGAAGAGCCAGGACGCGCTGACCCGAATCTTGGCTGACACTGAAACGCTGTTGCTGGCGCCGGTGTGGACCGTGATATTCCCGGAACCGGAAACTACTTCGAGATCTACCGGGCCGGAGACCTGGAGTGTACGCTCAAAGTGGCCGGTCGCCGTGGCGCTCGCCGGCAGAACCGCCAGCGCTACCAGGGTCGCAAGAATGCCAAGGTTTCTCAATGCCTTCATGTTGCCTCCACGAAAATGAGTACGAGTTACTGGAGGATCACTTGCTGCCCCTCTTTTAATCCGGAGAGCAGCTCCGTCTTGGACCCGTTGGAAATGCCCACGGTGACGGCAAGTTTCTTTTTCCCGTCTTTTGCCGAGGGATCAGGAGTTTCAATCGAAGCTTTGCGGTCTTTGTCGTAGATCAACGAAGCTTCGGGAATCATGAGCACGCCCTTGTGCTCTTCCAGGATGATCTCCGCGTTGGCGGTCATCTGCGCTTTCAGCTCGCCCTTGGCGTTATCGATCGAAACCCGGACTTCAAAAGTGGTGACGTTGTCTTTCTCCACTCCCATGGGTGAAATCTTGGTGACTTTGCCCGAGAAGGTGCGGTCTTTGTAAGACTCAACTTTGATCCGAGCCGCCTGTCCCATGTAGACCTTGCCGATGTCACTCTCATCGACTTTGCCTTTGACGTAGACTTCCCGGGTGTCGCCCAGGGTCATCACCAGCGTGGCCGAAGACCCCAGCACAAGGATGGAGCTGACTGCGTCGCCGATTTCGACGTCACGCGAGAGCACGACGCCATCAATGGGAGAAACGATGGTGGAATTGCGGTATTCCTCTTCCTTTTCCTCCAGCTGAGCCTTGGCTTGCGAAACCTGGGCCTGGGCCTGGCGGAGCTTGGCTGCCGCGGACACAGCATTGGCTTTCCCGAGCTGCTGTTTATTGACCGCCAGCTGGTAGTTCTTTTCCGCGTCATCTTTCGTGGAGTCGGAAACTACGCCGTCTTTGGCCATCTGCTCGGCGCGTTCATATGCGCGCTTGAGCATAGGAAGGTCCGGGCCTTCGGCGTCGTACTTGGCGTGCTCCAGGTCGGCTTCCGCGGCGCGGGAGGCGGCTTCTGCGGCTTCCAGCGATGCTTTGGATTGGTTTACCTGGGCCAGGATCTGCTGTTTGTCGAGCTCGGCCAGGACCTGGCCTTTCTTGACTGTGTCGCCATAGTCGACAAACAGGCTCTGCACAATGCCGCTTGCCTTGGACTTGACCTCGACCTTCACAATGGGATCGATCTTGCCCGTGGCCACCACCGCTTTGGCCAGATCACCCTTTTCTACTTTTGCCAGCCTGGAGGGATCAATCTTGCTGCCGCCACTGACCGCCTTGACCCCAAAAAACAAAATTCCTATGACGACAAGAGAAGTGCCACCGAGAACGAACCAGAAGCGCTTGCTCTTCTTCTTTTTGCCGTTACCGTTTGCCACAACAACCCCCTGTATGCGGTCTCAGTACCAAATACGCCTTCAGAAAAGAATAAGTTCCAGGAAAGAGTTCCCGAGTAAGCGGAAACACTGATTTAGACCTGATTTCACGGAAAAAGGAAGCAGGAGTAAGGAGATTTGGTCTGGCCAGATCGAGTGAGAGGGTCATTAGCCATTGCCAAAACTTCCATTAGGCAAAGATTGAGGGTGGATGACCAGTTGTCCATTCGGACAATCATTCCCAGCGATTCTTGGCAATTTTGGACAATTTTGGTAATGGCTTCGGTGCCCGATAACCGATTCTTGCGCCACTTCCACGGTGTATCATTGGACTCCATGGCCCCTTTGGTGTTGCTGCGGATCATCCTGGTGGTCCTGCTGGTGGCCGCGAACGCCTTTTTTGTGGCTGCTGAGTTTGCCATGGTCAGCGTCCGCGATACGCGGATCCATCAGCTGATCGAGCAGCGGCGCATCGGCGCCCGTACCGTACAAAAAATTCAGCAACGGTTGGACGAATTCCTGCCTGCGGTCCAGTTTGGCGTGACTCTGGCCAGCCTGGGCCTGGGCTGGGCCGGCGAAGGCACCTTAGCTGCCATCATCGAGCCCTGGCTGGGCAACGTGCCTTACGCCAGGGTGTATGCCCACGGTATCTCCGCGGTGCTGGCTTTCGCCATCATCACCTACCTCCTGGTGATTCTGGGCGAGCTGGTTCCCAAGTCCCTGGCTCTGGAGCGCGCGGAACGCGTAGCCCTGGCCGTGGCCGGTCCCATGGACGTCTTCATGACCGTGTCCCATCCCTTCCTGGCAATGATGAACCGCTCAGCGAACCTGGTATTGCGCGGCTTCGGATCGCGTTTGCGCCGCGAAGGCAGCGCCCACTCGCCTGACGAACTGAAGCTGATCGTCACCGCCAGCCGGCGCCTGGGTCTTCTGCCTGTGGCGGAAGAAGAGATGATCCATCACGCTCTGGAGCTAGCGAACCTGACTGTCCGCGAGATCATGGTGCCGCGACACAATATCTTTTCGCTTTCGGCCGAACTGCCGCTGGAAGAAGCCATGGCCAAGGTGGTCGACGAGCAGCATTCCCGCGTTCCGGTTTACGATCCGCAAAAGGGAAGAGAGAACATCATCGGCCTGCTCTACTCCAAGGACCTTTCCCGCGTGATGCACATGCGCCTGGCTGCCGGCATTCCCTTTGCGCAAAAGCCGACGGGGCTTAAGGTCCGCCATCTGATGCGCGAAGTGCTGTTTGTCCCGGAAACCAAGGCGGTGGGCGATCTCCTTGTGGAATTCCAGCAGCGCAAACGCCACTTGGCCGTGGTGGTGGATGAATTCGGTTCCACGAGCGGATTGGTTACGGTGGAAGACGTGCTTGAACAGATTGTCGGAGAGTTGGAAGACGAGTTCGACGTAGCCCAGCTTCCGCCATCCCTGGCAGCGGGCGTCGCGGTGCTCGATGGCTCCGCCAACGTGCGTGACCTGGAAGTTCACTATGACATCACTCTGCCTCGTGACCAGGGCTTTGAGACTCTGGGCGGCTTTGTCATGGCGCAACTGGGGAGGATTCCCAGCGGCGGCGAGGCCTTTGATTACGACGGCCGCCGCTACACTGTGCTACAGATGGAAGGCCGCCGCATCGCCCGCGTCAAGATCGAAAGCACCGGTGCGCGAACGTCGCTGGAGACTGCGAGTTAGGTTTTCAGAAATCCCGAGCCGGGCGAGGGATCCCTATTGTGACGATGACGTTTTGGGGCAGAGCGAAAAGGCGCCAACAACGTTGCGACTGTAAACTCTTGGAGACGATAGGGACGCCTCGCCTCGCTCGGGGTTTCAGAAAAAATGCTACGCTACATCGCAACCCGCCTGCTCTACATGATTCCGGTCCTGTGGCTGGTGGTTTCGGTCGTGTTCTTTCTCATCCACCTTGTTCCCGGCGATCCCATCCAGCAGATGCTGGGGGAAAACGCTTCCGCCGCTGACATTCAAGCCACACGTCATGCGTACGGGCTCGACGTTCCAGTCCCTCGCCAATACTTCAACTATTGGAAAGGCGTGCTGCGTGGCGATCTAGGACGTTCCATGCGCTTCGACAGGCCGGTCGGCCAGATCATCGCCCAGCGCTATCCCTGGACGCTGCAATTGACCGTGGCCTCGTTGATTGTCGCCCTGCTGATTTCCATTCCTGCTGGTGTGCGTTCGGCCCGTCGCCGCAATCGTTGGGACGACCGCACGCTGAGCTTCATCAGTCTGCTCGGATTGTCGTTCCCGAATTTCGCCCTAGGACCGATCCTGATCCTGTTCTTTGCCATCTCGCTGGGTCTGCTGCCGGTCTCGGGATCGGGAACGCTGGCCCATCTGGTTTTGCCTTCGATCACGATGGGCGGCGCGCTGGCAGCGATCCTCACCCGCATGGTTCGCACCGCCATGCTCGAAGAACTGGGTCAGGATTACATCCGCACCGCACGCGCCAAAGGGCTGTCCGAAAGCGCTGTGGTCTACAAGCACGCCCTGCGCAACGCGCTGGTCCCAGTGCTCACCGTCGTTGGCTTGCAGTTCGGCGCGCTGCTGGCCGGCGCCATCGTCACGGAGACGATCTTTTCCTGGCCGGGCATCGGGCGGCTGACGATCCAGGCTATCAGCAGCCGCGACTACTACCTGGTACAGGGATGCATCCTCATGATCGGCTTGACTTATGTTGTGGTGAACTTCTTCACTGACTTCGTTTATTCGCTGGTGAATCCCCGGATTCGGTCTTCGTGAGCCCCTATCTCATCGGCGCCCACTTCTTGCATTCGCTCACAGTCAGTGGGCTTTCCGGCGCGGGTCCCACTTGTGAACGCACGATGCCGTCGCTGGCCGAGCAGTAGCTCTTGCCTCCAGCGCCGGGGTTAGAGGGAACTGCGGTGATGGCGTAGTTAGGGCACTGTTCCTGCAGGCAGACGGCGCGCACGCTGAACTTGTATCCGCTCTTCTCGCACCATTTGCCGCCGGTGCAATTGCCATTGCCCAGTGCTTCATCGAGCAGACAGGCATGGCCGGCGACCCTGTTGCCGTCGGAACAGTTTTCGCCGCCGAGAGTAACCAGGTTGGGGGCATATCCCCGAGAGGGATAAAAGTTCATATAGTCGGCTTGGGCTCTGTTGATCGTGCGCACCAGGGAAAGCGCAACGGCTTCATTGGCCGTCTGGCGCGACCGCAAAAGGTTTGGAATCGCAACCGCCGCGACAATCGCCATCACCGAAGCATCGGCCGGCACGCTGCTATTCGTCGTGGCTCGGAAGGAGCTGTCTTCGGCGACGATCGAAAGAATCGTCGGTTTATTCAGGATACTGGCGTTGGCTGCGAACAGACTGCGCATCTCCGGCGGCAGTTGCATCATCATCTGCCCCCAGGTGTGGCTCGGGTCCTGGTAAAAGACAACCGATGACTGGCCCGAGTGTGCCTGCGCAATCGTCTCGCGCAACGCGCTTGACTTCGCCAGTGAATGCCCGCTGCGATGAACTTGCAACGCCTCGCGGGCTCCGGCCCGGTCGCTGGCGATGACCATGTATCCGTCCAGGAAGAAGTAGTTGATTTCCGTAGAGGCATCCGTGGGCGTCGTAAGGGTGTGGAACGTGACGCCATTTTCTTCCCACTGGCCAGCCTGGACGGGAGCCATCGGCAGCAGTTTGTCCAAAGTCCGCTGCAAGCCAACCGCATCGTTGACCTTCAAAATGATCTTGAACATGGGCTTTTGCACCACCAGGTCATTCTGTGCAAAAGTGTTCTGTGCCTTGATCGTGCCGGGCACGTTCGGCAGTTTGCTCTCAAAAGCGACTTCGCCGTCCAGCTTACTCAACAGGTCGTACTTAAGACTGAAGTTGAGTTGCATCTCCATCCGCCGCAGACCAGCGAAGGCGTTCTCGCCCGCCATATCTTGCAACTCGTCGTAAATCTGCGCCGGGTTCTTTAGCATGATGTCGCCGGCGGATGCGGTGCTCGTGGAGACAAAGTCCAGCCCGCCCATAGGTCCTGCAGAAGCGATCCACGACGCGATGCCGCGCCGCGGACCCGTGAAGATCACTTCAAATTCATTCTTGGGCCCGTTCGCCGACCCGGCATTGGTCATCAGGAGGTAATCCACGTCGGCCAGTCCCGATTTCTGGAGCATGACGCGGTCCTGCTGCCGTCCTTGTGGCAGGGAACTGATCAATTTGTGTAAGTCGACACCGAGGACCGAGTTGGTGCCTCCGTGGTAGGCCTGCGCCACCCGTTGGCCCAGACGGCTGGAGATGAACTTGGCTCCGCCCTCATCGAATCGCGAGCTGAATCCTTGCAGCGCAGACCCGTCAAAGCCAACGATGACCACGTCGGGACGGATCAACACCGTTGGCGCATGCGGCAGGACCTTGGCCGCGGCCAGTTGCTGTGGGTCGAGGATTGTTAACCGGTCGGCCTTGTTGGTGATCCATTCATTGTTGAGTTTTTCGAGATATTCTCGAAGGCCCGGTTTTTTGATCCGGGCAATCAGAAACCCGCTCGGCTCTTTGCCCTCCAACTGACCTTCGATCACGACCTCGTCGCTCAGGAACTGGGAGAGCTCGTAAACCTTTTCGAGGACATCTTCGACCTTCGTTTCCATGACGTCGAGCTTGTTCTTGGCAAGAAACGCACTGAGGTGCGGGCTCTGTCGGAGTGACTGCTCAAAGATCTGCGCCGCCTGGTGCACGGTATCGCCGTAGTTGGGGTACGCTCCATAGAAGACTGTAGAGTCGGAGAGGCGAGGCAGAATCTTGCTTTCGCTTCGCGCTGGGGGATAATGCACATCTTTTTGCAGTTTTTCGAACAGCTGTCCTAACTCCGCCATCAGTTCGCGGTCTGCCAGGAGCTCCTGCAGCCATTTGAGCTCGGCGTCGCTGGGTTTTGTCGAGCCCGCACCTTGCGCGCCGGCGCTGCGCTTGTCGCGCGTGCTGCCTGCTTGGCCCGGCGCAGTGGTGCGGGCAGGATTCTGGACTGCCCAGGCGCCAACGGTCAAAACAATCACTCCAACAGCAACCCCCCAACTCAGATAGCGCATTCATCTCTCCTCTGCTACTCAGCTAAAGATAGTACGAAGTAAGCCGGTCTATTAACGGATTTCGCGGATTGGCCGCACGAAAGTCATAGGCGTTGGTTATCGGCTGAGTAAGCCAGGGAGTTAACAGATGAGGTGAAACTAAAGGCTCTTAGTTTGGAATCTTGGGAGGCAGTTCCGGGGGGCGCTGTACTCCTAGATGATCTCTATTACCGCGGCGCGCAACTCGCCGCCGATAATGTCCAATCTTCCGATTGTTACGGGCAGCTTAAAGCGCCGCGGACCTGCACTGCCGGGATTGAAGTAGAGCACACCTGCCTTAACCTCCCGTTTCGGGTGATGCGAATGGCCGCTGATCACGGCTGCGAATCCAGCTGCCTTGGGGTTGAGGTCGAGCAAGTTGAGGTCGTGAATCACGTAAATGTGTTGTCCAGAGAGTTCAGCAACTTCCGTTTCCGCGAAGCTTTGCGCCCACGCGGCTTGGTCGACGTTGCCTCGAATCGCCGTCACTGGCGCGATCTGCTCGAGGGCGGGAATTATTTGCGGGGAGCCGATGTCGCCGGCGTGAATGATGTGGTCCGAACCGCGAAGACGTTCGATCGCTTCGGGCCGCAGCAGGCCGTGCGTATCCGAAATGACTCCGATCACCATTTGAAAACAACCAAAACCATACCCCGGATTTGTGCTGATGGCCGCGGATAAAAAGAGCCACAGCAGGAAAGTCGAAAGACTTTAGCCCCTTCCGCGCACATCCGCGTCAATCCGCGGTAGGGTTTCGTTTTAGTGTCCAAGCTGAACATTACAACCCTGCCTCAATCCGCGATCTCGGATCCATGTAGTCACGCAGGGCATCACCGATGAAGTTGAATGAGAGGACGGCGAGCATGACCGCGACGGCAGGGAAGAGGACCAGATGCGGCGCGTCGAACAGGTGGGCGCGGGCGTCATTCAGCATCGATCCCCAGCTTGCCGTCGGCGGCGGTACGCCGAGCCCAAGGAAACTCATGGTCGCTTCCGCAAGCACGGCTCCAGCCATGCCAATAGCGGCCTGAACGATGACCGGCTGAATGATGTTGGGCAAGATATGCCGCGTGACGATCCGCAAGTTGCTGGCGCCGAGCGCCCGCGCGGCCTCAACGAATTCCCTTTCTTTCACGGCGAGGACTTGAGCGCGGACCAGACGCGCGTATCCTACCCAGCCCCCGATGCACAGCGCCAGAATCAAGTTGAAGATCCCGGGACCGAGAAACGCCACGAAAGCGATGGCCAGCAGAATTCCTGGGAAAGACAAGAACGCATTCATCAGAATGACGCTGAAAAACTTGTCGACCCAGCCGCCGTAGTATCCGGCGATCGATCCCACAACCAGCCCCAGAAACAGGGAACCGGCGACCACGCTCGAACCGACCAGCATGGAAATGCGGGCGCCGTAAATCAAGCGGGAGAGTATGTCGCGTCCAAGTTCGTCCGTGCCGAACCAGTGAGCCGCGCTGGGCGGCTGCAGCCGCGATGGCAGGTCAATGGCGCTCGGACTCTGCGGCGCAATCCATGGCGCGAAGAGAGCAAAGATCACAAACACCGTGACCAGTACCACGCCCGCCGTAGCCAGACGGTTGCGCCGGCCGAGAGCGATCGTTGCGGTCCAGGTGGTGGAAGCCATGAATAGGACTTGGTAAGTGGGTAATTTGGTAATTGGGTAATTGAAAAATCGGGGGCGCCACAATTGCCAAATTACCAACTTACTCAATTACTCAATTGTCGCGGTCATTCCATGCCCTACGGCACCGCAACTTGCCGCACCACTTTCTTCAGCACGGCTACGAAACGTTCGTTCTGTTCCCACGTGCCGACGGTCACGCGGATGCCGTTGGGAATGCCCCACGGAACCAGCGAGCGCACGATCACGCCTTCCGCTTGCATGCGTTTGGCAAACGCATCGGCGCTCTCGTCGACTTCAAAGTAGATGAAGTTGGCGCTGGTAGGCGCGGTGCGCAGGCCGAGCTCGGCGAAGTGCGGCATGAGCCACGCGACGCCCGCTGCGTTGTTCTCCAGCGTCCTGCGAATATGAGGTTCATCGTGAATGGCGGCCAGGCCTGCGGCTTCGGCAATCACAGAAACCGAAAACGCATTGCGGATGCGTCCAAAATACTTGAATAATTCCCGATGCCCGCAACCGTATCCCAGGCGAATGCCCGCCAACCCATGCGCTTTTGAGAAGGTGCGAAGGACCAGCACGTTCTTGCGCCCGGCACGCACATAGTCTAGCGATCGCGTATACGTGATGCCGCGCTTGGCTGCGAAGTAGGTAGCAAAATCGTAATACGCCTCGTCCAGCACGACCAGGACATGGTCCGGCACGCTAGCGAGAAATCTTTCCGTGGCATCGGCATCAAACATCGTGCCCGTCGGATTGTTGGGATTGGCCAGAATGACGACGCGGGTACGGTCATTGATGGCCGCAGTGATCGCATCCAGATCGTAGGTGTCCTGCAGCATTGGCGTGGTCGTCAGCTCAGCGCCCGCCGCACGGGTGACGATGGGATAGCTGATGAAGGAACGCTCACTGGTCACGCAGTTCAGACCCGGGCCAAGCAGCGTGCGCGCCAGAATGTCCAGCAGCCCGAGCGAGCCATCGGCCAGAAAGACCTGCTCCGGATCGAGTTCGTGGCGAGCAGCCAACTCCAAACGCAGCTCGGTCGCTTCATTGTCAGGATAGAGATTGACTTCGGTGGCGGCCGCACGTATCGCTTCAATAGCCAGCGGCGAAGGTCCTAGGGGCTTCTCATTCGATGCCAGCTTGATCATGGCCACGCCTGATTCACGCTGCGCCTGCTTGATGGGTTTGCCGGCAATATAACCCGTCATAGTGCCGATGTGCCGCGGGATCAGGTCGAACAGATCTTTTTTCATCGTCAAAGATTTTGTACCACGAACCCGGGACAATTAGCGAGATGACCGCCGTCGCCGCGGCTGGCCACTCCCTCGGTGTGGCCGTACGTTGCGGGACGTAGCAGGGGTCCCTCTTCCTCCGGAACGCTGCAACGACGCGACTTCGGCCGGCGCCAAGGCGCGAAACTGGCCCGGCTCGACGTCGAGCGTGAGCGGGCCGTAGCGCACGCGCCTGATCTTCTCCACATGATGGCCGATCTCCTCAAACATGCGGCGTATCTGGCGGTTCTTGCCTTCGATCAGCGTCAGCTCGTACCAGGGATTCTCCGCCTCGCGCACTAGCCTCACTTGTGCGGGCGCCGTGCGTACGGGCCCGCGATGCGGCTCAGGACCCCGGCCGGCGCCTCCCGGTATGTCGCGGATCTTCAGTCCGCGGCGCAGCTTCTCAATATCTTCTTCCGCCGGCTGGCCACTGACTTTCACCAGATAAGTCTTGGGAACATGGGACGCCGCGCGAGTCAGGTGATTGGCCAAGGCACCATCGTTGGTCAGCAGCAGCAGGCCTTCGCTCGCATAGTCGAGGCGGCCCACGGGATAGATGCGCTCGCCCACGTGCCGCACCAAATCCATCACCGTAGGCCGGCCTTCGGGGTCGGACACCGTAGTGACGTATCCTTTGGGCTTGTTCAGCAGGAGGTAGACATTGCGTTCGGGCCCATGCAGCAATTTGCCATCAACCTTGACGTGGTCACGTTCGGGGTCGGCCTTGCTACCGAGTTCGGTGACGATCTGGCCGTTGACGGAGACTCGCCCCTGTGTGATCAGCTCTTCGGCTTTGCGACGGGAAGCAATTCCGGCCGCGGCGATGATCTTTTGCAGGCGTTGCGCGGCCATGAGGGACCTCAGCCTCCGCGGCTCTCCGAAGCGATCTGGTCTGCGGCCTGTTCGTCGGCCTGGTTGTGGCGGGGATCGGAAGAAACGGCCGGTTCAGTCACGTTGTCCGCGATGCCGGCTTGATCGTCCGACAGTTGCCCGGCTCCGCCATGATCAGGAACCCCGGTAGCGTCTGCGACGGCAGAGTCGCCAGAAGCCGCCAGTTCCTCCTGCAGCTCGCCGGCAGCGAGCTTTTCAAATTCTTCCAGGCTCGGCAACTCGCTCAAGTCCTTCAGGCCGAAGCGCAGCAGGAAGTCTTTGCTGGTCTTGTACAGCATGGGGCGTCCGACAACGGCTTTACGGCCGGCCGTGGTAACGAGCTTGCGCTCGAGCAGCGTGCCAATGACGGCGCTGGCGTCCACGCCGCGAATGTCGCTGATCTCCGGCACGGTGACCGGCTGCTTGTAAGCGATCACAGCCAGGGTCTCCAGCGCTTGCAACGAAAGCCGCACAGGCGGCTTCAGGCTCTTGGAGAAAGCGCGCACCACGTCATGATGTTCGGGCTTTGTGGACATGCGATATCCGCCCGCGACCTGGCGAACTTCAATGCCGTGGTCGTCGCGCGCGTACTCGGCAACCAGTTCTTCAAGAAACGGCTTCAGCAGGGCGCGCAGTTCCGCCCGCTCTGACTTTTGCTGGGCCCGCTTGGCGGCAGGATCAGCAGCATTCCCGGATGTGACGCCCGCGCTTGCCGCAGGCGCCGGCGTTGCTTCCGGCTGGCCAGCTTTCAATGCGACAAGATCTTCCTTCAGCAAGGCGGCCATCTGGTCGGGCGTGATGGGCTCCTCCGCCGCGTAAATCAGAGCTTCGAGTTTGGCTTTGAGGGACATTGAAATTTAGCAATTAGCAGTTAGCAACTAGCAAGTCGCTCTTTTTCTGAAATCCCGACCCTGATCCCGCAACTCGGGAGTAGGGGAGGGATCCATATAGTCAGAATACTCTTTCGGAACACAAGTAAAGATTTCTCTTCCCTGGCCAAGTGGTCGGACTCGATATGGATCCCTCGCGTTCGCTCGGGATTTCAGAAGGAAACTAATTGCTAAGCGGTCCTTCATTTCCAATCGTCCCTCACCAGGGCCTCTTCGCCCATGACCGCGTCAAACACTGCGTGCTTCTTGATCAAAACGTCGCCGAACATACGGTCCTGGCGAAGCAGGATGGCTTGCAGCCGCACCAGTTCGAGCAGCGCCAAAAAGGATGAGATGAGCGCGTTGCGTGAAGTGATGTGCTGCAGCAAACGCTTGAGGCGGATGGGACGGTCTTCCATCAGCAGGCGGCGGCGAAAGAATTCGATCATCTGGGCTACCGTTACCGTCTCTTCGTCCACTTCCAGCACCGGCCGCGACCGCGCGCGCTCCAGAATCTCCTGGAAGGTGCGCACCAGGTCCACAACATCGGCTTCAATCTCCGGCTCGGTGCCCGCGGCGTCCTTGAACTCTTTGAGTGAAGGATTGCTCACCACCGCATCTTCGAGCTGCTGTTTTTGCAGCAGCATCTGCGCCGCTGTCTTGAATTTCTCGTGCTCCAGGAGACGATTCACCAGTTCGTCGCGCGGATCTTCCAGTTCGGCGGGTGCGTCCGGATCGCGCGGCAGCAGCATCTTGCTCTTGATGTGGATCAGCAGCGAAGCCATGTAGATGAACTCAGCGGCCACGTCCACGTCGAGCTGTTTCATGTTCTCGACGTACGCGAGGTACTGGGCGGTGATCTTGGCAATCGGTATGTTGTAGATATCGATGTCTTGCTTGCGAATCAAGTCCAGCAGCAGGTCCAGAGGGCCGTCATAAACCTCGCCGACAGTGACCGCGAAAGGGAACTCGCTGGTCTGTGTCTTGGCGGTCTGGGGGGACTCAGGCATCTGCACTTATTGTGGCACAGACGGGCTTGTGGAAAACAGCGATCTAAGCTCGCCGACATCGCCGTCATCGCGCGTCATCGCCGTCATCGGGAGATTTGGGAATCGGGTGATCGGGTGATCCGGTGATCGGAAATCTAAAACCCTGTCATCCTGAGCGAGGCGGAGCGACGAAGGAGTGAGGACGAGTCGAAGGACCCCGAGAATCCATCCTCTGCCATGCTGATCCAGGGAGTTCTCTCGACAATCTCAACGAATTACTGAAGCGCGCTGTAGTTGCCTTCATAAGCCTGGATGGGCACGTTGTGCTTCTCAAGCTGGATGAAAGAGCCGTTGGCATCTCTTCCCACCAGAATTCTGACTGTTGCACCGCTGGCCTCGCTCTGCTCGCGTTCAAACTGTTTCCAATTCTCTTGGACCAATTTCGGCGGAAGAACATAGTCGTGGATATTGCCGTCTTTGTCTTCTGCGAGTAGAACCAGCACATTGAGAGCACGATCGGGAAAACTGAATTCCCACTTGCCGCCCTCATCTTGCCGGGCAGTGTGCACGCCGACTTTCCTTGCCTTGCGTGTGATGAATGTGCGAGGCCTGTCTTTTCTTAACGGATGAGTCTTGGAAACCCTTTCCACCCATGCCGACGTCAAAATCTCGCGTCGTTCCTGATCGTCGGCCGCTGACATCGCTAATTCAGGCACACGTAAGGGTCCGGCGTCAGACTTCGGAGTGACTATCGCGGCTGACGACAATGACAGCACTCCCACCGCATCCCGCACTGCTGCCATGGTTTCTTCCGCCACATGCGAGGCCTTCTCTGCGCCGCGGCGGATGATCTCTTGCACGCGCTCCGGATGTTCGGTCAGACTTCGCCGGCGCTGGCGAATGGGTTCAAGATGGGCATTCACGCTTTCCACGGCTAGTGCTTTGCACTCCACGCAGGTGATGGTCGCGTTGGTACAACCGCGCGTGATGTATTCCAACCGCTCTCGATCACTGAAGATCTGGTGCAGATTCCCCACCGGACAACGGTCTGGACTGCCTTTGTCCGTCAGCTTAGGGCGGTCCGTAACGCTGTTCTTGATCTTCTCTTCGGCCGTTGCCGCGTCGTCGCTCAGGAGTATCGTGTTCCCGTAAGACTTCGACATCTTGCGTTTGTCGGTGCCGAGAAGCTTGGGCGAGGGCGTGAGCAGCGCCTCCGGCTCGGGGAAAACCGGTCCGCCTCTGGCGGACTTGTAAAACTGGTTGAAGCGCCGCGCCACCTCGCGCGTCAGTTCCACGTGCGCCACCTGGTCTTCACCTACCGGCACGAACGCGGGCCGGTACATAAGAATGTCGGCAGCCTGGAGCAGTGGATACCCTAAAAAGCCATACATGTGCAAATCTTTGTTGGGCATCTGCTGTTGCTGTTCCTTGTAGCTGGGGACGCGCTCCAGCCAGCCCAGAGGCGTGATCATGGAGAAGAGCACGTGCAACTCGGCGTGTTCGAGAACGTGCGACTGGACAAAGATCGTGCACTTCTCCGGATCGAGACCAGCGGCCAAAAAGTCGATGATCACTTCCAGAGTGTTGCTGGCGAGGCGGGAGGTGTCATCGTAATCGGTGGTAAGAGCGTGCCAGTCGGCGACGAAGAAAAAACATTCGTGCGTCTCCTGCAGCTTCACCCAGTTCTGAAGAGCTCCAACGTAGTTGCCTAGGTGCAGCTTGCCGGTGGGTCGCATGCCGCTGAGCACGCGGCGACGGGATGTGTGTTGAACAGTCATTCTTATAGGTTTTTGATGGCCCTCTTGGCACTCAACCTACCGTTGTCATCCTGAGCGGAGCGCCGAGACAATCTTTACATCACTTGGCTGAATGGCGCGAAGTCGAAGGACCCCCCACGGTGCTCCCTTCGCGATGCTGCATCAAGGCATTCCCTAGAGAACTCCCTGATGCAGTCTTTGCTATGCAGGCATTCCCGGGGTCCTTCGACTCGCCCTCACCCCGGCTCGCCGGGGCTCGTGCTCGCTCAGGAGGACAGGCCGAGATTGGGTTTTCGCGAACAGAAAATCTTCGCAGAAGATAGCAACGCAAGCCAAGCAACGATCCTATCACGCGCCGTGCTTGTCTCCCGCGGCCTGCGGCTGTGGGGCGATGGACTTCACCTTCACCGGCTTGGCAGGGATCCCCACGGAAATGGTGTACGGAGGAATGTCTTTCGTGGCCACTCCCAGCGATCCCAGCAGCCCGTGCTCGTGTACGCGCACGCCGCTCATCACTGTGGCATGGTACGTGATACGCGCCCGCGGGCCGATTTCAGTCTTGGTATTGGTCACAATCATTCCGTCGTTGAGGTCGTGCTCGTGCGAGTACACGTTGGCGTAGTCGGAGACGGAGCAACCCTCGTGGATGATGATCTCGCCGCGGTCGTCCAAAAGCGTGTATTTGTGGATCACGCAATTGTCTTTGACCGTCAGGTTGTAGCCGAAGGAAAACTCGACGCCGTGGAAGATTTTCACGTTTTTGCCAACGAACTTGAAGATATGTTTGGCCAGCATGTAACGCACGCGATAGCCAAGCCAGTGGTTCAGCCCGGCGGGGGAGCGGTCAAACATCATCCAAAACCAGATCAACGGTTTGCGTTCGGCGTACTTCTGGGCGTCCACGTCGCCGTAGTATTCCGGCTCCAGAGTGACGTTGCGCGGATCGTAGCAAGCGATCTGCGCCTGCACGGCTAGCGGCGCGTCGGGTGCGGGATCAGAGTAAGCACGCCCCAGGTAGAGCTCGTGCAGCGCATTGCGCACCACGACCGATCGGTGGTCTACGTCACGATTGGCGAACTGCTCGTCGAGTTTCTGGATCCACTCCAGAAACTTCTTTTCCGCCTGCGGCTGCGGCTGCATATTGCGATATTCAAAACGCGGCATGGAAAGCCTCAACTTTCAAAGAATTGCGGGAAAACATCAATGATATAACGCAGGTTCCGGCACCAGCCGAATTCATGGCTATTTGTCGTTTGGATTCGTTGAATTGGCGACAGGAAGCAATTTTTTATGGTAGTGAGGCGGTAGCCAAGACCAGGGAAGCTGACTGAGAGGCGCGGGCCCGAAATCGGGGCCTGCTCTGCTTGAAGGCGAGGAGGCTCTAGAAGGTTTTATTGTGTTGCGCGTTGCCTCCCCATTCATACCAGCCGTCGGCATCTTTGCTCGCGGTCTTCAAGCAGATCAACGTGCCTTGTGCGGTTCCGACATACACGTTGCCGTTGACCAAAGCCGGCTGGAAGATCATGGGCTGCTTGAGCGAATACATGAACCCCGGTACGCCATCTCTCTGGCGGACGGAGACCAGGTGCCCATGTGTCCCGCTCAGGTACATGTATTCCCGTCCCAGCGCCGGCGGTGAGAAGACTTGCTGATCGTTGTTCGGGCCGGCGCCCACCACCTCCGCCTGCCAGGCCATCTTGCCGTCGGCCGCGGCGACCGAATTCAGATACTTTCCCTGGGCGTTCAGCATTTGTCCTTTGCTTACCGCGGCCCGAGATCCCTGATACGCCCATCCGCCCACCACGTTGCTTACGCCGACGTTTTGCGAAGCCTTCCCCAGTTGCGCGCTCTGCGGCGCGCTGCCGAAACCTACGGATGAATCCAATGCGGCTGCTTGTGACGCGCCCAACCCCACACCGCCGTTCTTTCCATTCTCGAGATAAGCCGCCTCTTTCTTTGTCAGCAATTCTCCGTCTTTCTGTGTTCCCTGGCGCGCGTCGCTGCGCACGAGCCCTTCGTACGACTTGTTGCCGACCTTCCGCTTCTGGCTTACCACCAGTTGGTCGTTGGCAACGACTGGAGCGCTGGTTCCGGCATTTTCTTTCTTCCAGATCACGTTCCCATTCGAAAAGGCGAAAGCGTAGGAAGTTCCATCGAAGCAAGTGACATAGACGCGATCGCCGTCGATGACCGGCGCGGAAATCACATCGCCGCTCATGGCGGCCTCCCAGATGTGCGTGCCCGTTGCCAAGTCCACGCTCAGCAGGCGATGACTGCCCGGCACGCTCGATTTGGGGCTGCGCGGTCCTGCCGGATATGCGATGAAGAGCCTCCCCTTATAAATGGCCGGCTGACTCATCAACGGATCGCCGAGCCATTCTTGCCAGATAGTCTTCCCGGTTTTTTCATCGACCACAATGATGGTGCAGCTTTCGGTGTTGAAAGCTACGTAACCGCCTTCGACCACGGCAGCGGTGGGCCCGTCATCGGATGTATTGACTTTCCAGCGCAGCGCGCCAGTCTCGGCGTCAAAAGCATAAAACGTGTGCGAGCCGTAACCGCCGCCGACGAACAACATGCCGTCCGCGTAAGCCGGAGTGGCGATCGGCCGGCCGCCAGGAATCCGCACCACCCAGCCGGCTTTGCCGTCGGAAGTCTTGAACGCCGCCGGCTGCAGATCCGCTTTCGGCTGCGGCAGCGTGACCTCAACCGCTTTACTGAGATCGATCTTCAAGTTCTGCGCAGCAGATTTTTCCGGCTCCCCGGCAACAACCTGATTTGTGGGATTGCTTATGATCAAAACGCCCGCGGCCATGATCACCAATAGAAAGGCGCACACCACCCTGCCTGTCATCCCGCACCTCAATCAAGAGCGAAACTGCTTGCAGGTAGAACGCCGGCTCCCCCGGAACTTGCAATGGAAAAATCAACGACTGGCGGTAAGCAGAAACGTACTGAGCGTGCGCAAGCTTAAGAAATGTTGAAGAAAGTGGTCGCACGCTAACGCGTGTTGCTGGCTATCGTCTAACGGAATGAATCGCGGAATTTCTGTAACTTCCGGCGCAATGTCAGCGTATTGGTTGATGCAGGAAGCCAGAGTTGCTTCCGCGATCGACAAGGGACCCCGGGACCACGACGCCCACGGTTTGGCGGCCCAGGCGTACGCGATCCCGCAACAGGAAAGTTGTGCGCTTAGCGCGCTGCTTTTCTTGGGTCCCGGGGAAGCATTCTAAGCCTGCGAGCAAGAAAAGCAAACCGTGCAATCGAGCGGGGCCGCCTCAGGCCATTCCCGAGCCATTCGGGAAATAACAAGAAGGAGCTTTTCCATGCAGTCCTTGTCATTTTCGAAATTGATAACTCTGGTTTTGGCCATACTTTTGGCCGGAAGCGCCTTTGCTACTGGTAACCGCAAAGGGAATTTTCAGGTCTTCGATCCGGTGCAGGTGAACGGCAAGCAGCTGCCTGCAGGGGAATACACAGTCACCTGGGACGGCGAGGGCCCCAATGTAAGTCTCAACATCGTTCGCGACGGCAAAGTCGTGGCTACCGCCACCGGGAAGATTGTGGCGCTCGAGCAGAAGACTGACCGAAATGCGACCGAACTAAAAGCCGGTTCTACCGGCGTCAACAACATTACAGGTATCCTTTTTGCTGGAAAGAAGTACAAACTGGAGCTGAGCGGAGACTCGGGTCAAGTCGCGGAGAAGGCCGGCGACTCCGTGAAATAATTTTGGTTCAGTTAAACCGCCCCGTCTTGCAATTCGCTCCCGCTCACCCAGGACGAATGTCATGGGCTGGGCCCGCCCGCCGCGCGGGCAAGCGATCGCTAGACGCTGATACACGGTAGCGGGTCAGTTTCACCAATCCGCTACCGAAATGGTTGGTTTGCAAGAAGCTTTTTGACAGTTGCTTGACGATCAGCACGGCCCTTGCTGGCTGCGGAAGAAATCGCGGAGCCGTCGGCGGCGTTTGCGGACGCCTTCGGCTCCCATTGTTGGACGCAAAATAGGGTTGGCGTTCTTCCGCAGCTCGCAGGGGCCGTGTTGTCTATAAATGCTGCAGAAGGGCTCTAAGTGGATCCAGTTCTGGCGTCGCGCCGAGATACGCCAAGCGACTGTTCCTTATTCCTCCCCCGCACGAGATATGCCTCCCGCCTTTAAGAAACTTCATGTGATTCCCAAAATGAAGCTATGAAAAGCGCCTATATCGCCCAAAGCCGTTGCACCAGAAGTTTCGTGGTTACCTAGGTACTGTTGTGACGACCTGGTTTTGCCGATATAACCATGCCATTTTGGCCCTGCAAATCCCTCCTGTGGTGGCGAAAGAGGTCCTTTGTGCTGAGTTTTGGACGCTGGAGCAAAAACGGCGCTCACGCCTGGATTTTTGCCATTTTCATGCTCTTTCCGATTGTGGCGCTAAGCCAGGAAGAATCGGCAAACGAGCCAGTAAAGACTGTCCCGATCCTGAGCGGGGCCACCGGCTATTTCACCCGTGTTACCGGCGGACAATTTCAAAATACTCCGTCCGTCAGCCCGGTACTGCTCCTTCCCGTTGGCGATAAATGGCTGCTCGAGGCCAAAGGCAATTATTCCGTCACCTATGCAAAAGGCGACGAGGGATACTACGAAAGTACATCTGCCTATAACCTGATTTATGGCCAAGTCGATTATCTTGCGAATCGCTATGTGACCATTGTCGGCGGGAGGTTCACGACGCCTTTCGGCGTTTATGGCGAGCGCTTGGCGCCGCCCTGGATAAAAGATTTGCAGCTGACGCCACTGATCTATAGCGTCCCTAGCGGTTCCAGCCTGGGTGGCATGCTGCGCGGAGGATTTCCCGCCGGCTCACAAAAAGTCGACTTCAACTACGCCGTTTATTTCTCTACCGCAAACACCAACCATCTCCTGGCGACGGATCGCAGCACAGGAGGGCGGATCGGTTTCTTTTTCCCGGAGCGGAGATTGGAGATCGGCGCCTCGTTTCAGCAAGTACTGCAGCTCGACCGCCCGCACTCCGCCGGTCTGCATTTTGTTTGGCAACCTTACGTAGTTCCGCTGACCGTGCGCTCTGAGTTTGTGCGGCAATCGGGGACGAAGGGCAGCGGCTATTGGATCGAATCTGCTTATCGCCTGAGCCAGGTTCCTTATTTGCGGCGCCTCGAACCTGCTGCCCGGATACAGCAGTTCTTTGCGGATCCGAAGCTCACGTCGACGCAGATCAAGAAGCTGGGTGCGTTTGGGCGAGACACCAACCAAGCGGACTTCGGACTGAACTACTACTTGCGCTACGACCTCCGCGCCTCAGCCAGCTATGGCCGGCAATTCATTTTGAACAGGGATTCCAATCTCTGGGTCGTGGGACTTACCTACCGGTTCCTTGTGCCACTCGGGCCGACAGGGCTGAAAGGAAGCACGCAATGAGAGCCAAATTTGCAACAGTCATAATGCTGGTGCTGGCTGCCGTAATTTTAGCGGCGGCTGCTCCAATTATGCCTAGCGGCGAAGGCAAGAGCACATCGCCAGCGGCGAGCGATCGCAGCGCTCAAGATGACACGCTCCGTCTCCAAGGAGAGAAGAGATTTCGCGCCAACTGTGGACGCTGCCATACTGCCCCGCCGAAGTTTGCTCCACGCATGACGGCAACCATCGTGCGGCACATGCGGGTCCGCGCAACCCTTACCGATGAGGACATGCACTTGATCATCCGGTACATGTCGCAATGACCGTGCAGAGACTATGTCCGGGCTCGATTGCGTTGCTTGCCAGGGGCACAGCCGTAGCTTTTGTTCTGGCACTGTCATTGCCGGCCTTTGGCCAGTCCCATGTAGTCGAAGTGCTGGCCGACAAAGACAGTCGTTTCAAGATGTCCGGCTCGGGGAAGGCGGAGATCACCGTCAAGGCCGGGGAGTCGGTGCTGTTACGGATCACCGCGCGCAAGGGAAAGACACGGAATCGCGATGGGGCAGTGCACGGATTTACCCTGCTGCGCGCCAAGGACCGCGCCAAAGTCCAGGGATGGGATCTGGAGCTGAAGCCAGGTACGCAGGAGTTCACTTTGGTGGCGCCGTCGGAACCAGGCGAGTATGAGGTTCTATGTACCGTCATCTGCAGCGATGACCATGAAGGCATGCGCATGAAATTCGTGGTGGTGCCATGATCCCATGTGCAAGAGCGGGAGAGAGACAATGAGTAAGAAACGATTCCGGGAGGTCCTGTTGGGGGCTTTGTTCCTACTGCTGACAGCTCCCATTCATGCCGGCAATAACAAAGGGAAGGAAAAAGGCGGCCCGTTGACTCTCACTGGACCCATCGCCGACAGCCAATGCGCCTTTAACGTCCACTCCATGGGCCGCTCTCACGAGTGGATGATCAAGAAGAACGTTCCCGGCGCAACGGACGACAAGAGTTGCACCATGCATTGCGTAAAGGACATGGGAGGCAACTTTGTCCTGGTGGTGAAGGACGATGTCTACCGTCTCGATGACCAGGGGCTGGCGGAGAAATTTGCCGGAACGACAGTCAAGGTCGTGGGGACCTTGGTGGATGAGAAGACACATACTCTTCACATCCTGACCATTGAGCCTGCCCAGTAGTTCTATTTCTGCGTGACGGTCAGCTTGTGGTAGCCGACGGTGGCGATATCGATCCGCGACGGTAGCTTGAATTCTGAATCAATCCCCACGTTGGGATATTTCGACGTGATGTATTTTTGAACGAAGAATTCAAGGGCCATGCGAGGAACGTCAATACCGTCTATATTGACGTTGCGTACATGCACCTTGCCGACGCCTCCGCTCCCGGCCGCATCAGCGTCCATCCGCACGTCGTGACGGCCGGAAAAGATCGAGAGCAGCGGATTGGAAGATTTCTGGCCGGCGCGAATTTCATCAAAATCAACATTCACAAGGGCGTCCACCAAGCCCGAGTGGCCTTCGAGTTTCACTTTTTTCACGCCCTGAGGAAGCTGCACCTTTCCGGAAGCAAGATAGTCGTTGATCTCGTCCTCGGTGAGCACGGTCGGCGTCTGGTCCGGATGCTCGCGCTCGCCATTTTCACGGATGTGGTCGAGTTTGACCTGCATGCTTTCCGCCAGGCGATGGGTCCCGCCGGATTGTGGCTGTTCCTTCGACAGCGCCGGCTCAGCCTTAGTAACTTCCCGGTGTCCCAGGTACACCACCGCTCCCAGGAACAGGACGGTGAGGATGAACCACGCAGCTTTCATCGCGAGTGGACCGTGTTTGTCTGTGCGGTCATAGGTTGGGGAGAGATCTGTGGACTGTCCACGGCGCCGGTGATGTCCCACTGCGAGCCGCCATTGCTCACCTTAAGCCTGGTGCGGCGGTCAGCCAGACTCACCGTTCCGCTTACCTCATAGATGCGTTTGTCAGACCGGAATTTGCTCGGGAGCACCTTGAGGACCTGCTTTTCAAACTCCAAGCTGCCTTGCAAACTCTGGAACCTGAGGGGTTTTGCGGCTTCCAGTTGCAGGGCCCGTGAACTTCCGTTGGCGACCGTAAACTCCAGCCGCCCGGTTGCATTTGCCGTCATTTCCGTCTCGTTTCTGCCTTCGCAGCGGAAGGAATAGGTCGCATCGGCCTTGCCCGTGGCCCACGCGGCGAAAAGCTCGAGGTTCGGAGTCCCTGCCGGCGCCGCGAAGCGGTCCAGGTTAACGCCTGTCACCTTTCCCGACGCGGTGTAGCGCGTCGGCGACCCCGTCCATTCAGAGCGCCACTCACCCTCGACCGAGCCGCCGCCCAGTTTGGCGGTAACCTGGCTGGCTCGAAGTTCGTGGTCGCCCACCTCCAGATGTGCCGTGAATTGTTCCAATGGAATCTGGATCACAGTCAGGTGGTCGACGGACAGGGTGCCGCGAGCGCGGAAGTTGGGTAAGTCGCTCGATGATTCAGAGAGGAACGGCAAGTTCCATGTCTTACTGGCCGAGCCTACCAGGCCGGACGCGTCCGCCACGGAGAGCGAAGCGGCATGAAGATCGAACTCCAGCGGGCAGGGCACTGTCTGGCAATTCCAAGGACGTGTGACCGTGCCTTCGAAAGCCACTGGAGAATTCTCAAACTGGCCGCTGATATGGGTGAGCACGAGGGCAGAGTCGGTCAACTGCGCGTCCGCCTCGGAGAGCACCAAGCGATCCTTGATGCCGGGGATCCACGCGGCAAGGTTCCGCAAATGGGCAGTGCCGTGCAACCGCGGTGGCGCGTAATTCGCCCAGGCCCGGCTGATGCTGAGGTCGACCATCGCAGACGCCGTGAAATTGCTCAAGTCCGATGGGAATCCGGCGACCTTGCCCAGTGCCAAGAGGCGTTCCAGAGGCACCAGGCCCCTGGCCGTGACGCGGTATCCCAACCCGTCCACATTGCCCTGCACCTCGAGCACGGTCGAGGGTCCTACCTGGACGGAGAAAGTGTCGATGGTCAGCGCGTCAGGCTGCGGTGGAGGACCTGCCGCTGCCGCCAGTTTGGCCCGCTTGGCGGTCAGCGCGGGCGAGGTGTCCGCCATTCCGATGTGAAACTTCACACCGCTCACGGGGAAGGGCTTTTCCGCAACCGCGGTCTCCAGGAGGAACGGTGTCGTCATGCCCGCTCCGTGCCAGTTTCTTACTCCGCCGTGGGCATGGAAGCCAAACGCAGCATTGAAATCGCCGGTAGCCGTGAGATCGTCGGGCAGCGAGCGGCGAGTGTGGCGGGCCAGCGTGGCCACCATCGAAAGCGGTACAAGGTTGGCTGTGATGGAAAGATCGTAATCGCGAGGTGTGGCCGCTGCCCAGCGACCGGTAAGGACAAGGCCCCCGGTCTCCAGCGGCGTGTCGCACCTCAAATCGAGTGTGGAGCGGACGAAGTCTCCCCGGCAGCTGGTGCGCAGCTGCGGCATGCTGTCTCGATTGATGTCGTCGCGACGGAAGTGGCTCAGGTCGGTCGTCCCGGTGATGTGCAGGTTGCCCAGCGTGCCGGCAAGTTGTGCGTCGCCACTTAAGTTCCCGCGCCATCCCCGGTCTCGCCCCACCAGGAGGCTGGAAACCTGCCCGAGTTGTGCTTTCTCCAACGTCAATTGCAGTCTCACCGGCATCTCAGCCAGCTGGGGTGAGCGGCGCAGATCGCCTTCCAGCTTGATGCCGCCGGTGTCGGTCAGGTTCATGTCGGTGCGGAGCGGACGGCCTTGCAGGCGGAGATGCCATACATCTTCGGCCGCCAGCCAGAAGGCAAAATCTGTGTTGGCCAGCGTGAAAGGCGTCTTCTCGGCGCCGATCTTCAAATTGATTCGGCCCCCGCTAGCTTGCATGTAAGGGAATCTCGCGCGCTGTTCCGCGCTACGTTTCGCGGTGGGAGCGCTGGGAACCTGTCCCACGCGCAGCAAGAGCGGCTCCACATTCCAGTGCCCGTTGGCGTACACCAGATTCAGGCTTGGAGGCGCAGCATCATCGGTGAGCTTGAGATTGGCGATCTCCAGCCGGCCGTGCCACAGGGAGGTCAGGCGCAGGTCGGCGGTGACTTTTCCGCACATCAGCAGCGGCTCTGCACTGAATGCCGGGTCGTCAGCCACCTGAAAGTCGTATAGGTCGAAGCCTGGCCGCGGCAACAGACGGTATTTCACCTGCCCGATCTTCACTTGCCGTCCCAGCACCGCGCTCAGTGCCGGGGCAAGACGGTCGCGAAAACGCGTGCCGTTGATGTTTGGGGGAAGAAAGATGCCGAGCAACACCACAGCGGCCACCGCCAAAATGAGTTTGCCTTTGCGCGTCCAAACCATCAATGCACCAATCGCATCACGCGGTTCCAGCGGGTGAGGGCAAGGAAATGGACCGCGGTCTTTGCAAATAACGCGGCGCGTTCCCCCAGGGAAGCATCCTGGGGGAAGTCACTTTCTGTCTGGTTCAATGACCAGGCGATGAAAAGTGGGGTGCCGAGAATGTTTTTGCGGGGTACGAAGCCCCAGTAACGGCTGTCGAAACTATCGTCGCGGTTATCCCCCATGGCGAAATAGCTATCGTGAGGAATGACAAGGTCCCGCCCTTGCATGTTCCGCTGCAAAGTCTCCGGCCAGTCGGTCACCGCGCTGTACCCCGCCGGGCCGGCGGCCGGGAAGTTATCACGAGCGGGGTCATAGTCGCCCTTGCGCTTCACGAAGGACTGAGACTGCCGCACCCCGTTGAGAACTACCACTCCATCTTCCAAGTGGAGGTGGTCGCCCGGTATGGCGACGATGCGTTTGACCAGGTACAGCCCCGGATGTTCCGGAGAGGGAAACACTGCGATGTCTCCGCGGTGGAGCTCGCGGTACGGCATGAAGAAAGTGAAAGGTCCCCTTTTGCCCGTTGGCGTGAGACGGTCCACGAAAAGGTGGTCCCCTATGAGGAGAGTATTCTCCATGGAACTCGAAGGGATTTCAAATTGCTGGATAATAAAAGTCAGAATGAACAGAGCGCCAACGAAAACCGCTGCCATTCCCGCAATGGTTTCCGGCAGGGTCTCTTTCTCACGAGGCTTTTTCTCTTCCTTCATCGGTTCGGTTGCGCTCTCAGCGTTAGTCGACAAATCTTTTTCCTTCAAGGGAATCTTCGGCTACTGGACCCGGTGGAACGTCCGGCCCCAGCGTGTCTTATCAAAAAAATGGACGATCTGATAGCCCAGAAACCGGGCGCGTTCTGCCATTGTAGTTTGGTCGTATTCGTCGCGTGGCGTTACGAACGACCAATAGATAAACAGCGGCCGTCCGATGATGTTCTCCTGCGGGATGAAGCCCCAGTAGCGGCTGTCGAGACTTTCCCCGCGATTGTCCCCCATCGCGAAATAGTTGCCGGGCGGGACGACCAAGTCGTCACCCTGAATGCTTTCCCGGAGTTTCAGGGGCCAAAACTTCGACACGTTGGGGACGCCGCCTGCGGGATGCGCAGGAAACTCATCGCGGTACTCATCATAGTTGCCGCTAGGAATGACGTAAGGCTCGTTTAAACGCTCGCCATTGCGATATACCACTCCGTTGCGAAGGTGAATCCTGTCGCCCGGGACGCCCATGATCCGCTTGACTACGTACATGCCCTCGTATTTTTCGTCAGGATGAATAAAGACAACAATGTCGCCGCGATGCACCTGCCGGTACGGCACGATCGGCCCGGTATACGACGCCCTCGCGGCCGGCGCTAAACGATCCACGAAGAGATGGTCGCCGATGAGCAGAGTGTTCTCCATGGACGCGGATGGAATCACGAACGATTGCACCACGAATGTGATGATAAACAGCCCTGAGACCAGCACTTCCGCGATTCCCGACACGGACTCCGGGAGAGTCTCCTTTTTCTTTTGCGGTTTTTCCGGCTGTTTCCCCGTGTCTGTCTTGCTTTTTCTTGCGTGCAAAGGCTGTTCCTGGTCCTGGATTACTCAAAATCAGCGGACAAGACGAAACATTCGATCCCAGCGCGCCAGTTGCAGGAGAGGCGCCAGAACTTGTCCTGAGGGATAGAGTTTATCATCGCAGTCGGTGCAGCTTGCATCGGGCCCGCTGCGCACAGATAAATAGATTACCAGGGGACGCCCCAGAACGTTGCGGCGAGGGACAAACCCCCAATAGCGGCTGTCAGAGCTGTGGTCGCGGTTGTCGCCCATGACGAAATAACGTCCCGCAGGCACCACCAGTTCTCCGCCGCTCATGAAACGCGGCAATTCGCTGCACAAAGGGCACACGGATCCAGCGAATTCCCGGCCCTGCGGAAAATTATCGCGGTAGAAATCCGCGTCATGCAGGCTATGCAGCGCATAAGGCTCTTTAAGCTGCGTGTCGTTGACGAAGACCGCCTTGTTCTTCAAATGGATGCGATCTCCGGGGAGGCCGATCACGCGCTTGACGAAATAGGTGGAGGGATCGAGCGGATAGCGGAACACGATGATGTCACCGCGGTGGATGGCGCGGTAGGGAAGCATGCTGTCCCAGGCGCCATCGTCATCGGCAAAGTGAAGTTTGTCCGCCAGCAGGAAGTCTCCGATGAGCAGCGTGTTCTCCATGGATTCTGAAGGCACGCGGAAGGCTTGCACTACGAACGTGATCACGAAGACCACGATCACGGCGATGGAGAGCAAGGACTTCGCTCCGAAAACACTGCCCTTGGGATGGGCTTGTTCACGGGGATCGTACGCGACGTGCTCATCTGAAGCCACGGGCATTTCCTGCGGCACCTGCGGGGCTTCGATCGTTTCCGCCTGCTTCATGCGTTTTGCACCAGACCTCGCAGGTGCTCCAGAGCTTGCTTGGCTGCCAACTGCTCCGCCTTCTTCTTGGTGGCGCCTTCGCCGCGGGCCACATACTCTGGTTTGGTCTGTCCTTGATAATAGATCCGCGCTTCCACGGTGAAGGTCTTCCGATGGTCAGGCCCTTCTTCTTTCACGGTCATGTAGACCGGTTGCAGCCTCCCGCTCGACTGGAGAAGCTCTTGCAGCGCGGATTTGTAATCAGCCAGGCTGAACTCGCTTGTGGTTTCACGGCTGATACGTTCCACCTCGGGTTCCAGAATCTGGGCAATGATAAAGTCGCGGGCGCTCTCCAGGCCGGCATCGAGATACATCGCGGCGATGATGGCCTCCAGCGCGTCCGATAACAAAGTGCTCTTGCTGCGGCCGCCGCTGCGCTCCTCGCCGCGTCCCAGGCGCAAGTAGTCCCCCAGACGCAGGTCGGTGGCAACACTGACCAGGTGCCGCGCACTCACCAGGTGGGCCTTCAACTTGGAAAGCTGGCCTTCATGAAAGTCAGGGAAGCGCTCAAAAAGAAGCTGGCTGGTGACCAGACCGAGCACGGCATCTCCCAAAAACTCGAACTGCTCGTTGTCCAGTATTTCAGGGTTGGCCTCGGGCCCCGCTGCCTTGGATTCTTCGTGAGCGTGCGAACTGTGGGTCAACGCTCGTTCCAACAGTTCCGGCCGGCGGAACGTGTGCCCCAAACTGCCTTCGAGTTCGGTCAAATCTTCCTTCATAGGTCTGGAACGCGCTGCGGAGGCGGGCTTTCACCTTCCGCAGGCTGTTTGTTGCGGCCTGTCAGCCGGGTCAGGCGCTCGTGCTCGGTTTCCGCAAGTTTCTGCAATTCAGGATAGGCACTCGCGAGCTGCAGGGCCTGCTCCACTGAGTTGAGGGCCGCCGGATACTTCTTGCGATGGTCCTGGGCCAGCGCCAGGTGGTACCAGACGAAAGGATCAGGACGGGCCGTCCCGCGCTCCACGGCTGTCTTTAGGTCTCTCTCTGCGTCGGCATAGTCCCCTGTCTTCAACCCCATGAGCCCCAGCGTTGCGTAGGCCATGGATTCAAGCGTGGACTTGTAGATCGACGTCTCTCCTTGGGCCATGCTTCCCGGCACAGCGCGCACGTTCAGGATTTGCAGGAACCGGCCGATATTCTGCTTGATCGCGTTGATCTTGCGGTCGCGATCCGCGTCGTCCGGACCCAGGCTGTCCGCCATTACAGTTGAGGTCAGCACCAGCGCCAGCGGATCGTTGGCATCGATGGCCAGTATCTCCTGGCCCGCATTCAAGACACCATCCGGATTGTTCTCTCGTTGATACTCGCGCATGGCCCTGGAGAATAAGCGCGTGCGCAACTCGCTTTGTGGATATTTCCCGGCGAAGGTAAGGGCGGCTTGTTCCAGGGCGGCGCCGCCGCTGACGCCGCTCGCCACGCGATAATCCTCGAGTTCCTGCTGGCTCTGCGCGTGGGGCTGGGACGCGCGGACGGCCTGGGCTGTGGCGCCGTACCCGGGCCAAGTGCTCAGCAGGAATGCTGAAACTGCCGCGGTGCTGAACCAAAATCTCTTCACACAAAGAACTTTCTGAGCAGGCTTCCTTAGAACGGAGGCGGCGTTGGGCTCGGCTGCCCCTGTGGCCCGGGTCCCGGGGCCGGCAGAATTGCTGTGCCGGTGAGCTTCCGCAGCCGGTCGCGTTCCCCGGCGGCCAGTTCGCTTAAGTCAGAGTTGGAACCCATGTAGCGCAATGCCTGCTCCACTGACGCCAGGGCCTCGGTGTACTTCTTCTGGTGATCCTGTGCCAGCGCCAGGTGATACCAGACAAACGGATCGGGCGCGGCCTTGATCAGGTCGGCAGCCGCTTTCATGTCTCTTTCTGCTCCTGGATCGTCGCCGGTTTTCAATTCCAGGATGCCCAGGGAGGAATAAGCCATTGAGCGCAGCGTGTTCTTGTAGGTTGCGATCTGCTCCGGCGTGGCCTGGGCCAGCGGCGCCATCCCGGTTTCAACGGTTTCCAGGGCGTGACCGGCGTTTTTCTTGATCTCGGCAATCCTTTGTGTGCGGTCCGGGTCGGTGTCGGTGAGCTTGTCGGCGAGCACCGATGCTGTCAGTACCAGGGCGACTGGATTATCGGCATCCAGCGACAGTACCTTCTCCCCCATGGCCAGCATTTTGTCGGGATTGTTCTCCGTCTGGTACTCATGCATGGCTTTGGCATAAAGATTGCCCCGCAGCTCGCTCTCCGGATACTTGGCGGCAAAGGAGTCGGCTGCCGCTTGCATCTGCGCTCCCCCAGTAATCCCGTAGGCCGCATTGTAGTCCTTGAACTCAGCCTGGCTCTTGGCTTGCAGTGGATGCCGGCCGGTCGGTGGAGTCGGCGTGGCAGCGGGCTTCTGGGTGATAACGGGGTCCTCGGACCGGGCCGGTCTTGCCTGGGCTGGGATGCCGGCGGCAAGAGACAGGGCAATGACGAACACCAGTGAAAATCGTTTCATAAGGTCCTGTTACTACAAGTTTACCGCGGGCTGCGCGGCTGATACGGCGCTGAAAGACCTTGCTCCGCCGCCACTTTTGTGTCCGGCGTGGGATCACCAGCGCTCAGCGCTGCCCGATATTCCGTTACCGCAGCATCCCGTTGCTCCTGAAGGTCAAGAATCCTGCCCAGATAAATGTGGCTCCAGGCCAGCGTGCGCGGATCGTGCGCTGATTCCACCGCCTGCTGAAAATACTTTTGTGCCCCTTCCATGTCCTTGGAGAGAATAGCCGCCCGAGCCAGGATGAAGTAGGCCCGGCCCTGATCTGCCTTGCCGCCAATCGCCTGGGTGGCCAGGCGCTGGGCCGCTGCAGCGTCACCGCCGGCGAGCTGTTGCTCGGCGGTATCCAGCAATTTCTCCTCCTGCACCTTGGGTGCTTTCACCATCTCCGGAGTGGCCTGCGCCACAAAGACCGTGTCCCGGGACCGTTTTGCCTCGCGGTCCAGGGAGATGTTGTAGACCAGGTCGCCGTAAGCGTCCTTCATGCCCGCCGTTCCTTTTTCATAGGTGGCCAAGGCTTCGTAAAAGTAATGGGTGAGGGTGAAGCCTTCTTCGACAGAATGTTGCACGTAAGCGGCGCGAGCGCTTTCATTGGACTTAGGGATCGCCACTCGGGCTTCGATGCCGCGGATCAGGGATTCGTTCACCATCAGCGTGATGTCATTCTTGAAGGCGTCCGCCATGGGCGCCGTGCGGACTTCCAGCAGCAGCGGCTCCAGGCGCTTCAAACTGCCGCCGTGGCGAAGCGCCATTGGATCGAGCACAAAATGCAAGTAGGTGTGGCGTATGGCCCGCAACTCAATCAGGCCGTCGTTGCCGGGCGAGATCACCAGGAAGTAGCTCTCGCCGTAATTACGCGCGTCTACGTGGTTGGGCGCCAGCATGGGCTCCATGTAGACCGCCATGCGCCGTCCCGGATAGTTGCTGAAGGGAAGCCGCAAATAGAGATCCGTCTGGCGGATGACCTCAGCGACGGTATCGTGGAATTGCGAGACGAATGACTCATACTGCGTAGCATGCTTTTGCCACAAGCCGTGGATCCTGGCCGCGTCATAGAACTTCTGCAACAGTGGGACGATGCCCAACACGTGGGCCGCATCCGGAGGCAAATCGGCTTCCGGCAGCGCCGGCCGAAAATCGGGCGGAGGGCCGAGTTCGAGGGCCAACGAAATGTATTGGGTAATGTCGTTGGCAGTACCCTCCGGCTGGTGTTCTTGCCAGAAGTGGCAGATCGCCTCGCGCGCCTCAGCAGCGGCCGGCAACTTCTGCACCGCGTCGGCGATTTCAGTCCGCACTGCCTTCCGCACCGGCAGAGAGTCTTCGAGTCCCGTGTCGTACCCGCAACTGTTGAGAGCCGCAGTTACAGTGAAGAGGGTTTCGCTGACTTCCAGCTGGGCTTTCGTGGTTTGTGCTGTTACTGCCTTCGGACCCAGCAGCGCCAGGAAAAAGACTGCCAGTGAGTAGAAAAAGATGAATGAAATACTGCGTTTCAGGCCACCCTCCAGGTTTACGGGAAAGTTAAAGTGTAGGTCAGAAAAAGCTAGGGGGTCAATGCGCTGACCCCCTGAGAAGCAAACTTATGTGGCACCGGCGCCCTTACCGATGAAAATCAGAACCCACAGCCGAAGGCGGCTGTGCCCCATGACCCCTTGAATCCCTTCACTTGGATAGACGAAGGAAATGAATGATGGCTTTGCTGGGTACAGGACGCCCGGAGGACTGTGCGGGCGCAAATTTCGTCATCAGCAGGGCGCGGTTGAGCTGCTCCCGGACGTGCGCATCGTCGCGCCCGGAGACGATGCGGTAATCCTGTACCTGTCCCATGGCGTCGATGTCTGTTTCGATCAGAATGGACGGATCCAGGTCCAAGCCGCTATCGGGATACGCCGAAATCATCAGACGCGGAGGAGTATAGGACAGGGCTGCGTCGTCGCCCGGATTGGCGCTAACCGGGGGAACAAAGAATCCGATCAGACCGGCGAAGAAAAACACTGCGCTCACTATGCCCGCGGTGGCAGGCAGCATGAAGGCGTCGAACGCATTCTGCAGCCGCACCATGCGCCCACGCAGTGAACCACGCCAGGTGCGGCTTCGCGCGCTGGCCAAGGTAATGCGAATTCTCACCGCCAAGTCGGGCGGGGCCTGCTTGTGTCCCAGAGAGGAAAGCAAGATGCGCGTCTTTTCCATCTGGCCGTATTCCGTCTTGCAGGCGCGGCATTGCTCCAGATGCCGGGAGACTTCATGCATCTCCACGCCGCTGACGGCGCCATCCAGATACGACGAAAATAGAGGCCGTGCTTGCGTGCACTTCATCGCTGGGCCTCCAGTTCGGCGTTTCCGGCCACGGAGGCCGCGCGCTGGGCTGCGCTCCGCGTATCGGCATTTATTTCCTTCACGAATGTCTCCAACCGCTTGCGCAGGGCCTCACGACCGCGGATCAGCCGCGACTTCACGGTCCCCAGGGAAATCTGCAACACTTCGGCGATTTCTTCATAGGCCAGGCCTTCAATATCGCGCAGAACCACGGTGGTGCGATACGGCTCCGGAATCTGCTTCAGCTCCTGCTCCACGCGCGACCGGATCTCTTCATGGGCCAGAGCTTCCAGCGGCGATTCGCCGGGATCGGCCAGCGTCTCTACCAGGCCGCAGACATTTCCGTTCTCGTCTTGGTGCGATTCCATCGACGTCTCTTTGCTCTTATGCCGGAACCACCAGCGCCGTTGGTTGGAGGCTTCGTGAATGGCGATCCGGTAGAGCCAAGTCTTCAAACTGCACTGACCGTTAAAACTTTTCATGCCACGGAACACTTTCAGAAACACTTCCTGCGTGGTGTCCGAGGCGTCGGCAGGATCGGTCAAGATGCGGTACACCAGGCTGTAGATAGGCTGGTGATAGCGAGTGACCAGCCAGTCGTAGGCCTCCTCTGAGCCGGCTTTCAGCTCAGCAACGAGGGAGGCTTCTTCGGCGTTAACGCCGATTGCACTGGCTATGTTGCCCAATGTGGCTGCTCCCGCCATTTTCTCCATGGCGTCACCCCAAAGTTATCAAGAACAACGGGGCCGCTACAACTCCTTCTCGAAGGTCCCACCCGGTACCCGAGGTAACCTCGGGGCAATCACGGGTCCTACACCTTAGATAGACCCCGCCGGCGCGGCAAAGTTCCCGGAACTTTGGATGCTCAGCGGGGAGTGGGAGTGGGTTGCGGCGTAGGGGTGGAAGTCCTTTTTTTCTTAGGAGTTGCAGACTTCTTGGGCTCGTCGTCAATCACGATCTTCTTGGGCGTAGCCACCGGCGCCGGTGTGGGCGTAGGTGTCGGCTTGGCTTTTACTTCCAGCGCCACGGCGGCCTGCTCAATGTAAGTCGAGAGCTCCTGGCGCGCCGAATCCAGAGCGGCAGCATCATGATTCAGCGAGTCAGCTTCCTCTTTCCTGCCCAGAGCCGTCGCGGCATCGGCCAGCGAACTCAGGTACTCATACACTATGTTGAGATTGTGGTACAGCTTGAAGGTTGCTGAGACACTGCCCTTTCCTGACTCCACTTGGTGGAGCAGGTCCGGGACGGCCAACGTCAGGTTCTTGTGCAGCGAGGTTGAAACCTGCTGCAATTGCGCCCTGTTCTCAGGGTCGGTTTTCCACTTGTCAATGCGCAACTGGACCAGATCTGCGTCCGTGCTCTTGGCCGTCTGCTGGATTTTAGCCAGGACGGAGTCAACGCCGGAGTTAACGCCGGAGTTGACGGCGGGTTCGGGCGTGCTCTGGGCTGCGCTGGCGAGCACCACTGCAAGAACAAACGTCATTGCTGAGAGGGCCTTCATGCACAAACTCTCCTGCCTCTAATGTAGATGCGACTTCGCCGGGTTACAGGCTTCTGGGGCTCTTGCCATGCCCCAGCCCTCATTGCCTCTTTCCCGATGCACTGGCCAGTACTCTAGGATACACAAAAACGTACGAACGGATGTGGCGGAGCAGGGAAACCGCAAAACCATGATAGGCTACGCCGCGAGGCTGGGCGTTGGAATGCGGCACAACCACGGATTGTGGCGGGTGATTTTAGTTTGCTTGGTTTTAGCCTTGGTGTGGGCAGAAAGCAGGGGTCAAGGGCCGTGCATAGGTAAGACCTTGTATGCACGGCACGCGATTGAGAAACGACGGTGGTTTTGATTTTGTCAGCGTCAAATCCCCGGACGGAACAAAATCCGTCTCGATCAAGATCGTTGAGGACAAGGGTGAGCTTTATACGACAGTGATTGTCCGATCCGGTTCACAGCGGTTCAGGACGCGCCTTGACGGCTTTCGTTCCGAGATTCTTTGGTCACCGGATTCGCGCGCCTTCGCCGTCAATCAGACGGAAGGCGGTGGCGGCTTTGATCAGAGAACCTACGTCTTTTATGTCGAGCAAGGTGGTTTGCGCAAAGTTGATGTCTCGAATCCCGTCGACAAGGCATTTGGATCGCCGGTGAGATGCGACGCTCCTCTATTGCCGCCCAATACAGCCATTCTCGAATGGCTCGATAAGACTCGCGTGCTGGTAGTTGCAGAGATCGTTAACGTAAGTGTTTGCGCATGTTCCGGTTCGTTTGAGACCTACGAGGTGGGCCTGCCTGCAGGCAAAGTCTTGAAGAGATACTCGCAAGCCGAGACCAAAAGCCGGTTTGCGACCTCACTGGGCTGCGAATTCGACGGAGCTGACGATGCGTGTGCGATGAAATGGCAGGTTCGTCGCCATGACATTCGTTGACCTCCCGGGTGCCATGAGGCCGGCGCTTTGGAAGGAAACGCTGCTCCGGTGCACATTGTTTTCTCTTCCCTAGAAAAAGGAGCGGACGTAGACAACAAACAAAAAATAATTCCCTCCTGCGGTGCATACTGTTACGCTTTCACGTCGAAAACGGAGCCCACCATGAACAGACAGCGCAATTCTCTCGCAGTTGCCGTCCTTCTCGTCTTTGGCCTTTCACTCGCTACAGCCCAACAGAAAGCCAAACACGTTCCCACGCCTTCGGAGTTCTTGGGATTCGAAGTCGGCGCCGACCGCAAGCTGGCCGACTATCGCCAGATCGCCTCGTACTTGAAAGCTGTGGCCGCGGCTTCGCCGCGCGTGGAAATCGAAGTCCTGGGCAAGACCACGCTGGGCGAAGAGATGATCATGGCCCTGATCTCCAATGAGGATAACCTGCGTAACAAAGCGAAGTATAAAGACATCGCACGCAAGCTGGCCGACCCCCGCGGCATGAGCCAGGCGCAGGTTGACGCGCTGGTTGCCGAAGGCAAGACCATCTTTCTGCTCACGTGCAACATTCATTCCACGGAGATTGGCTCCAGCCAGATGGCCATGGAGTGGGCTTACAAGCTGGCCACAACGCAGGACGAAGAGACCATGCGCCGCCTCAGCACCTCGATCGTGCTGCTGGTGCCGTCGTTGAATCCCGATGGCCAGATCATGGTGACCGAGTGGTACCGAAAATATGTTGGGACGAAATACGAGGGCGGGCCCATGCCGTACCTCTACCATCATTATGTGGGGCACGACAACAATCGTGACTGGTACATGCTGACGCAAGTCGAGACCAAGAACATAAACCGCATGGTCTATCACGAATGGTTCCCGCAGTTCTGGCTCGACGAACACCAGATGGGCACGAACGGCCCGCGCATCTACATCCCGCCCAACTCCGATCCTGTAGCCCAACTGGTCAACCCGCTGGTGCACCGGGGCAACAACTTGATGGGCGCGGACATGGGCTGGCGCCTGGAAGAAGCCGGAAAGTCGGGCGTGATCTACGGTTACTCGTTCGATGCTTACTGGCCCGGCGGCACGCGCAACACAGGATGGTGGAAGAACATGTACGGCGTGCTGACGGAGGTGGCTTCAGCGCGCATCGCCACGCCGATTGAAATCTCCCACACCGAACTGCAGGGCGGAGTAAAAGGGCTGATCACCTACGAACAGCAGATCAACTTTCCCAATCCCTGGCCGGGAGGCGTGTGGCGTCTGCGCGACATTATGGATTACGAGTTGATCGTCTCCGATGCTGCTCTGGAGACAGTGAGCAAGTATCGCCCGGAGTTGCTGCGCGGCGTGGCTTTGATGGCTAAGCAGGCGGTCGAGTCAGCTGATGCGCGTGAGTTCTGGCGCATTCCGGTTAGCGATCAACGCGATCCGATCGCGGCGACGAACCTGGCAGCGCTGATGACCGAACATGGAGTGGAAGTCCGGCAGTCCGCAGACAAGAGCGCTTTCCTCATCGCTTGCGCGCAGCCGTATGGCCGTTTCGTGGACGAGATGATGGGAATCCAACGCTATCCTGAAGTGCATCCCGCCCCCGGAAGCGGGATCCTCGAACCTTACGACGTGGCCGCGTGGTCTTTGCCGTTGATGATGGGCGTGAAGGCCGAAAAAGTCCGGCTCGCGGCGGGCGACGATTTAGCTTCCACCGTAATGAAAGACGCTCCTTGGCCCAGCGGTGGCCTTGCCGACAAGACTTTTAAATACCACTTTGCTGGTGCCCGTGGGAATAATGTCTTCGCCCTGGTCAACGCGATGCAAAAGGAAGGGGGGCAGGTATTCGCAGCCAAACTAGGTCCGGTGCACGCACCAGTGTTCGTTTTTGGTGCACACCCGCAGCTTGAGGCTAATGCCCGGAAACTTCATGTGCAGCTCCAATCCACCGCCGCCCTTCCCGAGGGCACCACCCAGCTCAAACCGTTGCGCATCGGCCTCTACAAGTCCTACATCCCTGCCATCGATGAAGGCTGGACGCGCTTCGTGCTCGAACAATACGGCTTCAACGTCAAGAACATCGAGAACAAAGCCGTCAAAGCCGGCAACCTCAACGAGGCCTTCGACGTGATCATTCTTCCTGACTCTTCGCGCGAGGTGATCGTGGAAGGCCGGCAGGGCCGCGAAGGATACTCGGAAGAGCTGCCTCCCGAATACACGGGTGGCATCGGCAAGGAAGGCGTGCGCGCGTTGAAAGATTTCGTCGAGAAAGGCGGAACGCTGATCACGCTAGCGCGCGCCTCAGAAGTTGCTATGGGAGAAGAATTCAATCTCCCGGTGCGCAACGCGTTGGCCGGCGCTACCGAACGTGGACGCGGCGTGCAGACCGCCGACTTCAACATTCCCGGGTCGCTGCTGCGCGTGTACGTGGATGCAAATCACCCCGTCGGTTACGGAATGCCGCAGGAGATCCCCGCATTCTTCGACGGGCCGATTGCTTTTCAGACCTCCGCTCCTGCAACGGATGTGCAGCGCTCGGTCATTGCCTGGTACCCTGACAGCGCCAGGGACATCCTCATCTCGGGCTATGCGCACGGCGCCGAACGCCTGGAGC
>DATFQZ010000016.1:0-35611 GCA_035263765.1 Candidatus Angelobacter sp. | reverse complement strand
CAATCAGCAACGATCCTTTTTATTAAGTCCTTTCTGGTCTAGCGCTTCGAAAGGGCAACGGAGAGAGTTATGTACGCGGTGATACGCGCCGGAGGAAAGCAATATCGGGTCGCCCCCGGAGACGTGGTGAAGATCGAAAAGCTGCCCGCCAGCGAAGGCGATACCCTTGAGTTCAACGATGTGCTGGCCGTGTCTGGCCAGGAAGGCCACATCGGCCCGGGCCAGGGTGCAGTCGTGAGCGGCCAGGTCGTGGAATCCGGCCGTGGCGACAAGGTCCTGGTCTTCCACTTCAAGCGCAAGAAACAGTACAAGAAGATTTTCGGCCACCGACAGCCTTTCACCGCGGTGCGCATCACGGAAATCGAGTTCGACGGCAAGAAGTTCAGCGCGCCCGATATGCCCGCGCCCAAGAAGAAGGCCAAGCCGGCGCCTCATGCCGAGCATAAAGCCGCGGCGCACAAGAAGAGCGCAGCAAAAAGTAAGCCGAAGGCGAAGGCGGCGACGAAGGCCAAAGGTAAGAAGAAATAAACCGGCAATTAGCAGCTGGCAATTAGCAACTAGCACAGCTAAAGCTGGAGTGAAAACGCTCTTCAAGTTTTAGCTAATTGCTAACTGCTATTTGCTAATTGCTGAAGTAGAGGACTCTCATATGGCCCACAAAAAAGGTTTAGGAAGTTCCAGAAACGGCCGCGATTCGAATGCGCAGCGGCTGGGCGTAAAGGCTTTCGGCGGACAGCTGGTCTCCGGCGGGACCATCATCGTGCGGCAGCGCGGGACACGCATCAAGCCCGGCGCCAACGTCGGCCGCGGCAAAGACGACACCCTTTTCGCGAAGGTCAGCGGCGTGATCAAGTTCGTGGATCGCGGCTCCGGCGGCCGTTACGTGATCATCGAGCCGGCAGAACTGGCGAAAGCGTAATCTTTTACTGCGAATAAAACGCAACCAAGTGTGACCCATTTCCGGCTTTTTCCGCGGTAGGGTCGCACTTTTCATTTTTCCCCGCGGCGCAAGCTATGTCCTGCGCGCGGAACCAGGGATCCGCAGGAGAAGAAATGTTTGAGGGCATTCGAGCATTGCTGGGGATGCACCCCAAACGGTCTGAGGTCGACCTGAAGCTCGACGAGGCACTGGCCAACGCGGATGCCCTGGACCACTACTTCTTCTTTTCAGATCAGGCCGACGCGGAGGCGGCTGCGAAGAGCCTCGAACAAAGGGCCTGGGCCACACAGTCGGTCAGCCTGGATGGAAATCTGCGGAAGTGGCTACTGCGCATTCGCCAGTCGGGCAAAGTCGAGAACCTCAAAGAACTTCAGGAAGAGCTCGACCTGTTCGCCGAGGAGCACCACGGCGAATACGACGGCTGGCAGGTTCCCGGGGTCACGGAGCGCCTCTAGCCGGCGAAGGTGACACAAGTGTTCCTCGCGGGAAACGGGAGGATCTGAGGCTATAATTTTCCCAGCGCATGATCAGTTTTCTTCATCGCTCGAAGCCTCCACTCTCACGATTCGTTGAGCTCTTCTGGTACTACGGCGGCGTGAGCCTCCCGCATAAGCAAGAGCGCCTGTTGCCGCAAGGCACAATGGAGCTGGTTATCGATCTGCGCGATAGGCGCGAGGGATACCAGAGTTTTCCGGACAGCATAGTCTCCGGTCCGCACTCCCGTTTCTTCGTGATCGATACGGCCTGCCAGTCGGAGGTGATCGGCATCCACTTCAAGCCGGGCGGAGCCTTTCCCTTCTTCAAGCTTCCCGCTGACGAACTGCAGAACCAGCACGTCGCGCTCGGCGACCTGTGGGGCGCGCGCGCTGCCGAGCTACGCGAGCGTGTGCTGGCCGCGCCCACGCCGCAGGCCAAAGTCGAAGTGATGGAACAATTCCTGATGGCGCAGGCATTTCGCGGATTCGAGCGCCATCCTGCTGTGGGTTTTGCCCTGCAGGAGTTCCATAAGCCGGAGCTGCCCGCGATCGCCGCCGTCACCGACCAGATCGGCCTCAGTTCGCGCCGCTTTATCCAGGTTTTCAGTGAAGAAGTGGGCCTTTCGCCCAAGCTGTTCTGCCGCGTCCAGCGATTTCAGCAGGTGTTGCAGATCGTGCGGCGCGAACGCGAGGTTGACTGGGCGGAAATTGCGTTGGGCTGCGGCTACTTCGATCAGGCGCACTTTATCCACGACTTCAAAGAGTTTTCCGGCATTAACCCCACTGCCTACCTGGCGGCCAAGACCGACCATCTGAACCACGTTCCCATCCAGGACTGAGGTCAAATTTTTACAATACGCTGTGGCGCGCTTCGGGCAAACTGGAGGCGTTTGAAAGCGCGCAAGAGACCCTCTTCGCAGGAGAGAGCTTATGTCTGGAATAGTGAAACCAATTCCTGATGGCTACTACGGCATCACGCCATATCTGATCATCAAGGGCGCGGCTGCCGCGATCGAGTATTACAAAAAGGCTTTCGGCGCCACTGAATTGATGCGCATGCCGCAGGCTGACGGCCGTGTTGGCCACGCTGAACTCAAAGTCGGCGACGCCGTGTTCATGCTGGCCGACGAGTTTCCTGAGATGCAGATCGTAGGTCCCGCGACCTTGGGCAACACTTCCGTTGGCCTGCTCCTGTACGTGGAGAATGCTGACGCAGTTTTCGACAAAGCCGTCTCGCTCGGCGCCAAAGTCAAAAAGCCGATGGCCGATCAGTTCTACGGCGATCGCACGGGCACAATCGAAGATCCGTTTGGCCACAAGTGGACCATCGCTACACACAAGGAAGACGTGACGCCTGAAGAAATGCAGCGGCGCACGGCGGCCATGGCTAAGAAATGAAGTTCAAGGAGTCAGAATGAAGAGCAAAGTAGATTACAAACCCGAAGGATTTCACAGCGTGAACCCCTACCTTACGGTGAAGGACGCGGCCAAATTGCTGGACTTTTTGAAGCAAGCTTTCGGCGCGGAGGAGATCGGCCGCTACCCAGATCCAAGCGGACGCATAGCCCACGCGTGCGTGAAGATGGGCGACTCCATGGTCGAAATGTCAGACTCGAATGAGCAGTGGCCGCCTGCACCCTGCTCTCTACACTTCTACGTTCCCGACGTAGACGCGGTTTACCAGCGCGCCGTGAAAGCCGGCGGCACATCTCTGCGCGAACCCGAGAACCAGTCCTATGGTGAGCGCTCGGCAGGGATAAGGGACTTGTGCGGGAACAACTGGTTCATCGCCACGCGTATCGAGAACTGACACGAATCAACAAGCGCGGGCCGAGGTTGGCCTGAAGCACGGCTAAGCAGTTTAGGCAGGACGCGGCGCATGGTGCGGACCGAAATCGCGATTCAGTTAACTTGGCGTAGCCGGCACGCCGCTGTTTCCAGTCTTGGTCGACTGTGCCCCTAAGTGACCTGCTCCGCTCCTGTCTCCGGCAAGCCAAGAAGATCGTTTATTGGTCAATGTCGTCAGCTTCACTGACCGTCAGCGAACGCCAGACATTGCGTGTCAGTGGGCTTCCGCGAAGCGTCAGCCGAGCAGGTCCCTCACCCTGCTCGTCCGCCGCGGCGGACTCCGCAGGGTTCGGGATGATGTCTCGTGGAGTTTTGACCTAATGCGGGGCTGAAGCCTACGTTGCGCGGGACGCAGACTTATTCAACGAACGAAATGTCCTCCAGAACGAGAAATCTCCTTTCCGCATGGCCTAAACCATTAACAAAGCCTCTAGTCAATCGCAGAGCGAACAACAGCGCAAAGGCTCGGGTTTCATGTGGAGCTTTGTTCGCGGCTGCATCCCGCTGGTGGACTGTACAATCAAATCTAGGAATGTTCATCGACCAGGCCATCATCCGCATCAAAGCCGGCGACGGCGGCAACGGCTGCATGGCTTTCCGCCGCGAGAAATTTGTCCCGCGCGGCGGGCCTTCGGGCGGTGACGGCGGCCGTGGCGGCGACATTGTCATGGAGTCGAGCGAACGCCACAACACGCTGGTCCACTTCCGCTTCAATCCCGAATACAACGCTGAGCGCGGACGCCACGGCGAGGGGTCCAACCGTACCGGTCGCGACGGTGAGAGCGTGGTGTTGAAGGTCCCCGTGGGCACAATCGTGTATGACAACCAAACGGGCGACAGGGTCCACGATTTCTCGCAAGCCGACGAGCGCATCGTTGTAGCCCAGGGTGGCCACGGCGGCCGCGGCAACCAGCACTTTGCCACCAGCACACATCAGGCGCCGCGCGAGCATGAGCCAGGCAAGCCGGGCGAAGAACGAGTTCTGCGTCTGGAGCTGAAGTTGCTCGCCGACGTTGGGCTGGTGGGCTATCCCAACGTGGGCAAATCGACTTTGATTTCGCGCATCTCGGCGGCCCGGCCCAAGATCGCGGATTATCCTTTTACGACTTTGCAACCCAATCTGGGTGTGGTGACCATCGGCGAGCCTCCGCACGAAGACAGCTACGTGGTGGCCGACATCCCTGGGCTGATCGAAGGCGCGCACACCGGAACCGGGTTGGGAACCCAGTTCTTGCGTCATATCGAACGTACGCGCGCCCTGGCGCACTTGGTTGACGTTTCCGATGCCAGCGGCCGCCCTGATCCCGCCAAAGATTTCGACGTGATTATGAACGAACTCGCGAGCGTCGGTGCTGGACTCGAGAAGAAACCGATCATCGTCGTCGCATCCAAAGTCGATGTTGCCAATCCTGACAAGCTGGCCAAGCTGCGCAAATATGCAAAAAAACTCAAGCTAGACTTCTACGAGATCTCCGCCGTCACCGGACAGGGCATCCCCGAGTTGAAATATGCACTGGGCAAACGCGTGAAGGAGGTTCGCACGGGCGTGCACGCGCCGCGTAAGCCGGCGCGAAAGAAGCCGGTTGCAACGCGCAAAGCCGCCAAGCGCATACCCAAACGCGCGGCGTTCAAAAAAAGGAAGAGCAGATAGCGGCATGAAGATCGGTCTCTTCGGCGGGACGTTCGATCCGGTGCATCTCGGCCATCTGGCCGTAGCTCGCGCGGCCACCGAGAAGTTTGATCTCACCCGCGTGTATTTCGTCCCTGCCGATCTGCCTCCTCACAAGCAGAGGCGCAAGCTCACGGACTTTCAGCATCGCTTTGCCATGCTGGCGCTGGCCACGGCGGAAGACCAGCGCTTTGTGCCGTCGCTGCTCGATGCTCCCGCGGGGGCTCCGAACTACTCGGTGGAAACCGTGCGGCGTTTGAAGAGCGCGCTGGGGAAATCCGACAAGCTGTATTTCCTCATCGGCATGGACGCTTTCCAGGACATCGCCACCTGGCGTAAGCCGGTGGAGTTGCTGGGCGAATGCGAATTCATTGTGGCCGCGCGGCCCGGACATTCTCTGGGCGACGCGGCGGGGGCCTTGCCGCAGGCGCTGCGCCCGCCGGAAGCGGTGTTGCGCGCGCTGAGCAAGCAGCTTTCCGGGACCATTTCCGTGCCTGGAGTGACGATTCACCTCCTGGGCGAACTGCGCGAGCGCGTCTCATCGACGCAGATTCGCGCCGCAGCCGGCAGGTCCGTCAAGCAACTCAGCCGTTTCGTGCCCAGGCAGGTGGCCGAGTACATCAAGAAAGAGGGCCTTTATGCGGCGGGTGGCGCGGAAAGCAGAGCGGCCAAGCGCGGCAAAATGCTATCTTTGCAGCAGGGGCATCACTAGGAACCACAGGAACGAATGAGCCAAGCGCAAGAAAAAGACACGCGGCAGCAGGTCGTACGAGCCATCCAAGCCGTTGAGAGCAAGAAAGGTGAGGATCTGTCAATCCTGGAAATGGACCGAGCTTCCGGGGCGTTCACCGATTATTTCATCGTATGTTCAGGCACGAATCCCCGCCAGATCCAGGCCATCTCCGACGAAGTGGAAAAACAACTAGGCGAAGCCGGGGTGCGTCCGAACAGCCTGGAGGGCTACAACCAGGCGGAGTGGGTGCTGCTCGACTACGTGGACTTCGTGGTCCACATCTTCTCTGAGCGAGCGCGAAAGTTTTACGATCTGGAACGGCTGTGGAAGTCCGCGCGCCACCTGAAGCCCGCCGATCTTGCCAGGAAGCCGGCCGCAGCCAAGCCTGCGAAAAGGGCCAAAAAGACTGTGTCGGCGAAAGCAGTCAGGGCGCGGAGCAAACGCAAGACGGCATCAGGCGCGCGGTCGCGCGCAAAGATCGCCAAAAAGCGGCCCAAATCCCGCTGATCGTCGCGCTCATCCAATAATCCATTTGTTGACCGCGGTTTCGAACTGCAAGTAAGATGTCCGTCCCGGGGCTATGGTCGGCCAAACAATCTCTCATTATCGTGTACTGTCGCAGCTAGGGGCCGGCGGCATGGGGGTGGTGTATGAGGCTGAGGACCTACGGCTCGGCCGTCATGTGGCTCTGAAATTCCTGCCTCGCGGGGAGAATCCGCAAGCCCTGGAACGTTTCCAGCGTGAGGCCCGGGCCGCCTCGGCGCTAAATCATCCCAACATCTGCACGATCTACGACATCGGAGAGCATGCTGGTCAGCATTTCATCGCCATGGAACTGCTGCGGGGAATCTCGCTCGACCAACGTATTCATGGCCAGCCCGTGCCGCTGGAAACACTGCTGGATCTGGGGATTGCAGTCTCTGACGCACTGGACGCGGCGCACGCTCAGGGCATCATTCATCGCGACATCAAGCCTGCGAACATCTTTGTGACCGACCGTGGCACGGCCAAGATTCTGGACTTCGGCTTGGCCAAGCTGAGCCTGCAGCCAGCCCCGACCCCCGGTCAAGGCGCCGCAGTCACGATTAGCGTGTCTGCCGATCCCCATCTGACCAGCCCCGGAGCCACGGTTGGCACCGTAGCGTACATGTCGCCAGAGCAGGCGCGAGGTGAAGAGATCGACGCCCGGACCGACCTTTTCTCCTTCGGCGCCGTGCTCTACCAGATGTCCACCGGCGCCATGCCGTTCCAGGGCCGGACGTCGGCGATGATCTTTGACGCGATCCTGAACCGCGCGCCGGTTGCGCCGGTGCGGCTGAATCCATCGCTGCCGCCGGAGCTGGAACGAATCGTCAACACATCGCTTGAAAAAGAGCGGGATCTCCGCTACCAGACCGCGGCCGCATTGCGCGCAGATCTGAAACGTCTGAAGCGAGACTCGAGCTCCGGCCGCATTTCGGTTGCGGCGCCACAATCTGCTGCGGCAGCCGCGGCAGCGCTTGCTCCAGCGACATCTTCAACGCAGACACCCGTGCGACCGGCAAGCAGCGGCTCAGTGTTGGCGCAGGAGGCGAGGCGTCACAAGCTGGCGGTTGGAACCATTGGGTTGATTGCGGTGCTGCTGGTTGCGGCGGCAATCTTCGGCGTCTATTCCATGATGCAGAAGCGCAGCGTGCCTTTCCGCAACATGACCATGACCAAGCTGACCGAAAGCGGCAATGCTTTTCGAGCAGCGATTTCGCCCGATGGAAAGTACTTGCTGCATGTCACGCAGGAAAACGGTCTCGAAAGCCTGTGGCTGCGGCACATTCCAACCGGCAGCAATACCCAGGTTGTTCCACCGATCGCCGAAAACTTCCTCGGTGTTCTCTTTTCGCCCGACGGCAACTACTTCTATTTCGGCCGAACGGATAAGAGCCGTCCGGGAATCACCACCGTGTACCGTGCCCCGGTGCTCGGAGGCGCGCCGCGCCCGGTGATTTTTGACATCGACAGCGCCATGAGCTTCTCGCCCGACGGCGCGCGCGTAGTCTTCCGCCGCGACAATCCTCCCAAGGGTGAGCACAGCCTGATCATCGCGAACGCCGATGGCGGAGGCGAAAAAGCGCTGGCCACAACCAAGGACCCGAACCGGTTTGAGGGCTCCCCAGATTGGTCGCCCGACGGGAGATTTGTGGCAATCTTCTATGTCGCCGGCGGAGCGGCTGGCTCGATTCAGACCATCGAAGTGTCGTCGGGGAAGGCTACCAACATCACGACTCCGGACCGCACCAACACAGACGTCGGATGGGTTGAAGGGATGCGCTGGATGCCGGACAGCAAAGGCCTTGTCATCACGCATCAAACCATCGCCTCGCAAGCCCATGCTCAGATCAGCTACGTTGCTTTCCCCTCGGGCGAGATCAGCCACATTACGAATGATACGAACCAATATCCAGGCCTGAGTCTGACCTCAGATGGGAAGACTCTGGCCGCTGTTCAGGAAGAGCGCAACTGGGGTCTGTGGACGGTTCCGGCCGCGGAGAACTCCACGGCGAAAGCCCGCCAGATAGGTTTTGCCAAGGACGAAGGCTTTTACGTCGATTGGGCAGCCGACGGACGTATCCTGACCTACGGTTTGCTGGACATCTTTGCTCGCGATCCCGATGGCAACCACAAGTCCAACCTTCTCGCCATCAACAAGCCTTATGAAGATGCAGCCCCCTGCGGAAGTTACATGTTGGTGACCATCATCGAATTGGGAAAGACGGAGAACATCTTTCGCATCGATCCCAAGAGCGGCGCCATGACACAAATGACATTCGCTCAACGCGCCTTAAGCCCAGCTTGCTCGCCCGACGGAAAATGGGTGGTCTACCATTCGCGCGATGGGGGAATTCCAGAGGTGTTCAAGCTGCCGATCGGTGGCGGAACGCCACAAAAAATGAGCGACCTGCCTGGGTTGTTGGCGTCGTTTTCGCCCGACGGAAAGATGATTGTCTTCCGTTACAGTCATGGCACCAGCTCCGACTTTCACCACAAAATCGCGGTGATTCCCGCCTCGGGTGGAGCGCCGCTTTATAGCTTCGACCTCGATCCGCGCGCCCGCGGCGAGCGCATCATGTTTACCCCGGACAGCAAAGACCTTGTGTACCCCATATTTGACGCCGGCGCCGGTAACCTGTGGCTGCAGCCGCTCTCCGGCGGACCATTGAAACAGATTACTTTCTTCAAATCGCTGCGCATCGAGGACTTTGCCTTCTCCCCTGACGGCAAAACTATTGCCTTACTGCGCGGAGGAGTAACCAGCGACGTTGTTCTGATTAAAGACGCAGGCCGCTGATTCGCATTTCCGCTATGAGCGATCCACAGACGGTTAGCTTCGGGCGATCAGTCAGACCTCCCCATTTACAATCGCTTCTGTGAAACTTCAGATTGCCTGGATCGGCAAGACTAAAGAGCCAGCCATACGCGCCCTGACGGCGGAATACTTGCAGCGTACGTCGCGCTACGTCGCCACAGAAGCTCACGAGATGGCCACGGAACAAGCGCTGCTCGAACTTACGGAACCCAAGGGCGGACGCACGCGGCCCGTCCTGGTGCTGCTGGATGCCCGCGGGCGCCAGTTTACCTCGGAAGAATTCGCGGAGCTGCTGCGCGACCAGCAAGACCGGGGTACGCAGAACCTTTTCTTTGCCGTGGGTCCTGCGGACGGATTCAGCGACAAAGCCCGCGCCGCGGCTGACCTGGTGCTCTCATTCGGAAAGATGACTCTGGCCCACGAACTGGCCCGGATTGTGTTGTTGGAGCAGATTTATCGGGCATTCACGATCTTGAAGGGGCATCCCTACCACACCGGCCACTAAGAAAAAGTAAATCCCTATAACTTCCAGACCTTCTAATAAACGCAAGAGTGCTAGATGGACATAGTTTAAGGATGGTTTTGAAGCCGTCAAAAGTAGGATTACTACCGTAAGATATATGTAAGCTTGTCGAGATGAGTGACGTTCATCGCGGGTTGATTATCGTAAACACTGGGCCGGGGAAGGGCAAAACCACGGCGGCCATGGGCACAGCCCTGCGCGCAGTCGGCAACGGCATGAAGGTCCTGATGCTGCAGTTTCTTAAGGGCTCGTGGCACTACGGGGAACTGGACGCCGTAAAGGCTTTTGGCGAGAACTTTGTGATGAAGCAGATGGGCCGCGGCTTTGTGAAAGTGGGTGGCGCGGAGACGGATCCCGAGGATATACGCATGGTCGAGCAAGCGTGGGCCGAGGCGCGCGCAGCCATCCTCTCCGGCAAGTGGGACCTGGTGGTCCTGGACGAGATCAACTATGCCATCAGTTACGGCATGCTGGACCCTGCCCAGGTGGCCGAGACCCTGAAGCATAAACCAGAGCAGGTTCACGTCATCTTGACGGGAAGAAACGCTCATTCGACAATCATTGAGCTGGCGGACACCGTCACCGAAATGAAGCAGGTGAAGCATGCCTACGAAAAAGGCGTGATGGCGCAACGCGGCATCGAATATTGAGGACAACTGCTTGACGTGGTTTAAACGGCAATCCGAGAAGATCCAGGCATCAGAAGAGAAACACGTGCGCACCGAAGGCCTGTGGGTAAAGTGCGAAGGCTGCCGGCAGATCATCTGGAAGAAAGAACTGGAAGACAACCACAACGTCTGCACCAAGTGCGACTACCACTTCCGAATCGACGCCGGTGAACGTCTGCTGCTGCTGCTGGATGAAGGCTCGATCGAGACCTCGGATGAAAACCTGGCTTCCACCGATCCCTTGAACTTCACGGACACTCGGCCTTACAAGGCGCGCCTCGAGAAGAGCCGAGCCGAAGTCGGTCTCAAGGACGCCATCATCAATGCTTCCGGCACGCTGAACGGCCGGCCGGTGCTGGTGAGCGCCATGGAGTATTCGTTCATCGGCGGCAGCATGGGCGCAGTGGTGGGCGAGTCCATTACGCGGGCCATCGAGCGCGCATCCGAGCAAAAGAAGCCCATCATCGTAGTCTCAGCTTCCGGCGGGGCACGCATGATGGAGGGCGTTGTCAGCCTCATGCAGATGGCAAAAATCTCCGCGGCGCTGGCCCGCCTGGATTCTGCCCGTGTTCCCTACATTTCCGTGCTCACCGATCCCACCACCGGCGGCGTAACTGCGTCGTATGCCATGCTGGGCGACCTGAACATCGCCGAACCGGGCGCACTGATCGGTTTTGCCGGCCCTCGCGTGATCGAACAGACCATCCGTCAGAAACTGCCGGAAGGCTTCCAGCGCAGCGAGTTCTTGCTACAACACGGCATGCTCGATGCTGTGGTTCATCGCAAAGACATGAAGAGCTACATTGCTCGCGCGCTTGACTTCATGACCCCGAAAGCGGCCTGAGCCGTGCCCCTGACCTACGAATCCGCTGTTTCCCGGCTGATGGAACTGGGCCACGAGCTCACTTCCAGCCGCAAATTTGATCTGGCGCATGTGCGCCGCCTGGCTCAGGAGATAGGCAATCCCCAGCGGCGTTTCCCCAGCGTGCTCATTGCCGGGACCAACGGTAAGGGTTCCACCGCCGCTACGCTGGCAGCGGTCACGCAGGCTGCGGGCTACCGCACCGGGCTTTATACTTCGCCGCACTTGGTGGAAATCAACGAGCGCATGCAGATCAACCAGGAGCCGGTCAGCAACGCTGAATTCACGATTCTTTATGAGCGCGTCGACGCGGCGGCGCAGAACCTGGTAGCGCAGGACCAGCTCCCGTGGTATCCCAGCTTTTTTGAAATGCTCACTGCCATGATGTTCGAGTACTTCGCCAGCGCCCAAGTGGAGCTGGCAGTTCTGGAAGTGGGAATGGGCGGCAGGCTGGACGCGACCAACATTGTGGATCCTTGCATTTCCGTGATTACCGACATCGATTTTGATCATCAGAAGTTTCTAGGCAATACGTTGCCGGAGATCGCGCGCGAAAAGGCGGGCATTATGCGGCCTCACGGCACCATTGTCCTGCTGCCGCAGCATCCGCAAGTCAACGAAACGCTGGGCCACGAAATCATGACCCGCGACGCGCGCCCGGTCAGCGCGGTGAAGAACATGCCGTCTCTAACTCCTGGCCAGGAGAACGACTCTGCGGCGATTCTCCACGCGAGAAGCCGTTTCACATTGGAGCTGATGGGGCAGGAGATTCAGATTGATTCCCCGCTTTTCGGCCGCCACCAGCTGCGTAATTTGGCACTCGCGATCACCGCCGCTGAAGAACTCCGCCAATTCGGGTTCACGATTCGTCCTGAAAGCGTGGAACAGGGCGTTCGCAATACCCGCTGGCCTGGGAGATTTCAAGTGTTCCCTGCGGAAGCTGACCATCCCGAGACAGTGCTGGACGTTGCGCACAATCCGGCTGGGGCGTGGGCGTTGCGCTCTGCCCTGTCGGCTCTGTACGGGGACCGACCGCTGACGTTTGTCTTCGGCGCCATGCGGGACAAAGCCATCGCCGAGATTGCCGCGATTCTGTTTCCGCTAGCGGAACGCGTCATCGCCACGCGAGCTGACAATCCACGAGCCGCCTCACCACAGGCGATCGCGGAAGCGGGCCGGCCGACCCAAGTCGAGATTCTGGAGGAAGAAAGAATCCCGGCCGCTCTGGAGCGGGCGCAGCGGCTGGCCGGCAAGAGCGGCGTGGTAGTAATCACCGGTTCGATTTACATTGTAGGAGAAGCCCTGGGCCTGCTGGCTCCGAGCAAAATGCGGCAGAGTGTCTGAGAAGAGCGTGGCGGAGACCGTCCAAGTTCAAATTGAACCGGTGGAAGAATCAAGCGGAGTGCGATTCTGGTTATCCCGCCTGCGCTCATACTTTTTCTACGACCCGTTGATCTGGCTGTACACCATCGTCCTGGGGAGCCTGTCGCTGCTTTCTTCCTTGTTCGATCGCGACGGCACTATTCAGCATGGCTTTGCGCGCCTGTGGTCCAGGATGATTCTGGGGACCATTGGCGCGCCGGTGACGGTGCAGGGGCTCGAGAAGATCGACACTTCCAAAGCGCATGTTTATGTCGTCAATCATCTTTCCGCGCTGGACATTCCCGTCTTGTATTTGTATCTGCCGTTTCAATTTCGTATTCTGGCGAAGCGCGAGCTGTTTCACTATCCCTTCATGGGCTGGCACCTGCGCCGCTCCGGCCAGATTCCTGTCGACCTCGAGAATCCCAAGAAGTCGATTCGCAGTTTGCATCGCGCCGTGGACGCCATCCGGAGCAACATGTCCCTCATGATCTTTCCGGAAGGCGGACGGTCGGAGAGCGGTCAGTTGCAGCCGTTTATGGGCGGCGCATTTTTTGCGGCCATCAAAGCCCAAGTTGACGTCGTACCCATGGCGATCGTTGGCACCTACGAGATCTTGAAGATGAATACCTGGCACATTAAGCCGAGGCCGGTGCGTCTACTGGTCGGCGAGCCGATCGCGACCACAGGTCTGAAAGTCCGCGACACCGAGACCCTGACGGCGAAGGCTCGAGACGCCATTGCTAAGATGTACTATGCGAATTCAAGCGTCCCGGATTTGCGGGACATGAACCCGAGGAGTAACGAATCAACTCGGTAAAAAGTGGGATAACAACGCTCTGGAGCGGCCGAAAGTGGTCCCGGCAAAGTCAAGAACGCGAGCCAATCAAACCACGCGAGGCCCCGGATTTGACTAACATGAACCCGACAAGGAACGAATCAGGCCGCTAAAAAGTGGGATAACAACGCTCTGAAGAAGCCAAAAGTGGTCCCGGCAAAGTCAAAACTCGGCTCAACCAAGCCCCGCATCGCCATCCCTGAGCCTTGCTCGTATGACAAGGCGTACAGCGACCGCTCCATCAAGTCCTACCTCGAAGCTGTAGAAGCTGCCGGTGGCGAACCGGTGGTGATTCCCTTGGGCCTGACTCCGGAAGAGACCGCCAAGCGCATCACCGGATGTTGCGCGGTGCTGTTGCCGGGCAGCAAAGCCGACGTTGATCCGCAGAAGTTCGGCGCAGAGCGCCATCCCCAGACCGCCGCGCCCGACCCGCTGCGCGACGCTGCCGATGAACTTCTCATCCAGGATGCCTACAACCTGCGCAAGCCGATCTTCGGCATCTGTTACGGACTGCAGTCGTTAAATGTGTGGCGCACGGGATCGCTGGTGCAGCACATCGAGTCCAGGATCAATCACGCTGTGGGCGGTGGCGCCATGGCGCACCAGGTGCAAGTGGACGGACAAACGCTGCTGGCGCGGGAAATTGGAACCAACACAACACCAGGCGCCATCTCCGTGAATTCAAGTCATCACCAATCTGCAGATGTGGTGGGCGATGGCTTGCGCGTGAGCGCGCGTTCTTCGGAAGACGGAATCATCGAGGCCCTGGAAGGCACGCAACCGGGGCATTATGTGCTCGCCGTGCAGTGGCATCCGGAGAGGACGTTCGCATCGGACCCGCCTTCGCTGCGGCTATTCCAGGCGCTGATTGAAGCGGCAGGGCAATGGCGCGAGCGTGCGCAAGTGACCAACTCGCCGGAACAGAAGCGCGCCGGCGGTCAAACTTAAACATACCGGTTGGAGTGCAGCTGCTGGTGAATGGTATGGTAATCCCATGCCGGAACCAGGTGTTGTGCTGTCCCTCGAGAACCGCGTGGCGGTTGTGACCGGAGGCTCGCGCGGAATCGGAGCGGCGGTTGTGCGGTTGTTTGTCCGGGCCGGCGGGCGTGTGCTGTTCAATTATCAGACCGCCAAAGCGGAAGCCGAGCGCCTGGTGAAAGAATGCGGCGGCCAACGCTGTGCGGCGGTGCAGGCAGAGCTGGCTTCGAGCCCAGCCGCCCGGTCATTGATCACAGCCGCCGTAGAGCGATTTGGCAGAGTCGATATCGTCGTCGGTAATCATGGCATCTGGCCGCCGCAGGACGCGCCGGTGGATCAGATGTCCGACGAGCAGTGGCGCTCGACCATGGCCATCAATCTCGACAGCATCTTCGGCCTGGTGAAGCATGGCGTAGCCCAGATGAAGAAACAAGGCTCGGGCGGCCACGTAGTACTGATCAGCTCTACAGCGGGACAGCGCGGTGAATCCTTCCACTGCGATTATGCGGCCAGCAAAGGCGCCATCATCAGCATGGTGAAAGGACTTTCCACGGAGCTGGCCCGCGACAGGATCTACGTGAACTGCGTGGCTCCAGGCTGGGTGGAAACGGACATGGCCGCGCCCGCGCTGCATGATCCGGAGATCAGCAAGCGGGTGTTTGCGACCATTCCATTGGGCCGGGCGGGAACGCCGGAAGAGATTGCCGCCAGCGTGCTGTTTCTCTGCACGCCGTACGCAGGATTTATCACGGGTGAAGTGTTGAATGTAAACGGAGGCGCAGTGCTGGTAGGCTGATTTGAGAGCAGCGGCTTGATTTCAGTGTGCATCCAAGACAGTCAATATTCATGAGATTGTTTCTTCTAGTTTGCCTGTTGCTGACCGGCGCGTCCGGCCAGCAAACGTCACCTACACCAGCGGCCAGCCCCGGCATGAGCAATCAGCAAAAGGCCCGTGCCGTTCTCGACCAGATGATTGCCGCGCTGGGCGGACAGGCGTACTTGAATGTACAGGACTCTTACAGCGAGGGCCGCTACGGACGCTTTCACAACGAAGCCATGGTCGCGACCAACGTTTTCTTCCGCTTTTGGCAATGGCCGGACAAGGAGAGGTTTGAAATCACCCCACAGCGCGACATTGTGTACCTCTACCTGGGCGATAAGGAATATGAAATCATCTATCGCGGTTCCACGGAGCTGAACCCCGAGAAAGATGAGAACGTAAAACAAGGGCTGCAGCGCCGCCGCTATTCACTGGAGATAGTTCTGCGGACTTGGCTCAATCAGCCGGGCACACTCCTGCTCGACGAGGGTGCCGGCCTGGCGGAGAACCGCATGGCGGAAAAAATCACCATCATCAATTCCAAAAACGAAGCCGTGACCCTGCTGATCAACACCGACACTCACCTTCCCGTCCAGAAGATCGTCACCACCCGCGATCCGCAAACCCGCGAGCAGGACGTGGAAACGGAAACCTTCGACAGTTGGCGCATGGTGCAAGGGGTGAATACACCGTTCAACATTTTGCTCACGCGCAACGGACAGATTGTCCGCCAGCTGTTTTTTTCGACGGTCACGTACAACAACCACCCCGACCCCTCAATCTTCACACCCAAGCTCATGAAGTACCCGAGGAAATAGCCCGCAAAGGCCACATTCTGTGGTAAAAAAACAACAGCCCCACTGTTCGTCGCCGTTGTAATCTACTCATATAAAACCACTTGCCATTTGAACAAACAGTTCGGATGCCTGTAAGTTTTCACGGCATTGGGTTACACAGCGGGGCCCCGGTAAAGCTGCGTATTCTGCCCGCGCCCGCGGGCAGAGGCATTGTTTTTCGCCGCGTCGATCTTGACGACTTCGAAGTCGAAGCCATCGGACGCAACGTGGCCCGCGTCAGTTATGCCACCAGTTTGCAGAAACAAGGCGTACTCATCTCCACTACGGAGCATTTGCTTTCCGCATTTATAGGTATCGGGCTGGACAACGCTATCGTTGAACTCGACAACCTGGAAGTGCCGATCCTCGACGGTAGCGCCAAACCTTTCGTCGATCTGGTGCTCGAAGCCGGGCTGAAACAGCAACGGCGCAAGCGCTCGTATCTGAAGATCCTGCGCGAAATCGAAGTGCGTGAAGGCAACAAGTTCATCGCCGCCTATCCCGCTGCCGGCTATACGGTGTCTTACAGCATCAATTTTGCGTCGCCGATTGGCGAACAATCCTTCGCGGTTGATCTGTCGCGAGATCTCTACCGCAAAGAAGTTGCGTCAGCGCGCACCTTCGGCTTTCTACGCGAGGAGCGCGCCATGCGGAATCTAGGCCTGATCCGCGGGGCTACGGAAGATAATGTAATCGTGCTCACCGATACCGGCGTCAAGAACGGGCCTTTGCGTTTTCAGGACGAGTTTGCCCGCCACAAGGTGCTGGACCTGATCGGCGACCTGGCCCTGCTGGGAAAGCAAGTCATCGGACGTATCGTGGCTGATCGCGCCGGACACGCCATGCACACCGCGCTGGTGGCGCGGCTGCTGCGGGACAGGTCTTTGTGGGAAGAAACGACGGAAGCTGGAGTGAGCGACCTTCCGCCTGCGCGGCCGGAGATGACACTCCACGATTCGCGGCCAGTCTAGAAATCTACAGCATAGCGTTGATGAACATGGCGCCGTTGCCGAGCGGCAGGGCGTGACGTTCCAGCCAATGGTCGAGTTCCTTTTTGACCTCGAGAGAAAGCACCTGGAAGCGGACTCCAGCCTGTCCTTCCGGGTTCGACCACATAATTTCGCCCTTGACCTCCAAAACTCGCCTGGCTCCCGGCAACGCGAAACGAAGCCGGGCTGCGCCTCCCTCGTCGAGCTGGCGCGCGCATTCGATGGAGATGCCGCCCTGGCTGATGTTGGTGATGCGTACCGGAAGCTCTGTGCCGGCATCCACAACAATGGATCCGGTAGCCCGCAGCAGGTGGCGATGGTAGCGGCGGCGCTCACGCATGATCAGACCGTGAGCAGCCCGCACACTGCGGGTAACACGGTCCAGGGCCAGCGGTTTGTCCAGAACGAAGTTGGCTCCCAGTTCAAAGGCCTGTTGCACCGAGGTGCGTCCGTTGACCAAAGCAAAAGTGATGCAGCTCTTGTTGGACTTGCCCTGGCGCAGCTCTTTGAGCACCCCAGGGCCTTCCTTCATGTCGTCGCAATCCACCACGACGGCGTCATATTTGTGGCGAGAAATAGCCAGGCGAGCCTGTTGCGGGTCAGCGCAAACGGCAACGTCAATCTTGTTGGACTCCAATACCCGGCGCAATGTGCGGTTTACTTCCGAGTCGCGTGTGAGGAGGAGAGCCTGCAAAGCCATGCCCCTGACGTTATCCGAATTCTGCTAAATGGGCCAGTGACCAACGTAACAGGGGTCCAGGGCCTCCGGGACAAGGCCCCTTTGGCGGGTAGAATTCCTGCGAGGGATCTGTGAAGAAGACTGTCTATCTTTCGCTAGGGTCTAACCTCGGCGACCGAGAGGCCAACCTGCGCGAGGCCGTGCGTCGCCTGGATCAATTGGGTACAGTTTCCGCACTTTCCTCTTTTTACGAAACCGAGCCGGTGGATGTCGAACGCCCTCAACCGTGGTTCCTGAACTGCGCTGTAGCCCTGGAAACGAGCTTGATGCCGAAACAGTTTCTGGCCCGGACGCTGGCGATCGAGCAGGCGATGGGCCGCCGTCGCACCAGGGATGAGAAGAGGAGTCCGCGGATGCTGGACATCGACATCATTTTCTTCGGGAATGCCGTTGTGAGGACGGCAGGTCTGACCATTCCCCATCCCGCCATGGATCACCGCCGCTTTGTCTTGGAGCCGCTGGCGGAGATCGCGGCGCAGATGCGCCATCCTATTCTCAAGCGAACCGTGCGGGAGTTGTTGGATGCCTTGCCTCCCGGGGCCGGTGTAGTGCGCAAAGCCACGGGAGATTCGCCGGGCAAGCCTTGATTTACGATGTTTGCCGTGGACAGCGCCACCATCTCGCGTCTGTTGCAGCCGTTCGCGATGCTCGACGAGAAACAGGTGGATCAGACTTCGGCCTACCTTAATCTCCTGCTGAAATGGAATGCCAAGACCAATCTGACTTCGGTTCGCATTCCCGAAGAGATTGTCACGCGGCATTTCGGCGAATCATTGTTCGCCGCAAGCCGATTGCTGGCCCCAGGAGCGGCTGGGACCGTGATTGATCTCGGTTCGGGCGCGGGCTTCCCCGGGCTGCCCTTCGCAATCTGGTCCGCTGCCGTCCAGGTGACGCTCATTGAATCCAATGCGAAGAAGGCAGCGTTCCTGAACGAAGTCATTCACACCCTCCAGTTAGCGAACGCGAGAACCCTGCGGCAGCGTGGAGAAGATCATGTCGGCCAAGCCGACCTGGTCACCATGCGTGCGGTGGAGGAATTCGATAGGTCCGCGCGAGTCGCCCTAAGGCTGGTTCGGGCAGGGGGTCGCTTAGCGCTGCTGATCGGGGCCGGCCAGGTAGACGGGGCCAAGGCGTTGCTGCAGGAGGTGGGGTGGAATCCTGTCATTGCGGTGCCCGGGAGCCGTGCACGAGTCATTCTGTCCGGAACCAAGCTGGCCAGAGTGGACCAGGGCTGAAGGAGAGCTGAAGGAGTTCTGGGGTCGTGCCGGGGGAAATGGATGACAACTCTGTTCTACGTGGAACTCTCCTTGCCCCGTTGTTCCACGTGGAACATTTTGCACAGATTTGGGGCATTGCAGATTCGGCTCTGCTTCGGCTACATTCAGACTCAGCGATTCTTCAGAGCGGCAAAACCTCCCCATGGGACGCGTCATCGCTGTAGCCAACCAGAAAGGCGGGGTCGGTAAGACCACGACCGCCATTAACCTCGCGGCCTCTTTCGCTGCCGCCGAGGTCAAAAGCCTCCTGGTGGATTGCGATCCCCAATCAAACACTTCGAGCGGCTTAGGCTTAACGCGCGACCCCAACCGGCTGAACACCTACCATCTGCTCATGGGCGAAGCCGGCGCAGCCCAAGCCGTGCTGGCCACCGAGCTCGAAGGTTTGAGCCTGATTCCCGCCCACAAGAACCTTATCGGCGCCAACGTCGAATTGGTGAACGCCGAAGGCCGCGAGTTCCGGTTGCGTAACGCGCTCCAGCCCATCCGCGACCAGTTTGATTTCATCATCCTGGACTGTCCCCCGGCCCTCGACCTCCTTACCCTCAATGCCCTGGTAGCGGCTGACTCCGTGCTCATTCCCATGCAGGCTGAGTACTTCGCCATGGAAGGCGTCAGCGAGCTGCTGGACACCGTCGAACGCTTGCGCCGCAGCTTCAATCCGGAGCTGCAGATTGAAGGCGTCTTGCTGACCATGTTTGACGAGCGCACCAACCTGGCCCAGCAAGTCAGCCACGAGCTCAAAAAGTTTTTCAGCAAAAAGCTGCTGCGGACGGTAATTCCGCGCAACGTACGCTTAGCGGAAGCGCCCAGCTACGGGAAGCCCGCCCTGCTCTACGACGTTCACTCACGCGGCTCGGAAAGTTACATTCGACTAGCCAAGGAATTGATGGACAAAAACTCTAAACCTGAGGCAACTGAAGAGCTGATGAACAAACTGGCCCAGGCGAGCGGCGAGGATTAGAGCTTTACCCGCACGACAAAGCTCGCGCCGATACACAGAAGGTTGAATCATGAACAAGCTTCAAGACAAACGCAAAGCCCTGGGGCGTGGCCTGGAATCGCTCCTACCTGGGCGCGGCTCTCCCAGCAAGACCGTCGCAGTCGCCGGCCCACAGGAGATTTCCCTTGAACTGATTGATTCCAATCCTTACCAGACGCGTCGCCGCATCAAGGAAGAGTCGCTGCACGAGCTAGCAGAGTCCATTCGCTCGAGCGGAGTTGTACAACCGGTGGTGCTGCGGCCGGCAGCGAACGGAAGGTTCCAGCTGGTTGCCGGCGAACGCCGCTGGCTCGCTTCCAAACTCGCGGGCAAGCGCGCTATCCCCGCCGTGGTCCGCCAGATCTCCAACGAGCAAGCCATGGAGATCACGATCATCGAAAACTTGCAGCGCGAAGATTTGAATCCCATGGAACAAGCGCGGGCCTTTGAACGGCTCAGCCGCGAGTTCAATCTGACCCAGGAGCAGATCGCATCGCGCACCGGCAAGGACCGGGCCAGCATCGCCAACTTCATTCGCCTGCTTAAGCTGCCTGAGGCAATACAGGAGGCCCTTGAAAGCGGACAGCTGACGTTCGGCCATGGCAAGGTTTTGGCCGGCCTGGTTGGATTTCCGCAACACCTGGAGCACGCGGCTCGCGAGGCAATCGCGAAACAACTCTCCGTGCGCCAGACGGAAGAGTTGGCGACGAATCTCATAAACCCTGAAGCCAGAGCCGCTAAGTCTGAAAAGCCGGCGCCGGTCATAGACCCCAACGTGCGTGAAGCTCAGAGGAGCCTAGAAACAGCGCTTGGCGTAAAAGTTGAAATCTACGATCACAAGGGCAAAGGCAAAATCATTCTCCATTACGGAACACTCGAAGACTTTGACCGCGTCGTGGAAGCGCTAGCAGTAAAGTAAACCAGCACTGCGCTCGCATACGATATAGTATTAGCTAAATAACAGTATTGTTATCACAACACGTCTAGTGGAAAAGAACTCCGACCGCCAGGCGCAAATCGTTCTGGACTTGACGCGCACCCGCGTCGTCCCGGCCCACCCATTTCGGATTGAAGTCCAGCGACGTCCGAAGGCTGAATCGGCGTGATATGCGCAAGTCTGTTCCCCCGCCGAAGGCCATAGAGAACCCAGTTTCAGATATGGTCTGCGACAAAGTGAATGCGCCGCCCGAAGTATTAAACCTGGACGTTGTGTGAGCAACCCCGAAGAGAGCGTGGGTGAACGGAGCAAACCGCCAGCGCCGGTTACCCAATTTGATCTCAGGACCGCCTAGAAAGTTGAACAACTTCGGATGCAATTGTCCGGTTTGCTCAATGGGAACGCAGGGTGTCTGGAGACAAACGCTAAGAGGGAAAGAGTTGCTCTGAAATTGGGTTGAGAAGTCACCTTTTATTCCGAGGCGTTCACTGAGGTCGCGAGTGATGGAGAACTCCATTCCGCGATGTGTGCCAAAGTCGCTCGGCAGGCTTAAACCGCTAAACCTGAATTCGTTGTACGGAAACTCGCCGGCATCGAGGTATCCGCCGAAGAATTCGAGTCGGCCGGGTAAGGCATTTTGCGTCTGCGCGAAAGACCAATCAGTGAGAAGAACCACCAGTAGAGCCGAAAGATAAAGCCTTCGCATATGAGTGTCTCCTGTCAATCGACCGGATGGGAAACACGCCCGAGTCTAGCGGGCCTGCCAACGACAGTCCTGAGGGATTGTTGAGGAATGGAGACCTCATCTTTTCCTCAGCTTTTTTGAAGGCAAAAAGGCAAGCGTTAGACCTTTCTTGAATTGCTGGGGTTGGACTCGAAGTGGCATCCTCAGCTTTTCCGCGGTGAAGCAGAAAAACTTTTCCTGGGAACGCCGTACAATTGTGCAGTGTGAGGAGTTGGCCGACGTGGACAGCGACTTCCAGGTTGGGGATTGGTTAGTCGCCCCCAAACTCAACAGCCTGTCGTCCAACGCTAAGACAGTGCGCGTTGAGCCCAAGGTCATGCAGGTGCTCGTATGCCTGGCAGAGGCCGGGGACGTCGTGTCCAAGGACGTGCTGATGCGCAAGGTCTGGGCCGACACGTTTGTCACCGACGACGTTCTCACTCGTTGCATTTCTGAGCTGAGAAAAGCGCTCGCTGACGACCCCAAACGCCCGCAGTACGTCCAGACGATTCCCAAAGGCGGTTACTGCCTGATAGCCCCGGTGCAGCTGCTGGAAGCACGCAACAGGGGTGGGAAAGCGCTAGCGCCTGCCGGATCGCCACCCGCCACTTCCGCGGCGGTCGAGCCGAAAGCTAAGACGGGGCGACATAGGCGGCTAACGATTCTCGTCGTGGGCGCCGCAGTGTTAGCGGTCGGCGTTTATTGGATGGTCACGCGGCCGTCATCGCGCCTGCGCGTGCAGCAGCCGGCCACGCGGGCGGTGCCGGCGCCAACAGCGCCAAGACTTCGCAGTTCTGTCGCTGTTCTGCCCTTCACGTCGCACAAGGGCGCAGAGGAAGATGATTTTGGCGTGGAAGTTGCCGATGCGTTAACCACCAAGCTTAGCGAGAGCACACATCTGGTTGTCACTCCGACGAGCACGGTCCTCCAGTACTCCGACCAGGTACAAGACCCGGCCGCGGTGGGTAAAGCCCTCAAGGTAGACTACGTGCTCGCCGGTGAACTCGACAGGTCCCACCACAATGTGAAGGTTCAGGTAATGCGGATTCGTGACGGCGCGCCGCTGCTGGTCAACACTCTGAACCAGAAATTCACCAACATTTTCGATCTCGAAGACTCGTTGGGTCCACGAATTCTCTACGATTTGATGGTCACCTTAGATCACGAAGAGGCGCAGCGTTTTCGCAAGCGCTATACGGAAAACCCAGAGGCTTACCGCGCTTTCCTGGAAGCGCATTACTTCATGAACAAGCCGCAGAAGGAGGACAAACTTAAAAGCATCCAGTACTTCCAGAAAGCCGTGGCGCTGGATCCAAAATACGCCATGGCTTACGCCGGCTTGTCGGATTGTTATATGAGATTAGGCAATCATGGCGTCGCGCCGTCTGTTTTCGTACCCAAGAGCAGAGCGGCCGTGATGAAAGCTTTGGAACTCGACGACACGGTGGCTTACGCGCACTCTATGCTTGGCAGAATCGCGTTCACCTACGACTGGGATTTTGATCGGGCTGGCCACGAATACCAACGCACTCGGGAGCTCGAACCAAGCCTGGTGCACGTCTGGTTCGGAACCTATCTACTGGTTGAGAACAAGCCGGCAGAAGGCGAACAGGAAACGCAAAAGTTTTCCGACTTCCTGCCTTTCGCGTCATCGTCCTATTTCGCACAATATTATTTCTGGCTTCGCAGATATGACCGTGCAGCCGAGATGCTGCAGAAGCAGCTCGAGAGACGCCCCGGGTCGGTCTCTGCTCATGTCTTGCTGGGCTCAGTGTACGAGCAGCAAGGACGGAACACCGAGGCCCTCGCCGAATTTCAAAAAGCCCGCCAGCTTTCCCCGGAGGAGCCTCTTGCGGCAGGCGCCCTTGGTCACCTGTATGCGGCCACGGGCAAAACCGCCGATGCGCTTGCTATGTTCCAAGAACTCAACCACGCCTCGCGACACGGGTATGTATCTCCCTTTTCCAAAGCCCTGATTGATGCCGGGTTGGGACGGAAAAATGAAGCCATCGATGAGCTGGAAAAGGCCTTTGAGGAACGCTCTCTGCTGCCGCCAGCGCTCAAGTGTGACCCACGGCTCGACAATCTCCGCGGAGAACCTCGATTCCAGGATTTCATTCGCCGAACAGCCCTCCCCCAATCGCCAAGCTAATCTGGCCGGCGAGAGGCGCTGCTATCCCCAGTCCGCAAGCGCCCTAATGCCGCAGACCGCTCCAATTCTCTGCGATCACAATGGAGTTTCCTGGGTTCGAGGGATCGTATTTGATGGAGGTCATCAACCCGGCGCGGCAGGAGTGCAGGTCCACGCGGTGGCGCAGGCTGGTCACGTCCTGCGAGGCTTCGTAGCTCACCCCGGCCACGTCGTACTGGTAAACCAACAATTGGATCTCAGAGGCGCCGTTCGCGACACGCAGCTCGTTGACGTCGATTACAGCGCCGTCGGTGATGCGGCCAATGGCGCTGATGCGTAAACGCCGCTCCTGCTCCCTCTGTTCGGGAGTCTTGCGGCGGCTGCGGGCTAACGCCCACACAGCCAACAACACGCCGGCTGCCACCAAGCCAAAAATGAGATAGAGACGAAGTGAGACGTCCATGGTCAATCTACCGGGATAGCGCTTCACTAACCCCGTTGGATGAGCTTACCGCAACTTCCGTCGCAGCAGAATCGGCAGGAAACCCTATTGGCCAGGTTACGGTCATTCAGCATCTACGACGGGATTGGACAACGTGCCAATGCCTTGAACCGACACGGCCACCTGGTCACCGGCCACCAGTGGCCCCACGCCGGCAGGGGTTCCGGTCAAAATCAAGTCGCCGGGAAGCAATGTCATCACCTGTGAGATGAAGCGGATCATCACGTCCATGGGAAAGATGAACAATGTGGTGCTGGCGGATTGCTTCACTTCGCCATTGACGCGGGTTTCGACCTGGACGCCCTGCCAGGGATCGATCTCATCGGTCACCAGCGGTCCGACCGGGCAGAAAGTGTCAAAACTCTTGCCACGCGTCCACTGGCCATCTTTGCGCTGTAGATCGCGCGCGGTGACGTCGTTGCCGCAGGTGTAGCCGGCGATATAGGGCCGAACGTCGTCGCCGTCTTTCAAGCCGTGGCAGGTCTTGGCGATCACGGCGGTGAGCTCGCCTTCAAAGTCCACGCGCTGCGAAAGATGCCGGGGCCGAACGATCTTGCCGCCCGGCGGCAGCAACGAAGTTGGCGGCTTAAGAAAGATGATCAGGTCGGGCGGGACCTCATTGCCAAACTCCTTGGCGTGGTCCGCATAGTTGCGGCCCACGCAGATGATCTTCGATGGCTGCGCCGGGACCAAAAGAGAAACCGAGCTGAGCGCAATAGGTGGAGTCTTCTGCGCCCGGGCGACGTCGGGCAGAGCCGCGTCAGGACAGGTGCGCGTGATCTGCTCAACGCCGGCGACGGCTTCAATAAGCCCGAACTTGGGACCCTCGGCAGATATGAATCGGCAATATTTCATTGGCTTCTTCTCTCAGTCTTGAGCGTAACGAAAGTCTTGTTGTGAATTAGACCCAACCATGCCGAAAGGCAGTTCGCAGTTAGTAAATAGCAATGAGCACAGCTAACGCCAGCTCTGGCATTCCTGCCAACCCTGGCTTTAGCTGGGGTAATTGCTAGCTGCCAATTGCCATTTGCTTCCTTAATCCGCGGGCACCGCCTCCGACGTTTCCGTCGACTTGGCGCTCTCGTTCCCGCGCAGATCGACCGCGGAGACCGTATAAAAATACTTCGTCCCTGCCTTGACGTTGGCGTCGCGGAATGATGGCGTCTTCACCAAGTCGGCGTTGATCTTGACCGGCGTTTCGTCGGCGACGCGGCGATAGACATTGTAGCCGGCGAGGTCAGGCTCGGTGTTCGGCGTCCAGGTCAGATCGATGTACGGCTGCTGCGCCATTCCCGAAAACACGGCCTGCAACCCCGAGGGCGCTTCCGGAGGAAAGACATCGTTAGCAAAAACGGAGACAACTTGCGAATCGCTGCCCTCGACTTCGCCCTTCTTCCCACCGCCCTGCCACAACGTCACCGGCGTGATCCAGTAGTCGTAATGTTTCTGCCACTCGATTCCTGTATCGACGAAAGCGATGGCCCCATTGCCGGCATTCACCTGTTGGACCATGACGGGAGCCGTCGCGCCTTCCTGCTTGCGCATGATGCGGTAGGTAAACTGCGTCGTCAAACGAGTCTGGTTCTGTGGCGGCCAGGACTGGTCCCACGACAGGCTGATCCCCAACGGCACCGCGCTGGCTGATACTCGTTGCGGCGGATCCGCAGTAGGCACCAAAGGAACGCTCACCTCATTGCCCGCGCCGGCACCCTTGCCCGAGTTGCTGATGGCGATCACGCTGTACACCGCAAAATCAGCGGCGTTTCCTTGGGCGAGCATTGGGGTCAAGGAATCCGTGGCGCTGGGCGCAGGCGCCTGGTCTTGTTTGAGAGCAGGTTCAAGAGGCACGTCGGCGACTACGCTGGAAGTCGTGCCCACCGCGCGCGAGAGCTGCATCTTACCGGGCTTGCGAATGAGCACGCCGTCGGTGGTGTCTGACGGTGCAGACCATGCCAGCGTAACGGTCGCCCCTTTGCGCACAGCCTTGAGGTCGCTGACGGGTTTGGGGATTCCCAGCGATGGCGGCAGCGGTGCGCCTGGGGTGCCGCAACCGGCGGCGCCGATCGCGAGGCAAAGAAGAAGCAAGAAAGTGCGCATGAGACAGGGGAAGGGTAACACGGCGCGCGTCTCCCTCCGAAGTCCAGGGATCCCTATCGCTACCACGCCTTATAGGCACTCTAAAAACTCCGAAGCTTCGTAGCTATATGGATCCCTCACTCCGTTCGGGATTTCAGAAAGCAGCAGCGTCTTTACAGAATGTATCTCGACAGATCCTGGTCCTTCACAATATCGGCCAGCATTTTGCGAACGTAGTCGGCGTCAACGGTGACGTTCTTCTTGGTCATCTCCGGAGCGCTAAAACTGATCTCGTCGAGCACGCGTTCCATGATGGTATGCAGGCGCCGCGCGCCGATATTTTCCGTAGATTCGTTCACCTTGAAAGCAAAGCTGGCGATCTCTTCCAGGGCATCGGGGGTGAACTCGAGTTTCACGCCCTCGGTCTCGAGCAGTGCCGTGTACTGCTTGACCAGCGACGATTTGGGTTCGGTGAGAATGGCGATGAAATCGGCCATGGTCAGCGACTTCAATTCCACCCGGATGGGGAATCGTCCCTGGAGTTCGGGGATCATGTCACTCGGCTTGGAGACGTGGAACGCGCCGGCGGCGATAAACAGAATGTAGTCGGTACGCACCATGCCGTAGCGCGTGTTCACCGTGGTGCCTTCCACAATCGGCAGAATGTCGCGCTGCACGCCTTCGCGGGAAACGTCAGGACCGTGGCCGCCTTCGCGCCCGGCGATCTTATCGATCTCGTCGAGGAAGATGATGCCAGACTGCTCCACCCGCTCTACGGCCACGCGTGTCACCTGGTCCATATCAATGAGTTTGGATTCTTCTTCTTGGATCAGGTATTCAAACGCCTCGCTCACTTTCATTTTGCGCTTCTTGGTGCGCTGGCCAAAAATGCTGGGCAGCATGTCCTTGAAGTTGATGTCTTCAACGCCCTGGTTGGAGATGATTTCAAACGTGGGCATGCTGCGCTCTTGGACTTCCAATTCGACCTGGCGGTCGTCGAGCGCGCCTTCGCGCAACTGCTGGCGGAGTTTCTCGCGCGTGCGGGTAGTGGAATCGCCGTTGTCGGCGCCCAGAGCGAATCCGGGAGTGGTCGAAGACGGCGCAGGCGGCGTGGGAAGAAGCAGATCGAGCACCCTGTTCTCAGCGTGTTCTTCGGCCTTGTCGGCGACTTCGGCCAGCCGCTCTTCGCGGATCATGTCAATGGCGATCTCCACCAGGTCACGGATCATGGATTCAACATCGCGCCCCACATAGCCGACTTCGGTGAACTTGGAGGCTTCCACTTTCAGGAACGGTGAATCCGCTAGCCGCGCCAGGCGGCGCGCGATCTCCGTCTTGCCCACGCCTGTCGGCCCGATCATGATGATGTTCTTCGGCATGATCTCTTCGGCGAGATCGGCGGGGAGCTTCTGGCGGCGCATGCGGTTGCGCAGGGCAATGGCCACGGCGCGCTTAGCCTCGTGCTGCCCAACCACGTACTTGTCCAATTCGGCCACGATCTCCTTGGGAGTGAGTTCTTCCAGGACCGCACCCGCAGTTTCCTCTTGGGCCGTGCTGGGGAGATAAATCGCCATTTTGCTCCTTAATGTTGTTGCCGGGCGGCTGTGCCATGGCCGCTGGTCTTCGCTCTTGCTCCTGCACGCGCCTCTCGGTTTTCCAACCGGATTACAAACTTTAAGCCTGACCAGGTGTCATCGATCGCGCAAACTTTCACGTCCACCAACCCGCAAGCCAATCCGATCTTTCGCACCACATCTTCGGTCAGATCGGTCGGTTTGCCGGAGGCTTTCTTGGGCCAGGCGATCCATAGCATGCCGTTCGCCATCAACTTGCCGGCCAGGCCGCGGAAGTCTTTTTCCAGCGCCGCGCGTTTGTCAGTGAAATAAACTGCCACGTCGGCGCGGCCCGCGAGCTTGTCGGTGGCGGTAACACCTTCGGGCAGCTTGCCCAGATCGCGTAAAAAGCTGGGCGGATCGTTGCGCAGGAGCAGGCGATGACCAGCCTTGATACCGATCTTCTGCACGAGGGGTGTTCCTGAATAGCCGGCCATGACTTACGCCTGCTGCGTGGAAGCTGTTTTTTCCTGTGTCCCGGAGAGTTCTTCCACGGTGAAGTTCTCGTTGGTATAGATGCAGATCTTGCCTGCAATCTTCATGGCCTCTTCCGCAATCTTGCGGGCCGGGAGGTCGGTATTCTCAATCAGGGCCCGGGCTGCGGCCAGCGCATAGGAGCCGCCGCTGCCAATGGCTGCCACCCCACCATCCGGCTCAATCACGTCGCCTGCCCCGCTGATCAAAAACGTCAAACTGGTGTCGGAGACCAGCAACAGGGCTTCCAGATGGCGCAGGATTTTATCGGTCCGCCAGTCCTTGGCCAGCTCCACTGCAGCCCGTCCCAGGTTGCCGTGGTACTGCTCCAGCTTGCCCTCAAAGCGCGCGAACAGAGAAAAGGCGTCAGCCGTGGACCCGGCAAAGCCGGCCAGAATCTTGTCGTTATAGAGCCTGCGGATCTTCTTGGCTGTGTGCTTGATCACGCCCTCTCCCAGAGTGACCTGGCCGTCCGCAGCCATGACCACGTGACCGTTGCGACGCACGCACACCACGGTGGTAGCGCGGATTTTAGGAGTGTGCTGGGGGACAGCCTGGCGTGGCTTGTTCATGAGTCCAATTTCTTATTATACAAGCGGCACTACGAGGGCGGATTCTTGTGCCCTCCTCGACCACCGAGTTTCAGATCAGATCAAATGAGACCACCACGGACGCTGAAATCGTCTTCTGTCCTGGCGCTAGCGAAGGGCTTGATTTGCTGCGGTCGACCTCAAATGCGACGCTGCTGTTCGCTGTGATCTGATCGCCAAGATCCGCCATTTCCTCAATGGCATGGGCCTTGCCGATGTCCTGACCGAGGGCTTGAGCCAGGGCTCGAGCTTTCTCGCGAGCGGCTTTGACCGCCAGATCGCGGGCTTGGTCGCGGTATTTTCTCAGATCGCTCGTCTGGTACTGGACAGAACTGATTTGATTGCCGCCCGCTTTCACCAGTGATTCAAGCACAGATTCCAACTTGTTCAGATCGCGAACGGTGACCGTGAGGGACTGTTCTGCGACGAAGTTAGTGACACGCACCTTCTTAACGTAGACGGCACGAGGCTGAAGAGACAGGTAAGTCGTCTGGATGTCCTTCTCGTCGATACCGTTAGCGCGAAGACTGTCGAGAATTCGGCGGGCCACGGCATCTTCCGCATGCTTGGCGACGCTAGCGCTGGCGGCCTGTTTCTCAACACCCACCTCGATGACCGCGCGATCGGGCACAACTCTTACCTCAGAGGTCCCAGTTACCCGCACAGCTTTGATTGGCGGTTTGTCTTCGGCAACGGCGATGCCCGCCAGAACGACCACAGCAGCTACAAGAACAAATGGTTTCATAGTCTCCTCCAAAGAAAACTTTCATAACCAGAACGAGTCGCACGATGGTTCCTTGCAGGCAAGAAATTCAGCCCTTCACCTGATTGCCACCTGACAGCTCCGTTACTAAGGTACGGAGGTCAGACGACAGAGCTGGGCTTGGTCCTTCGCCTCCCAGAAGCGGCAGTTCGTTCCAGCTCTGGGTGTAGAATTTCACCACGCCACCGGAACGGAGGGTTTTATGACAAAGAAACGCGGTTTTTTGGCGATGATCCTGGTCCTTTTTTTCCTGATGGGCAGCGCCATTCCAACCCCGGCGATGGATCGCGATGATAAGTGCGAACGCCGCATCCACCAGGCGGAGGAAAACCTGCAGAAGGCCGTCCGCAGACATGGCGAGCACAGCCGTCAGGCCGAACAAAAGCGCCGCCAGTTGGAGGAAGCTCGTGAGCGGTGCCACCATGATCGCGATCACGACCACGATCACCGCTAACGCGAGGTACTAAGCTTTTCCAAGGCCAGGCTGATTCGTCAGCCTGGCTTTTTGTTTTCCTGCCGCCCGGTTTTCGTTACAGAAGCATTCCACCTCAAAGTCGCCATGATGACGTGTTGTGGTGGATTTGATAGATTGCCGTCATGGCAAAACAGGTCCCGATGGGCGTCCGCGGGCAGGCAGAGTTCACCGTCAAGCATGAACACACCCTCAACTATCACAACAAAGAACTCCCTCCGATCTTTTCTACGCCGCATATGATCGGGCTGATGGAGTGGGCCGCGGCGAATGCTTTGCTGCCATTCTGCGAAGAGGGCGAGATCAGCGTAGGCACGGCCATCAACATCGAGCACCGCGCGCCGACTACCATCGGCGCCCATGTGACGACGGAAGCCGTTTTGGAATCTTCGAACGGACGTTTCTTTGTCTTCCGCGTGACCGCGCACAACGGGGTAGAAGAGATTGGGCGCGGCACAGTGACCAGGACGTTCGTGCATCCCGCCAAGGTGGCGGCAAGATACGCGAAGACCAAAAACGGTTAGGGCCTAGCTACTTGAAATGAACCACGCTGAGAATCTCACCAGTCCTCTTGGAGATCTTCACTACTGCTACGCCCCCAACGTATCCTGGCGGTAGAGTTCCGCTGACGGTCCAGACCTCCCCTTCGCGCGAGGCCTTGAAAGGCCGCTCCGACAGAATCTGCTTTTCACCGTAGATAGGAATCAGCACAGCCTCCGCGATCTTGACCGCCGTCTCCGCGTTGGGAACAAAGCCGTTTTTCGGCTGGAAGGTAGGCCCTGTCGGGTTCTGCGAATGTGCGGTGAGGAGGATCGTCATGAGTACGGCTGGAACAAAAAGGTGGCGGACCATGAGACTGCTCCCTCCAAGTAATCCAATCTAACCACTGTCAGAACGTTTCTTCTGTACCATATTTGCAGTGGAATTACCCTTCACCATCCAGGCCCAATCCGGCCCAGCGCGTCTGGGCCGCATGGACACCCCGCACGGCGCGGTCGAGACGCCGGCCTTCATGCCGTGCGGCACCGCAGGATCGGTGAAGGCCGTGCCTCAGGACATCCTCGAAGAACTCGGGGCGCAAATCGTTCTGGCTAACACGTACCATCTGTACCTGCGGCCGGGACACGAGCTCATTCGCGGCCTGGGCGGACTGCACAAGTTCATGAGTTGGGGCCGCGCGCTGCTGACTGACTCCGGCGGCTTTCAGGTCTTCAGCCTAAGCGAGTTGAGAAAAGTTACGGAAGACGGCGTCAGTTTCCGCTCACACCTGGACGGCACGTCGCACCTGTTTACTCCCGAGCGGTCGATCGAGATCCAGATTGCGCTGGGCGCCGACATCATCATGGCTTTTGACGAGTGCACCGAGCATCCCGCCGAGCGCAGCCGCGCGCGGGAGTCCATGGAAATGACAATGCGCTGGGCCCAGCGAAGCAAAGATTACTTTGAAGGCCACAAAGAACGGGTTCCCTGGGCCAGTGCGGTGAGCCGCACGCAAGCGCTCTTCGGGATCGTGCAAGGCGGCATGTACGCCGACTTGCGCCGCGAATCGGCGGAACGAACGGTAGACATGGACTTCGCCGGCTACGCCATCGGCGGGTTGAGCGTGGGCGAACCGCGTGCGCAGACTCAGGAGATGATTGCGTGCGTCCTTGAGGTCCTGCCCAAAGATAAACCTCGCTATGTGATGGGCGTGGGCTATCCCGATGAGATCGCGCACTACGCGGCCCTGGGTGTGGACATGATGGATTGCGTTCTGCCCACGCGCGCGGCGCGCCACGGGCTGCTATTCACGTCGCAGGGACGCGTCAACATCAAGAACCTGCGCTTCGCCCAAGACCAGGGTCCACTCGATGTGAAGTGCGGATGCAAAGTCTGCGCGCGCTATAGCCGCGCTTATCTTCGTCATTTGTTTGTCTCAGGAGAACCCTTAGCCGCGGCTCTGAATACGACCCATAATCTATGGTTCTACCTTGACACTATGCGGTCGGTACGTCATGCTATAGAGCTTGGGGACCGCTCAGGGACGCTGTCAGAGAGAGTGTCACTGGCCTGAGTTCCCCGAATTTAGGCGCCAGAGAGCCTCCGAATTACTCCGGCACAAGATGGCCAGGTGCTGGGAGACCCGGGCGGTATTTTCAGCGGTAAAAAATGAGTCTGCTGCTCCCCTCAGGGAGCGTGTGTGTTGGGGTACTGGCGATCATCCATGATTGAGAACGTGATCAGCGCATTTCTGTTTCAAGGCGGAGGCAGCCCGGGCGGCGGTTTCAGCGGCATAGTCCTGATGTTGCCGATTCTGGCTATTTTTTATCTTCTGCTGATTCTTCCTCAGCAGAGGCGGCAGAAACGCTGGCAGCAGATGATCAACGAGTTGAAGACCGGCGACCGGGTGACCACCCAGGGCGGCATTCGCGGCAGCATCATTGCCATTAAGGACGACGCAGTGCATTTGCGCGTGCCTCCCGACAACTTGCGCCTGGAAGTGGCCAAGTCGGCGATCGGAGCGGTAGTTCGCGAAGACGAACCCAAGAAAACGGATAAGTGATTTCTAGAAAATGCAAAAGAACCTGTTAATCAAGACCGTCATCATCGTTGCCGTACTTCTGGTTTTTCTGGGCGGCATTTTCGGCATTCCCTCGAGTTGGAACGGCCAGGGTCTCAAAGAAGCGGTGCAGAACCGCATCCACTTGGGATTGGACCTGAAAGGCGGCACGCACCTGATCTTGCAGGTCATGGTCAACGAGGCGATCAGCGCGCAGACGGATAGCGCGATCGAGACGCTTAAGACCGAGCTGGGCAAAGCTCACATCAACTTCGCCGCGATCACCAAGCCGGATCCTGATAACCATCCCGAACGCATCGTGGTCCAGGGAGTATCGAACGACGATACGACCAAGTTGCGCGAAATTGCGCAGGACCGATTCCAGGATTACGACCTGGTTGGCGGCACCGGGGGCGCCTGGTCCCTGACCATGAAGCCGACCCAGGTCCAGGACCTGAAAGTGCGCACGGTGGACAAGTCGATTGAAGCCATTCGCCGCCGCGTGGACTCCTTGGGTGTAAGCGAGCCGGTCATCCAAAGAAACGGCATGGGCAACGACCAGATTCTGGTGGAACTGCCCGGCGTGGACGATCCGGGGCGGGTAAAAGAGATCATTCAATCCACGGCACGGCTGGAGCTGCGTGAGAGCCGCGGCGATTTCGCCAGCGAGCAGGAAGCGCTCCAACAGAACGGCGGAATAATCCCCGCGAACATGGTGCTGCTGCACGGGAAGTCGGACAGGACAGACGACCGCAACTCGGAGCGGGTCTATTTGGTGAGCCGCGTGCCTGTAGCCAGCGGCACCGACATCAAAGATGCCAGCGCAGGGACGAAACAGGACACCAACCGGCCGATTGTGAATTTCTTCCTGACCGCGTCTGCGGCTAAGAAATTTGCGGACTTTACCGAGCGTCACAAGGTTGGCGGCGTGGACCCCGCCAACCTGGCGATTGTTCTCGACAACAAAGTGGTCTCCGCGCCCCGCATCGAGAGCCAAATCCACGATCAAGGTTTCATCGAAGGCAACTTCACTGCCCAATCCGCCAGCGATCTGGCCAAGCTTTTGCAGTCCGGCGCGCTACCGGCGAGCCTTCACTATTTGACAGAGCGGACTGTAGGGCCGTCTCTGGGCGCGGATTCGATCCGCGCCGGCGTGCGTGCGGCGGTTTGGGGCATGGTTGCGGTGATGGTCTTCATGCTCATCTACTACCGCGCCGCCGGCATTAACGCTGACTTGGCCTTAATCCTGAACCTGGTTATCCTGCTGGGATTTATGGGTTATTTCGGCGCGACGCTGACGCTGCCCGGCATCGCCGGTGTGATTCTGACCGTCGGTATGGGCGTGGACTCCAATGTGCTCATCTTTGAGCGCATCCGCGAGGAGTTGCGCAACAACAAGAGCCCGGCCGCAGCCGTGGACCAGGGATTCAGCCGCGCCTGGGTCACCATCGTGGACACCCACGTCACCACGATTGTTTCGGCCATCATTCTGATTTTTGTGGGCAGCGGCCCGGTCAGTGGCTTCGGTCTCACGCTGGCCTTCGGCCTGCTCGCCAATCTGTTCACAGCAGTGTTCGTTTCGCGGGTGATCTTTGATGCCGTACTGAGCCGCAAACAACGGGGCGAGGCCCTGAGCATCTAGTTCGAAAAAGGTTGAATAAGTGGAATTCTTTCGTAGCTCAAACATTGATTTTCTTGGCAAGAAGTGGTGGTTTCTTGGCTTCTCGCTGATCTTCAGCATCGCTGGACTCATCTCCATGGGAGTGCGGTATCAGCGGACCGGTCACCCGTTGCCGCTGGGCATTGATTTTCGCGGCGGCACTGACGTCTACGTTAAGTTTGTCGACACGCCGGACGTCAAACAGGTCCGCGCTGCTCTGGATAAGGCCAATCTGCGCAACGCCCGCATTCAGCTTGCGGCCGGCGTTACCTCGAACGAAGTGGTGATCGGACTGGACGAGAGAGACACTGGTGGAAGCGCCGATCAGTCCGAGGGAAAGAACCGGATCATCGCTGCCCTGGAGACCAATCCGGTTCCAGGAAAGGAAAACATCAACAACAGTGATCGAGTCGGGGTTTCCGCAGTGCGCGACAAGCTCATCGCTCGCGATCCGCTGCATGCCGCTCCTGAAGAGTATGAAAAGTACGCCCGCGCCATCATGAGTTTTATGAACACCCAGCGCGGCGGCGTGCTCCGGAGTCTCGATGAACTAAAGGGCGTGGTTCCTGAGCCGGTGATTGAGGCTGTCAAGCAGGATTTCTATACCGGCAACTTCGGTATCCGTGAGGCGGATATTGTGGGCCCGCAAGTTGGCGAACAGTTGAAGACGCAAGCCAAGCTGGCGGTGGGTTTTTCGCTGGCGGGAATGTTGGTGTATCTGTGGTTCCGCTTTGAACTGATCTACGGCGTGGCCGCGGTGGTGGCGGTTTTTCACGACACGTTAATCACCGTAGGCGCTTTCTCCTTGACTAATAAAGAGATAACGCTTACGGTTATCGCCGCGATTTTAACGCTTATCGGATACTCAATGAACGACACCATCGTCGTATTTGACCGTATCCGTGAAAACGTTAAAATTATGCGGCGCGAGACGCTCTCTGAGATCGTAAACAGGAGCATCAATCAGACGCTGAGCCGAACCGTGCTCACGTCCGGGCTGACGTTTCTTACTGTGCTTTCGCTGTACCTGTTCGGCGGAGAGGTCCTTCGCGGGTTTTCCTTTGCCCTGGTTGTCGGCATCTTAATTGGTACCTATTCCTCGATTGCAGTAGCAGCTCCCATGCTGGTGGCATACCAGGATTGGAGAGCTCGCAAAACTGGAGCTTCTGTTGTTCCAGGGGTCCGTCGGGGCCGCGCCAGCGCCTGAAATCGCTGATTTTGTCCCTCGGGCTTTTTGGACAGCTATTTCT